>JAQICA010000068.1 GCA_027858775.1 Salinivirgaceae bacterium | reverse complement strand
AGGTTCCAAGTTGTTGGTTAAGCAGGTTAAAGCGAAACCTGAAACTTGGAACTTGAAACTTGAAATTTTCGTGCATCCAATACAGCCCCACCGCAACTGGAAGCAATGCACACAGGTAGCCCGCGTATGGCCCGGGGTTGAAAAAGCTGAACGATTTGGCCGTTTGTATCCCGTTAATCAAAACATTACTGTTTGACAAGGGCAGCAAGGCTACGAGCAAGGCAATTGTCGCTATCAGAATTATTTGTAATATGGTGGCAACTATGTTGTTCACGGGGGTGAGGGGTTACAAGGGTTAGAGGGTACGGGGTTTTATGTTTCCATTAACTATAATTAGGTTGATTACAACTTGTTTGTAGTACCTTAACAATAATCTCGTGGTTTTTGCTGGCAGGATACTGGCACTTTGCCTTTTTTTAACGGAAGTTAATTTCATAGGTAGTGTTTATTTGATTTAAAAGGTTACGCAATAATAAAAACTATTATTGGTAATTCCAAATATGTACAAAGCCTGCTCGCCGCAAAAATCGTGTGTGTGTGTGTGTGTGTGTGTGTGTGTGTGTGTGTGTGTGTGTGTCAGGACGTTACGGCGTTTTATGTTATACAACATTTTTTTATTCTGTTTCAGCCCCTATATTTATCGGTTTCAGGTTTACCCCGTAAAATGCAACGTTAGGAGCTTATTTTACAGGGGTTACAGGTTTCAGGTTAATTTATGAAACCTTTCCCATAAAGACTTTATCCTCCAGGGAAAACGGAACTACCTTTACACCCATGTTTAGTTGGATTTCTGAAAGTTCGGTCTCCAATACCTGAAAGCTCACTTCAAACTGCGAATCGTCAATTAAGGTACAGAAGGCTTCACCGCTGGCTTTTTCAAGAGCAGTTTGGGCTTGTTGTACTTTTTGTTGGAACTCGGTTTTATTCAGCTTTGCCAAGATTGAACCTTGTTTTACACGCTGCCCGTTATTTACCTTAATGCTTGCAATTTCTTCACTTATCCTGAATTTTAGCTCACTCTTACGCAAAGCGGCCAGCTTACCGTTGCTTACCAGTTGCCGGGTAAACGTAGTGGGCTGCAATACCATTACCTCTACCGGGTTTTTATCTTCGAGGTAAGCCGACTTATCGACTTCGTCGGGCTTTTGGTCTTTTGGCTTGCAGGCAAGCAGGCTAAGTAGAAAGATTGAAAATATAAATAATGTTTTAGTCATATTATAGTTGATATTCGGTTTAGTTTAAATATAATAGCCTTAAAATAAGTTTTTTGTTCTTAGTTGCTGATGATGCAAAAGCGTTTTAAACGCTGTTTGTAAAGCCGCACTGCATACATGCGAATCAGCAAGGATTGAAAAGACCCGAGGTGCAAATTCGAACCTTCTTGTAATGCATTATTGCTTTTACCACCATACCTGTTTACCATTTTCGTAAGTAAAAATCCGCTCTTCTTTGCCTTCTGTATAGTTTCTTAGCAGAAAAAGACAATTAGATGGAACCTGATCGTAAACAAGCACTTTGTCGGTAGCCACCTGCTGTCCCAACGATTTCCATTCGTTTTCCCAATAGAACAATTCATACGAATCGCCAGAAATGATATGGTTTTTATCGTTGCGCGACACAAAACGGATTTTCGATATTTCGACAGGTTTGCCCAAATCGAGGCCAACCCATCTGTTGGGTTCTTCGCTCGCATTAAAAAAGGTGAGCACATTGCCATCAAATACATTATCAAATGCCTTATAACCTTTGGCTCCTATAAATTCACCGATCAACGGTTTTGCCTCATTCTTATCGTAAAACTCAATTTCGGCAACATTACATTGCGACGAATCCTTGGCAAGATAACGCACAAACCTGTATTTATTCGGCACATTTAACTGTATATCGTTGTAGTACACGCCTGGCGATTCGTTGATGGTATACAATGTAACCGCATTTTTAAAATCCTTGTTATTAGCAGCCTGAAATCGGCCACCAATCATAGAATTGATGTATTTATTAATAAACCAACTGATTGGGTGTTTTCTGAACAACTCTATTTTCCGGAGGTTCTGATGGTCTGGTTTCAGATAAGCAGGCCTGCCAATTGTGTCAATAACAAAGGGATAGTTTAACGGCTGTATTCCTGAACCATCATCGAAAACAGGTAGGTAAACCGAATTCTCGACAACCTGCTCGTATTTTGCCATTTTGCGCTTTACCTTTCCCCATCCAACAAGCACCCACGAATCGCGGTTCGACACCGCCAGATAAGCAAATTTGCTTTTATCGGGATTCTCAATTACAGGTATCGCAATATCATGGCTTGGCATGTATAAGCTTGTAACATCAATTAAACGGGAATTGTTGAAAATCCACGGTAGATATCTACAATAACCCTTTTTTATTGCGTGGCTTTCTTTGTTCTCCGAAAATGTTTTTCGATATACTTTTGATGGAATACGACCGGGCGTTTTGTAATTATTCATAGATTTTTTAACCGGCAACACAAAAGGAATTGAACCTGTTGGGGTAATAATCGCGACCCAATCGTGACCTAATGTAGCATTTGCCCAATGTGGGGTAAAATCGTTGGCAATTGGCATGCAAATCGACCTGCATGCAAACATGCTAACTTGGGCAAGGTTTGAACATGCCCCAGTTGAAAGAAGGTTTAAGATTGAATATTGCAGATTGGGAACGCCAGGCGCATTGGCTCCCCACTTTAACCAAAAGTCCTTTTTTATGATTGAATGTTTTTTTGTGAACCAGAGGGCGGCTGTTTCCAGATCGGTAAAAGAGTAGATGGTGTCGCCTGTTATTTTGAAAAGGGAGTCATTTTCAATCTCTTTTCTCCAATTTTCAAGCGGCTCATTCCCAATTCTATATGGTAGTACATACTCACAAAAAGTATCAAACCCGACCTGGTCTTTCCAGCCTGCTTTTTCGTAAGCCGCAAATGCTCTGTCGATATTATCGATCAGATATTCGGAGCTTAAAACGGAAATATCTGCGGAAATTATCTCACCAAACGACTTGTTTTTTAGCGGCATTAGCTTTTTATGCAACACCCAGAATTTCTTATGATACTTTCTTATGGTATCCGAATATACTTTGTATCGCTCACCTTCAACGGCATACCTTTTTTTCAAATTATCCAGAAGAAAAATGGCTGCCTTTTCTTTTAATGGATTAGAATCCGATTTGTAGTGGGTAAGCACCTCCTTACGTAATTGATCGTATTTTTTTTCGTATTCGCTTTTATTGCACGAAAAAATAAGAAAACAAAAAGTAATTAGACAAAAAAACTTGACCGTTTTGTTATTAATAATTCTCTGCTGCATATAAATGTATTTTACTGTTTATTGGGTTGTGTGCAAATTAGGTTTATATTTTGGGGACTTCAAAAACCCCAAAATTCATAATCCATCATATCTCAAAATATTTCTTGTTTAATTTAAAAGTGATGCGTTTTTAGAAATCCCCAAAGTTTCATTAACCGATTCCACTTAATCCCTCTTATATTTCCCGAAAAAAGCACAATTACCGATTTTTAAGCCACATTTTCTACTGGAATAAAAACCCACAATTTGCATACTGACCGTTCGTGACTTCTATACCCGCAATTTCTTCGCCTACTCTAAATTTCAGCTCACTCTTACGCAAAGCGGCCAGCTTACCGTTGCTTACCAGTTGCCGGGTAAACGTAGTGGGCTGCAATACCAT
>JAQICA010000039.1 GCA_027858775.1 Salinivirgaceae bacterium | reverse complement strand
GTTGTTTTTCAATCTCTTTTTGTTGTTTTTCCAGTTTCAGTTGTTGTTTAGCCAATTGGGTTTGCATTTTTTTAATGTCTTTTTCTGACAAATCTTTATTTTTTACCAGGGAATCTATTTTTATATTACCCATTGAACTTAAGACAACTGCTGTAGTTTCCAGCGACGATTCAATTATTTTGTCGAGCGGAAGGCTTTTTATTACCGATTCTGCAATGTTAAGACCCATATTGGCAAACAGAGCCCCCATTTCCGCGGCTGCACGTTCTTCTTCCGACGCGTTTTTAAGTTCCGTTTCCATCTCCTCTTTTACCTCTCGACGCGCTTCCTCTATATCTCTCATTGCTTCTGCCATGTCTTTATTAATGGCTTCATGATCAATTTCCGTTTTTGCCTTCCTTATCTCTACTGATGCTTCATTCAGTGCATTACCAATAATTTCCGAAATATTTAAAGTCGAAAGTACTCCGTCTACATTTTGTAGAATTTGCAATGTCATTTGATCGTCTTCTTCAGTTAACGCAACTTCAATAACTTTTTCAATCTCTTTTGAAATTTGATTGTCATCGCTATTAGCATCTACCTTGAGGGTAATCTGATTTAAAAAACTGTCAATAGCCGTGGCGCTGGCCTTATAAACAAGGGTATCGGTCGTGCCCATGTAGTTGGTTGTTGCATCCATGTTTTGAGTGCCTGAAACAACTCCCATAGCGTTTGTTCGAGGAATTGCAAATGATGCGAGAAATAGTCCAATGGCAATAATTGATACCGCGATTAAACCTTCGGTAAAGTTTGTTTTCATAGTTGATTTTTTTTGTAAACGTTTAATTCTTAATGAAATATTATTGTTCGATTTAGCAAAAGTCATGGCAAGCTCTTGTTGTTGAAACTGTTTTCGCGAAATGGCAAATAGTGCTTTTGCAAATGTGATTTTGTCGCCGGTTAAAGCAATGGCAATGTTATCGCAACTGTTTTCGCGTTCGTTCCTAATTCGCGATGAGATTATCCAAACTGCCGGATGGTAAAAGAAGAGAATCTCAATAAGCGATTGAAGAATGTTGAATAGGTAATCGTGTCTTTTAATGTGTGCAAGTTCATGAGCTATTATTGCTTCGATCTCCCGGGTCGATAAACCCGAAAATGCGGAAAAGGGAAAGAGCAGAATTGGTTTTATAAATCCCAATGTTAATGGCGATTCCACAAGCGGTGAAAAGAATGATCTAATTTTTTGATTTATGTTGAGTTTTGTGGCAATCTCCTCTATTTTCACAATCCATTCGTTACCGATGGGCTGCAGCTTGTGCGTTCGCAATCGTCTAACATATAAGATACTAGTTGCAAGTCGAATGGTTAGAAATAGAATTCCAATAATCCACAGACTACAAATAATGGAGAAATTGCGTTGTAAGAAACTACGGATCTGTATTGTTTGTATATCGAGCGATTTTATTGCAGATTTTGATGTGGTTTCGTTGTTTGTGTCAACGCTGCTTAATAGCGACTGTAAATACTGTGGCGACGATAGTAGGTTCTCTTTTATTTGAGCACGTTCAACAGAATCGTTGTATGCATTTGTAAAAGTAAATCCCGACCACGTAATCATAAGTAAAAGTGTGCCGAACGATACTAAATACCGAACTTGAGCGCTGAATTTCCGGAAAATCACTAAAAACAAGCTGAGTATGATCACTAATATTGAGCCTTGCCAAAGTGAATGAATAATCGTCCAGCCTAAGGCGTCGATTATTGCATTTGCAAAAAGTTGTTGTATGCTTTCCATAATTTTCATTTTTGCTATTTGTCGTTCTGCATGCGTTCAATCAGCTGCTTAATTTCGTCGAGTTCCGCCTGACTGGTTTTTTTATTTCCAAGAAGTTGCTGAACTAAGCTTGAGGCTGATCCTGAAAATGTGGTTTCTAAAAATCGATCGAGCAGCTTGCCTCTTGTTTTCTCTTTCGGTATAGCCGAAAAGTAGAGATGGTTTTTTCCATTGGGTTCGCGTTTCAATATCCCTTTACCAACCATGTTTTGCATCGTTTTTAAAGTTGTAGTGTAGCCAACCTCTTTATTGGCAATCAAAACAGAATGAATTTCTTTTACAGTAAGAGGCTCTTTCTCCCATAGTACAGCTAAAATTTCTAATTCGGCTGCTGTAGGTGTATTGTTGGTCGATCGCATATGTTTATAATTTTTAATGTGTATCCGCTTCTATGCATAAAAGCAGACAATCAATAATTTTATTACGATTTGTTTCGTACAAATATACTACGATTTTTATCGTAATTGCAAATTTATTACGATAAAAGTCGTATAAAAATTACAACCAGCAGATTAATATGTTGATTAACAAGCTATTGCCATTATAACAATTGTGACTTTTCGGGTCAGGAAGTTTCTTTTATATCGTTGGAATACGAACAGCAGAGAAACGTCACAGCAGATAATGGCTGTTCCTTATTGTCAAATTCATTAAAAAGTACTTTCAACGCATTTGAATATACAATTGGGATTAGGCGAATTTAAGGGATTGACATAAGTTTCTTTTGCGGGTACCTTCTAGCTTGAAGCAAGCGCTGAATTAAAAGCTGTTTGAGCGGATGCAGATGGACTTGCGATGGAAGAATTATCGATTACTGCATCCGTGAGTTCTTTTAATTCCGGTTGTAAAAGCTAAGAAGGTCGCGAAAGAAACTAAG
>JAQICA010000033.1 GCA_027858775.1 Salinivirgaceae bacterium | reverse complement strand
CGAAACGGTTAAACAGAAATCAGCGAGCGTTTTTTATCCACACGAGTCGTTTTTTACCTGTTGCAATGGTAAGTCGCGGTGCGAATTTTGGGTTTAAAGTTTGAAAAAAACACCAATTTCGAATTTGCAAAACGAAAAATAGCTTTCCGTTAAAAAACATCAAAAGTGCAAGTGATTGCGTAACTTTATTCGTATTTTTATACTATTGTATGGCCGAACGAATGTTGATTGATCTAAATTATTAATAATTAAATCTATAGCTATGAAGCACTTGTACTTTTTATTCTTTTTAGTAATGCTTTCAGTTGGCGTTTGCGCCCAACCCAAAGCACTTTCCATGTATGAATTTTATGAAAGTAATAGTGGTGAATATTATGAACTTCCAGATGGGGAGCTAGTTACGCCATCTGATTGGGACGACGGTGTTACGGATCCCATTGAGTTAGGTTTCGAGTTTAACTACAATGGTGAAAACTATACACATATTACTGTAAACACCAATGGTACCATTAATTTTGGCAATGCAGCCATAAATGAAGAAACCAACGATCTTGCTTCCAATGAATTTACTAATTTGTTGGCTCCACTTTGGGACGACCTTAAGTTTTATTCTGCCGGAGATGGCGATGGTATATATGTAAAGCAAATAGGGGAAGGGGAGAACAGTACGTTTGGTATTGAATTTCGTCAGGTTGGCCGATACAACAGCGAAGGTCTTGTTAATTTCCAAGTCTTTCTATTCGGAGTAGATAATCACATTGAATTTTATTATGGTGATATGAGCCCTGCCGCTAATTGGCACGAATACTCGACCGTTTCCATTGGTATGAATGCACCTGCATCTTCGGGAACCGAGTTTATAAGTGTTACTCCTGATGCCGTAGACGGAGCTACTATTTCTACCGATGAGGTGAATAATGCCATTATGCGTGAAACACTGGGGCAAATTACAGCGGGTACCACTTACCATTTTACACCTCCGATAGTAATTACTGATTACGATATTGGTGTTGATGAAATATTGAGCCCGGGAAGCGGTTTTCTAACAAATGAAGAAATTGTATCTGTAAAGTTAACGAACCCGGGACGAACCATTCACGAGGGATTAACAATGAAGTACCAACTTTACGATGCCAATGGATGTGTTATTAGTGAAATTGGCGATCCTGTTTTTGAACCCTTTACCGATTATCCCATCGATAGCTTGAGCGAAGTTGAATTTACGTTTGACCAACCCCTCGATTTGTCTGCCAATCGAAAGTATGGTGTGCTTGTAAAGGCCATTTTAGATGGTGATATAAACGCTGAAAATGATAGTCTTGGCAAGGGGGTACAAGGTATTATTCTTGGTGAGCCCATTTACACCAATGGGCCAATAGTAACTCATGAAGGTGCCGGCCCCGATGGAGCCGATTTAAGTGTGGTGAAAACTGAGATGAATATGTGGAATTATGGTTACAATACCAACTACGAAATTGGATATCGCAATGCCGATGAATTTACGGTGCCCGAAGGAGAAACCTGGATTATTCATTCATTGGGTTTTTATAACTGGCAAACGGAAAGCGGATTAACACCAACCATTAACCATCTCGATTTTCGAATATTTGCCGATAGACCCAATGTTGAAAATGTCGACACAATTGTGAATTATTACGACATTAACAAATTGTCGGGTTCACGGTTTAGTGGAATTTATCGTGTATACGATACTGAGATGCAAAATACCGACCGGCCAATTATGTTATCTGTTTCGCGTTTTAACGAAAATGGATGGATTACCCTGTCGCCTGGTACGTATTGGCTCGATTTTTCTTCAGGTGGAACGCTTACTTCGGGGCCATGGGTTCCATTTGTGACCTACCCCGATGAGGTTACAACCGGAAATGCCATGCACTTAGGCTTTGGCGGTTGGGTCGATTGGATTGAGGACGGCACAGAAACCGCACAGGGAATGCCATTTATGTTGTATGGCGAACGTGTTACAGGTATTGCAAATGAGCAAACACCGAAAATGCAAATTTATCCAAATCCAACACGCGATATCGTACAGGTAGCGACTGTTGCGGGAGGTGCGCTTACCGTTACAGACCTTACAGGTAAGGTGTTGGTTCAGCAAAAAGCTCAAAGCCACGAAACCATCGACCTGAGCTCGTTCCACAATGGAATTTACATTGTAACCGTTCAAACTAAACAGGGAACAGCCAGACAAAAAGTGATTTTAAATAGATAAAAAAGCGAAAGAATTTAAAAGTGGGGTCTATCTGGAACTGTCCGGATAGACCCTACTTTTTTTCTCGATAATTTAGTTTTTATAAGCGGGGCTCGCAGCGACGCGCGATCGCATAGCGTGGTACATTGAATTGCAGCTTTATTCTTAAAAACATTACCTTTGCTTACATGAACCGAAATTATAAAATGCATAACCCTGGAGGCCTGTATTTTGTAAGTTTTGCTGTTCTGGAGTGGCTTGATGTTTTTACACGACCCACATATAAAAATATTGTTCACGAAGCAATCGCGCGTTAACGGTGAGATCGTGGAGGAGTAATAGTCTTCTATGATCCCGGTACCAATGGTTACCGTTATATGCCTTGGCGTGATTTTTATGATAAAACAATTAGAATTTTTAATAATGTAACAAACCCCATAGCACCTTAATATTATGCAAACAATTAAAATTATATTAATAACTTTTGTTGCACTACTTTTATTTAAAGGGTGCGAAAGCCAACCCTATTTTAAAATAGTTGAAAATAAAACACTTTTATCCAGAATATCAACAAACCGTTATTTTAAAGATTATGACAAAAATGACCTTAAATTGTATAGAATACCGGTATATACCTATGGTGATACAATTCATTTATACAAATTGCAACCGAATTTCAAAGCTTATTTGAAACCCTATATAAATGATACTGTTTATGCAATTGTTAATGATAATAAAGTTATAGGCCATATTAAATGGAAAGGAGGGCCAACCAAATTGAATGCTCACAACCTAAATGTTGATAAATTAGAGAGTCTCTTTTATTGTATTCGTCATGGTCTTTTTTATCAGGAAGGGCAAACCACTTATTTTTATATGCGCTATTGGGAATATGAGATGAAGCCAAGAATTAAGGCAGCAGAGCTTTTCTTTGCACCGATAAATTATTATTACGGTATGCTTCGCAATTTGGGATTAAGAGATTCTTTAGCTCGTGAGTTAAAAGCAAAAGGCTACCAAAAAAGCACAGCATCTTTTTCAAATGAAATATGGCAAAGCTTGATGCAGCAGGCCATAAAAACAAAGTATGAACCTAAGCTTTGGCAGGATACAGCACCTCAGAATCTTCGAAAAGAATATGATTACATGTACATACCAACTTTTCGGTTCACAAAAGATGTATTGGATTACAACCGTGAGACAGATATAAGGCCTTTTATAGAACCCGACCCATATGCGCTGTCGGTAATTTTTTACAGAGATGATACGGTTTTTTTTAGGGCTGAATTTGATTTGTACAATTATAAATCTTGCCAGGATCAGAAACACGATCCTGAAATAATTCCATACGA
>JAQICA010000019.1 GCA_027858775.1 Salinivirgaceae bacterium | reverse complement strand
GAAATGATACGTACATTTATTGCTAACGGAGCAGACGGGCATGCCTTTGATCCGATTGTAGCATCGGGTGCAAATTCATGTACCTTGCATTACACGAAAAATAATGCAGTAATGCACTCTGGCGATTTGCTTTTGCTCGATTTTGGTTCAGAGTATAACGGATATGCTGCCGACATGAGCCGCACCTTGCCTGTTAGTGGCTCATTTACACCTCGGCAGCGAGAATTATACCAAGCCGTGCTCGACGCCCAAAAGGCAGCCATAGGACTTATTAAGCCGGGTGTAACTATTAAGGAAATTAATAAGGCTACCGAACGTTTTCTGGAGCAACGAATGGTCGATTTGAATTTACTCAAGCAAACAGAAATTGATAATCAGCCAGAGGATGCTCCGCTTTACAAAAAATATTTCATGCATGGAACTTGTCACTTTATGGGGCTCGATGTGCATGACGTGGGCGACACCGCTGCTGTATTAGAACCCGGCATGATACTAACATGTGAACCCGGCATCTACATAAGCGAGGAGCAAATAGGCGTACGCATAGAAAATGATATTTTAGTTACCGAATCGGGAGCACACGACTTAATGGAACGTGTTCCACGCGAAGCCAATGAAATGGAGCGACAATAAAAAACGCCGGAACAATTGTCCGGCGTTAAGTTATCGACAAATGAGATTTGTTATTATTTTACCAGTTCGAAGAATAATTTGCTTTAGCCACATCTTTACGTGGGTTCACACACATAATAGGAACTTTAGCACTGTTAGCAATAATATACTGTTCAGAAGCCCCAAAAATATAGTCGCCCAATCCAATACCCTTGGTAGTCATAATTAGCACCAATTCGGCTTCAATATCCTGTGCGAATTGCAGCATTTCGTCCTCAAACCTGCTTGCCTTTTCAGCTGTGTGTAGTTCAAAGTCAACTCCGTAATGTTTCAGGTGTTTTTTGGCAAAAATCAGGTTATTGTTCACTTTTGTGAGGTAGTATCCATCATCTACGGGGGGTTTAAATAAGTAAATTTTGGAGTTGAAATATTTGGCCAGATAAATTGCCCAAATAAGCTTCTCTTTGTTTTCTGCCTTGAAGTTAACAGGAAAAACAATTTTATCGTAGGTTTCAACTTTGGGCATATCTTGTACTACAATAAATGGGGCTTCGGAACTAGCAACTACTTTAAGTGCCCAGCTCCCGGTAAACTTTTGCATTCCCTTAATGCCATGCGTACCCATTACCACCAACTTAACATCTTCTGTTTTGGTGTAATCTCCAATAGTATGAAAAATGCTTCCTACAAGTACTTTCACCAATGGTTTTACACCGTATGCTTCGTCGACTTTTGTGGCTTCCTCTTCCAATTGCGTCAATGCATCTTGTATTTCGCTATCTTTTTTAACCACATGGAGTAGCTCAATTTGAGTGCCTAATTGGCGACTTAATTTTACCGCATGTGCAACTGCAAATTGCGATTTTTCACTAAAGTCCCATGTTACAAGTGTTTTATGTAAAGATCTTTCCATATAGTTTGGTTTTTGTAACCAAATTTAATTAAAAAACCGCTATAAAACAATAATGAATTGTTAAACTACACGGAATTAAAATTTTAAGTAAAAATACGGGGCGAAATATTTTAATTCGTTTATGATTGTCTGTTCTTCATCATTTATCAGGAGGAGGTACGTTCTGCAAGATAGTTTAAGGTGGCACCTTATTTTTTTAGCAGCTTGAGTTTTTTCGATTTTGCATTGATACTGAAGAGATTACAAGTGCGTATTGTTTTATGTGTAGGTTTTTGATCCTGCGCTAACAGTAGCTTAGTGGCAAAAATTCCGCAAACGTTTGCTGTTTGTGCAATATTTTTGCTTTTTTTGCGTATTAAGTAAAAACAATCCAAATATTGCTATTTAATACAACAGTTATGAGTGATAATCATAATAGCATTAAATTAAATAAAACTTCGGCCACGAAGGGTAGTTGTGAGCGGTTAAGTTTCATTTCGATGAAACGATATTATAAATTGTCGCCCGAAAACAACATGACCAAAGCTTCGTTTTTTAATCTTACAGCACTTGGAAGTTGCACACTCTGCAAAATTAGCATTTCGCTGCTTATATTGCTCAGTTTTATTGTTGTTCGCCCGCAACGGGAAGTTGAACATAAAAAGCAACAGGTAGAGCTTGAAACAGTGCAAAACCAAGCTGACAGTGTTCACGTGCGCTATTTTTCGGGGACTTAAGAGTTATTTTCAATACCTGCGCTGCTCTTAACTTTAATGATTTTCGAGCATCATAATTTGCCACGTATTTAGTGCTTGTCCCAAAAGTCCAATTTACTCACAATTAAAATAATTTTTCAATTGTGTTCGTGGCCTAAAGGTTCTGCGTACGCCCTTTCTGAAAACAGTTATCCCGAGAATCGCGACGCATTGATTTTCAGAAAGGCCAAATCTTGAACTTGAACTTTTCGGATCATGCACTTCGAAGAGCAAGTAGTTTTCGTGCTGGGATTATTTATGTTTTAGCAATAGTCCACACAAGTATAAATCCAAAAGTCTGGAAGAAAAGGAAATAACCCACAACCCAACACGCCCCCGCTACAGTGCGAACCGAATCACTTTCAGGTGATGAGCCCTGCAAAGCAAATCTTTCGCGTGGGCGTACAGACTTTCAGTCCATTACGGACTTATCTGTGAATTGTATCTTTATTCTTAACCCACATTTCAGCTTATGGATCAGCAAGTGGCTGATTGCTAACGGATATTTTTTTTTGAATCTCGCCAGTAGTCCACACAGATTTTTTCTTTGGTAGCGATATTGAGTTGTATTTTAATTTCTGGTAGATTATTGCCGCTTTCTCATCGGGTTCACTGCACTGCCTTATTGTAATTGTTGCCCCTTCCTTATTTTCTACTGTTGTGGTTACCACTTTTTGGGTGTTCATGATTCGGACGATTTCTCGCCAGTCATGGTTAATCCCTTTCAATTTCAATTGATAGCGAATTGTAGATACAAGCCAATATGCCAATAACCCCAAATGTAAATGTGCCATTGCAGCCTGATCGGTTTTGTGATATATTGGACGCAGGTCAAGATCTGTTTTTAGCACCCTGAACGTATATTCTATTTCCCTGATGGCATTATATATTGTCCAAATTATTTTTTCGTCTTTTATATCCAATGAAGTGCGCAAGAAATAGATTCCGGCTTTTTCATCGGCCTTTACATCTGTCTTTTCGTGATATACTAATCCGGTAGCAATACCTTGCCCGTTGTCTGTGATTGTTATATCATAGTACTGATGGATCGATGGATACTTCTGCTTTAATCGACCTATACGTTCCCATACTTTGTCCGGCTTCTTTGTTCCACCCTTTGAACTAATACTTTTTTGAATCGATTGGAGTCCTTCTTCAAAGCGCTGAGCAAATTTCGACGACATCCCTTTTTCTTTCAGTCCCTTTGCATGGCTTTTAACCCAAAAGTAAGCATCGGATTTCCCGGATTTGTTGACACGTAAAATTTCAATCGGGTTGCCTTTTTTATCTTGCAGTGCCACGGGTTGCTTGCTGCTGTCTGCTTTGTATTGCTTCAGGCCTGAACGTGCTACACAGAGGTAATCGTGCCCCTGTTGCTTTAAAAAAGTGATATTATCTTCGGTTGCAATACCTGCATCCATTACAATGGTCGGTTTTTGTGAGCCATGCCCGGACTTTTCATTCAGTTTTTTTACGATATGTTCTAACGTTGAACTATCGGATGCGTTACCTTCAAAAATATCGGAGTACTTCAAAAATCCTTCTCGGTTTACAACAAGAGCTAAAACAATGATTTTAGCATCAGTACGTTTTTCTTTGCTTCGCCCAAATTTTCCTAAATTGCTTTTTAGCATTCGGCCTTCAAAATAAGTATTGGTAAGGTCGTAAAGAATAACGGTATCTTCTAAGTTGAACAACTCGTTGGTGTATCGGGAAAGAAATGACTCAAGACCATCTTTTTCCCTAAATGACTTATGGGCAACGCCATAAAGTTTATCCTTGGTAACCTTTTCTCTGTTATAACCGGTTAATTCACAAACCGATGAGTTTTCTTTTATCCATGAAACTGTTTTATATTCTGATGCAGGGTAAACTGCCCGGCTGATAATATGTGTAGCAGTCAGGTTTATATCATCATCTGACCAATTGCGGGAGCGTAAATACTTATCAATCTTTAATTGCTGAAAAGCTTGCATACAAATTGATTCAGCTCCAGATTCACGAACATTTTTATTTTTTAAGGTGTTGATTTTTACTGTTTCATAGTCATTTTTCATTTTGGGTTTATAATCAATTTTATTTTTTAATCGCAGCTCATTATAGAAATGTTGAGCCAATCGTTCTGCAATTGGGTCAATGTGGTTGTTAAACAACTTTGGGCTACCTGAAACCAATTGGTTAATACGATCAATAAATGCTTCTTTTTGCCGAATGTCGGGCAATTCCTCAAGTCGTCCAACACTTAGAAGCATCCGCTGGCGAGGTCTACCAATATCGTCACGATAACTATCACAAATGCGATAATAGCCATGCTTTGTGTTATCATTTTTGCAATATTTCCGGATGCTTTTTAGAAACATGCTGCTAATTTACAGCATAATAGGGGTGCATTCCAAATGGTCATTAGTCCATACAAAGCCATTTTTCCAGGAAAAAAAAGGTGTTGATAATCAGGATATTACATAATCTTAAAACCTCAAACCCCGACTATAAACTTTGTCTATAACATAATTTTAATATTTCGGCGGTTTTTGCCTGCAATGTGGGTTAACTCAATTGTTGTCATTGCTATACTTGTCTATCAGTGAGGAGCAAGCGTTTGCGGATTTTTTTTAGGAAATAGCGATATTTGTCATAGTACAAGTTGAAAAATGTGCATTCTGGGGGCTTCAAGATTAGAAAACAGATATAATTCCATATGTAATGGACGGCAGAATCATCGGCAGCTTAAAAAAATCGACTTTAGCTCCGTAATTAAGCCGGGAAATAAAATATTTATGGAATTTTGGAAATACTCAAAATCCGCAGAAAAAAGATTGA
>JAQICA010000304.1 GCA_027858775.1 Salinivirgaceae bacterium | reverse complement strand
CTCCACTTGGCGGATCAATAGATGCGCCCATTGATATGGTAATGGTGGGAACAAGCGAAGTTAGATCTACACCATAGCCTACAACAATTTCAATGGTGCTTGCTTCTTCATCGATTATTACAGGAGCTATTGACTGAGGAATTTCAAAATCGAGTATTTCTGTTTCGGTATTCCAGATGCTTGTTGCAAGTATAAAGAAGTCTTCTTGTCCGTTTGATGTTTCGGTGCTTATGTCAAAATTGACTGTATTCCTGTAGGTCCCTGCACAGTATATTTTTTGGGAATCGTATAGGAGGTTAACGCCTTCATCATCTTCGGTGCCTCCATACTTATTGGCCCATTCATAATCGTAACTGACTGAATAAGCTGCCATGAAAATATCTTTGCCTCCGTGAGTACCAAATACTTGGGTTTCGTCTTGTGGATTAACATCAAAGTCGCTACTCAAAAAGTATCCGGTAGCAAAAACATGGCCTTCATTATCTGTCATTAAATCGTTGCACTGATCTTCGAGATCGCCACCGATATGGCCAAAGCTGTCACCTATAATCTGGCCACCAAAGCTGTGTTTTGTCAATAAAATATCTTGTCCGCCATTGGAAGTGAAATCCTCAAAAATCGGCATGCCACCAGCGTAGCCAACAACACAGGAAATAGTACCTGTAAAAGTTATGGCAGAATAAATGCCGGTACTATCAAGTGTTAACGCAGTTGTAGTCTCATCGTTTACATTGCCCATTTGTTTGGCCCATTGGAATTGTGCATCAGAATTAAGCGCCAATAAAAATGCATCTTTGCCACCTTCAGAAGTCATCTCATGGCTTGTGAAGATGTCCGGATCAAAATCTACAACATCACTAAAAGAGCCTCCTAAATAAATATTATTATCTGCATCTACCTCCAGGTTGTTAGAGGTTATTCCATCGTGGCCTGTGCCACCAATGCTATAGATCCAAAAGGCACCACCTGCCGGGCTAAGACATGTTATAAAAATATCCCTTTCTCCGTTGCTGGTATGAAGCGAACCCGGTGAATCTGGCGTGAAATCTATTTGTCCTTCAAAAGTGCCGGCAACTACAAGATGATTATCATCATAAGAGGTGATTGATCTTGCAAATTCACTATCGCTACCGACATAAACGTACTCCTGTAGCAGTTCACCTGTTTCCAGATCGTAACCTGCTAGAAAAGCATCATACGAATCTTCGGCTGTGTAAGTAACACTTGAGAATCCCGGATCAAAATCAATATCGCCCGAATATGCACCGGCCACGTAAACGCCTGCCCTGCTCCCGCCTATAATTGTAAGATCCATTAGCCAGTTGTGTAGACTGCCGTTTAATACGGTTGTCCACTGATATGTTCCGTCACCGTCATATTTTGTGATAAAACCGGCTGATGCTCCGGTAGCAGTGTATTCATCTGTTTCGGTTTCATCGGGATTAAAATCGACCGTGCCACTAAAATGCCCACAGGCATAAAAATTTCCATTTTCATCTTGTTGTACTGCCTTAACATAATCAGAGGCAGTACCTCCAATGGTAGTTAACCATTCCGGGCCCTGTGCATTTACAAAATTAGAACAAAGCAGGAAGACAATTAAAAAAATTGAGTACATAAAGTTCCGATAGCTTTTTCCAAAAAATTTGAAGTGGTTAAGTTTTTTCATAATTCATAGTGTTTTTATTGTTGATAATAAAAGCAATATACGCTATTAATATGCTAAATATCAGTATTTAAACTATGAATTAGAATTTGGTAGGTTTCAGCAAGAATTAGGGATAGGTTGTCGAGTATTTAGTGTTTTAAATGATCGAAATATTTCATCACCTCATTGCGCATACCTTTTGAAACAGGTATTTTTTCTTTGTTTTGCATGGTCAGATGTGCATTTTTTCCCTTGTTGAATTGTTTTATTTTTGTCAGGTTTACAAGGTATGACTGGTGCACACGGCAGAAATGGTCTTGTTTGAGCAAGCTTGCATAGTTTTTTAATGATTTACTGACCATAATTGTCGAGTTCTGCTCTAAAATAAAAATAGTGTAATTATCATCAGCTTTGCAGTACACAATTTCGTGAAGGTTTACAATATGTAAAGCTTCAGTTGTGTGCAATGCCATTTTTTTCTCTTCGGGTTGCATGAAATTGTGTGCAAGGGCTTCAAGTTTTTTAACATACTCAGCTTTGTTGATTTCTTCCATTGCTTTCTGGATACTTTTTACCAGTTCTGAAGTTTTGTAAGGTTTTAGTAAAAAATCCACTGTACTAATTCGAAATGCCTGTACGGCGTAATGTTCAAAAGCTGTAGTCCAGATAATCTGAAAATTAATATTCGGGAGCTGTTCAATGACCTGAAAAGCGGTTCCGTTTTTTAGGTTAATATCGAATATGACAATTGTTGGTTGTGTTTTTTGAATTAATTGCAGTGCTGATTCTACACTATTTGCAGTTCCCTCTAGCTGAATATTCGGAAAATAATCATGTATAATACTCCTGGCATTTTCTATTGCAGCAACATCGTCTTCAATAATTACAATTTTCGTGCTCATAATAAGTATTTCAATTATTTATAAAAATACAAAAGCGGGAAATCCAATGTTACCCTGGTTCCGGTATTATTGTTTTTATTGACGGGCACAACACTATATTTGACGTGCCACCCGGCAATTTTATTCATCCGGTTCAATCGTTTTTGTATGATTTCCATTCCGCGTGAACGGTGTTTCTTTCCATTTAGTTCGGAATTTTTAATGCCCGGGCCATTATCTTCTAAAGTGATAATAAGTCGGTTTTTCTCTTGGTTGAAGCGAATTGCAACCATATCGCCACCATTTTTCATACCATGTTCAATTGCGTTTTCCACAAAAGGCTGCAGCAATATAGCCGGAAACTTAATGTCTTCAACAACAATTCTGCTATCGGTTTCAATATGGAATTGAAATTTATTTTCAAGACGCATTTGCTGTAATTTTAGATAAGCCGTCAATAATTCAATTTCTGATTGTAATGAATTAATTTCGTCAATAGAGCTTTCGAGAGTTTGACGCATTAATGAAGAAAAATCTGTTAAGAAATCGGCTGCTTCTAATGTTTTGTGATCTATAATGTAGCCTTTTATAGCATTTAATGCATTAAAAATGAAGTGGGGGTTTAGTTGTGCACGGAATAATTGTTGTTCGGTTTGTAAGCGTTTTAAAGCTACTTTTCTTTTATTTTGTAGGTACAACAAAATAAGAATTATCACAATAAAAACTGAACCTGCAATAATACTCCATAGTAACTGTTGCTGCCTTTTAATTTTTTCTCCTTTTAATTTTTTTTCTGTATTGAGCTTTATGATGGTTTGCTCTTTTTCTGCCGTCTCATAGCGTACACGCATATTTTCTACTATTTCAAGTTGCTGAACATTGTATATCGAGTCTTCTATGTATCTGAATGCTTCGTAATGTTCTAGTGCACTGGCTGCAGCACCAGTTAGTTTGTAATTCTGGGACAAAAGCTTGTGGGCCTGTTTCCGAGGTCTTATTAAATTGGCATCTTTTGCTTGCTGAACCACTGATTTTAGTAATTGTTCGGCTTTGTTGTATTTCTTTAACTGATTATAAACAGCAGCTATTTCATTTTTAACGACAAGCTGGTCAGAAATACTACCAATTTGTATTTCAACTTCTAATGCAGATTTATAAAACGATAAGGCTGTTTGCCAATCTTGTTTTTCTTTGTGCAGATGTCCAATTCGGTATAGCAGTTGGGCTTTCCCACTTTTGTAATCAATCTGGTTACTTATGAGGTATGCTTTTTTGTACCAGTCTTCAGCTTGATCGAACTGATTTTGCTGTTCTTTTACATATCCTAAAACATCATACAGCGAGACGTGCGCACGCGAATAGGTAGCAGTGTCCAACATATCAAGGGCTTGCAGATAATAAGTTTCAGCCTGATCGATATTGTCCTGCTCCAGATAAATATCGCCTAATTCAATATAACATTTTATTAGATTGGTGCTGTCGTGGGTTTGTTTGGCAAGTTTAATACCATTGATTAGGTAGTCAACGGCTTCTGATATTTGTCCGTCAATATTATACATTATGCCGGTATTGAGACTGTTTATAATGATTTGGCTTGTGTCTTTTAATTCATACCCGATTTGTAATGCTTTTTCAAATGCTTTGATAGCTTTAGAAGGGTTATCTACAAAATTGTATGCAATCCCTTTATTGGTATAAACCTGCAAAATAGAAAGCATTTGTTGCGGTGGTTGCAAATAAACCAGAGCAGAATCAAAAATTTGTAGTGCGCTTTCATATTTTTCACCGGAAGTATAAGCATACCCCATTAACTTATAGGCATAACCAAGTTTTTTATTGCGCTTTTTTTGTGTAAAGTATGCTACAGCCTTTTGAGTATAATAGAGCGTAGAATCATAGTTCTTTTCAGTGAAATAATAGTATTTCGCCAGGTCAATTTGTGTCTGGGCAAGTTGAAAATGCTGTTTTTTTTCTTTGTGGTTTTTTAGTTTAAAGTACAAAGAATCGGGATTGCTAAAACTTTGAAACCACGCGAAAATCAGGCATAAAATAAATATAGTTGTTTTCATAAGTAATGAAACTTATAATATTTCGTAACTAATCACCATCAAAAATAGAAAAAACAAATCATTTTTTTGATTGTAAAATAATGATTGCTTTATGTCATTTATTATAATCCAAATGCACCCTTTTTTTGTATTTGTAAAGGCATTTGTGTAGCGTAGGGTATCAGATTACTATGGATTATCCATCCGTATCTGTAAGGGTTTTTCCAATGAACGCCAACTTTCCTATAAACTTACTTTTTTAATAAAACTACTACAATAATCACCATAAATGAAATGTTTTATTAATGTTCTTTTGTATAATATTTTTTTTGTTTTAGAAATAAGTAAATTTTTTTGTTGTAAATAGTTTAGTTTTGTATTATAGTGTTAGCTATAATTATTTCAGAATTATTAAACATTTAAATAGTTTAATAG
>JAQICA010000303.1 GCA_027858775.1 Salinivirgaceae bacterium | reverse complement strand
GTTCGTGCAATTCGGCTAATTCTTCGCCTTCTCTAATAATTCCTTCATAATCTGTAGCAATAACTTCTGCACTAACATCACCATCTACAATATCACAAATAGTTTTGTAATGATTAATGATGTTTTGCTGTCCTTTAATCCCCTCTTTGGCCATTAGGGATGGGTTAGTAGTAACTCCATCTAAAACGCCTAAATCTTGTGCTTCGCGAATTTGATCTAAATTTGCGGTGTCAATAAAAAACTTCATTTAACTTCAATTTTAGTTTATAGATATCATAAGGTGCAAAGATAACACTTTCACTCCACAAATAGAATGTGACAGGCAATATTTAACGTACAACAAATGAATACCATGGTGTTCTCATGTAGTTCCAATAAACCAACAATTCACACCACAGCTTATAAAAGTTTGGAATATACATTTATTTGCATAATTTTGATTAACTGATGATTGCAATAAAACAGGCGAATAGCGGTGAATTTCAGCAAAAAAGAATATATTTACATGAAAAACGGATAGGAATTGAAAAAAAAATTCTATTTTTGCCATCTAAAATTAAGCAATTAAATAAGATATAAGAGCGATATGAATTTGACAGTAGAACAGAAAAAGGAACTTTTCAACAAGTTCGGGAAGAGCGAAAATGATTCAGGTGCAACCGAAGCACAAGTTGCATTATTCACAGCGCGCATTAACCATCTTACCCAACATTTGAAGGTAAATCGTAAAGATTTTGGGACACAACGCGCTCTGCTAGCTATGGTAGGTAAACGTAGAAGTTTACTTGACTACCTAAAGAAAAAAGATATTGAGAAGTATCGTGCTTTAATTAAAGAATTAGGCATACGTAAGTAATAAAGAAGGCAATGGAAATTGCCTTTTTTTTGTACTTCACTGATTTTCTTATCAGTGGTCTCCACAGCCAAAATCAATGGCATATTTCCCTCATTGGGAAAGCGCTCAGGAAATAAAAACCACGCTTTCGTATCCGGAGACTTACACTACGACACACTAACAAATATTTAAAATATGAACGTAATTCAAAAAACAATTCCCCTGTCAGACGGCAGAGAAATAACCTTAGAAACAGGGAAGTTGGCAAAACAAGCAGACGGATCAGTAGTTGTTCGCATGGGCAACACAATGCTTTTAGCAACTGTAGTATCTGCCAAAGAAGCCAAAGAAGATGTGGACTTTATGCCACTCTCAGTAGATTATAAAGAAAAATTTGCAGCTGCAGGTCGTTTCCCCGGTGGATTCCTTCGCAGAGAAGGACGCCCAGGCGACAACGAAATTCTTGTGTCACGCTTAGTTGACAGAGCACTTCGTCCATTATTCCCGGACGACTACCACGCAGATACTTTTGTGAGTATCGAGCTCATTTCGGCAGACCCCGATAACGTGCCCGACGCACTAGCCGGATTGGCAGCATCTGCTGCAATTGCTGTTTCAGATATCCCGTTTAACGGTCCCATCTCAGAATGTCGTGTTGCACGAATTAACGGAGAATTCAAAACAAACCCAACCAGGGAAGAAATAGCAATTGCCGATATGGACATGATGATTGGTGCCACCATCGACAATATTTTGATGGTAGAGGGTGAAATGAACGAAGTTTCCGAAGAAGAAATGATCGAAGCCATTGCATTTGCACACGAAGAGATTAAAAAACAGTGTAAAGCGCAAATGGAGCTTGCAGAAGAAGTTGGATCGACAGTAAAACGTGAGTACTGCCACGAAACCAACGACGAAGAGCTTCGCAAAAAAGTTTGGGATGCCACCTACGATAAAGCTTACGATGTAGCCAAACAAACTATTGCAGACAAACACAAACGCAGCGAATTGTTCTCAGCTGTTAAAGAGGAATTCCTGTCGCAATATTCAGAAGAAGACGAAGTTAATAAAACATTGGTTGGCCGCTACTACCACGACGTAGAAAAAGAGGCTGTACGTAATTTTGTGCTCGACACAAAAACACGCATCGACGGCAGAAAAACCGATGAAATACGCCCTATTTGGAGCGAAGTAGACTATTTACCATCTGCTCACGGATCGGCAGTATTTACTCGCGGCGAAACTCAATCGCTTACAACAGTAACATTGGGAACCAAACTCGACGATAAAATTATTGATGAAGTTACACGTCAGGGAAAAGACAAATTTTTACTGCACTATAACTTTCCACCATACTGTACAGGAGATGCACGTCCATCGCGCGGAACAAGCCGTCGTGAAGTTGGACACGGTAATCTGGCTCACAGAGCACTAAAAAGAGTATTGCCATCGGACGGCTTCCCGTACTCAATTCGCTTGGTATCGGATATTTTAGAATCCAACGGTTCATCGTCGATGGCCACAGTTTGCGCAGGCACACTGGCATTGATGGATGCGGGAGTTTCTATCAGCAAGCCTGTTTCAGGAATCGCCATGGGACTTATCACCGATGCAAAAGAGCGTTACGCAATTCTTAGCGATATTTTGGGCGATGAAGACCACCTGGGCGATATGGACTTTAAAGTTGCTGGAACACGCGATGGAATTATGGCCACGCAAATGGACATTAAAGTAGACGGATTATCGTTTGAAGTTCTAAAAAACGCGCTGGAACAAGCCAAAGCAGGGCGCTTGCACATTTTAGACAAAATAGAAGAAACCATGCAGGCTCCACGTCCGGAAGTTAAGCCGCATGCACCACATATCGAAATGATTACCATTCCTACAGACTCTATCGGCGCTCTTATTGGCCCGGGAGGAAAAGTGGTACAAGAAATTCAAAAGCAAACAAATACGACAATTGTTATCGAAGAGCGCGAAAACAAAGGGTTTGTTGAGGTTGTAGCCTCAGACCTAAACGCTATTAACGATGCAATGAACCGAATTAAAGAAGCTATTGGAATACTTGAAGTAGGTGCAACCTTCAAAGGAAAAGTAAAATCGATACAAACCTACGGTGCGTTCGTTGAAATTACTCCTTCGAAAGACGGGCTGCTTCACATTTCAGAAATTGACTGGAACCGCATCCGCAAAGTTGAAGACGTATTGGAAGTAGGTCAGGAAATTGAAGTTAAACTGCTGAGCATTGACGATAACGGTAAATTAAAGTTATCGCGAAAAGCGTTACTTCCAAAACCTCCGAAAAGCTAATAAAAATTCTATTTCTAGATACAAATGACGGAATTTTGCCGGATTTTTTTTGTTTAAACCAATCGAAGTCCATATTTTTGAGCAATAACAAGGTCAACATGCTTCTTATTCTCAAAAACAACCCAATCATACGGCTACTCATTCCCTTTCTTGCAGGTCTAATTTCGGCCATGAGTATCAAGTTGGCGCCATCCAGCCACATCGATTATCTCATTTGGGTTTTAGTGGCAGCATACATTATCATATCCACACGCAAGTATAGCCACATTAGAAACCGCGTATGCGATCTATTGCTGATTGCACTATTTTTCTCATTAGGAGTAGACAAAGGCAGTTTAAAAGAACTTGATGTTGCCACATTCTCAAAGCCAGTGGTCATGCTTCTGCAACTTACCGATTATCCGGACAGCACTGCCAATAGTGTTAAATTACAAACAACGATGGTACAAACGTATGGCGACTCCGTTTGGAAAAACAGGAATGCTGGGGCAACCATTTACATGGAAAACACAAAAGAAGCTGCAGAGTTAGAAGTTGGGGAATATATTTACGCTTACGCAAAACCCGATATTATTGAAAACAAAAATAACCCCGGGGAATTTGATTTCAAATCTTGGGCAGCAACCAATGGAGTGTATTATCAATTTTATTTATCGGCAGACAAGTGGGAGAAAACAACACAACGCCAATCTTTTCAATTAATAATCGAACTCAAAAAACTCCGCCGCAAGCTATTTGACTACTATCGGGGTTCCGGAATGAGCAGCAGTGAGCTGGCAGTATTTTCGGCGCTCACTTTGGGCGACAAGTCTATGCTCGACCACGATTTACGACAAGGATACGCTTCCGCAGGCCTAATGCACATACTAGCTGTTAGCGGACTTCACGTTGGTATTATTTACGTAATTGTTCTATACTTATTCAAGCCGGTAGCCAGCACAAAATGGGGAAAACGACTCCGCTTCATTGTCTCCATCTGTATTTTATGGGGTTACGCTATGCTTACCGGTTTATCGCCTTCGGTTACACGGGCAGCCACTATGTTCTCGGTATTTGTGGCCGGCGATTTGGCGGGAAGAAAATATGCAGTCTACAATTCAATGGCATTGGCCGCCTTTTTACTCTTGTTCCACACCCCTGAAATAATTACGAATGTAGGATTTCAAATGTCTTTTCTGGCTGTATTTGGCATTGTCACCTTTTTCCCTCACATAAAAAGGTGGCTCTATTTTAAGCACGGTTTTTTGCGTAAAGGATGGGAGTTAATTGCCGTATCGTTGGCAGCACAAGCCATTACAACACCTTTAGCTTTATCTTATTTCAATCAGTTTCCGCTCCTGTTTTTATTATCAAACATACTTATGGTTCCCCTTGCCACAGGCCTTATGTACCTTTTTGTAGCCATGGTTTTAGCCATACCGTTTCCTGCTATTGCTACGCCCATTGGCATACTCGCAAATTGGTTAACGTATGGAATGAACTATTTCGCCAATTGGGTCAACAACCTTGACTGGGCAACGGTTCGGGGTATCCACCTAACGCTTTCGCAAATGCTTTTGCTTTATGCCATACTGTTTCTGATGGGGCTTTGGGGAGTTCGTACAAGCTATAAAAACCTGAAACTATCGTTCTATGCACTGCTGCTTTTTGCCTTGGTTACAGGAATTAACCAATACCAGATTGCAAACACTAATTCGTTAACCGTTTTTAATACAGACAGACATGCGCTTTTTATGCAAAGAGCCGGAAAAAAGTACACCATTTACAATAGTGGAGATAAACAAGATGCCAGATGGTATACGAAGCCAATTATTACAACATTTGGATTGGAGAAAAACAACAAAGATTCATTGCCACAAAGCGCTTCAATTTTATGGTTTGGAAACAGCCAAAAAAGAGGAATTTTCTACAATACTGAAACGATGCCTCCCAAAAATCCGTTAAGCTACCATTGGCTTATTCTTTCGGAAAAGAGCCCGTACAATTTAAAAAAACTACTCTCAAAAATTAATACTCAAACGATTATAGTCGACGCCACCGTTTCGCGTTTCAAACTGCAAAAATGGAGAGAACAAATAGCACCACTCAACATTCACATATACGATATACAAAAAAGAGGAGCATTTATTGCCAAATGGTAGCGCATGCCTAAAAAAAAGAAAAATATAAATAACTAATAATCAAAACATTAAAAGCACAACACTATTAATTTTCGGATGACACACAGTCAAAAAAATCTCAGATCATTTATTAAGGAGATATCAAATGATTTGTGTAATATTGTCCGCACAAAAAAGGTAACTAATAAGTAGAAATTATTGAATAAATGAAGATAATTATTGCAGGAGCAGGAGAAGTTGGAATGTATCTGGCAAAAATGCTGGCCACGGAGCATCACGAAATTGTGGTAATGGATACAAATAAGGATAGATTAGAAGATGTAAGTACACATTTCGACCTGTTGACGGTTGAAGGAACTGCAACATCATTTGAAAATTTAAAAGAAGCCGGCGTAAAAAATGCCGACCTGTTCATAGCAGTAACTCACGAGCTTGAAGTGAACATCACCTCATGCATAATCAGTAAAAAACTTGGAGCCAAACGCACAATTGCCCGGGTAGATAATAGAGAATACCTGTTACCGATCAATAAAGCACAATTCATTTCGTTGGGAATTGATTCGCTCGTATACCCACAAATGCTGGCTGCCCGCGAAATTGTAAGCCTTTTGAGCCAAACTGGCACATCAGAAGTTTTTAACTTTTCGGGCGGGTCGCTATCACTGTTTGTGCTGCGGTTAGACGAAAGTGCCCCGGTAATGAACAAAACATTGCAAGAAGCATCAAAAATAGACAAAGAACTAATATACCGAGCAGTAGCTATTTCTAGAGATGGGAACACCATCATTCCAAGAGGCAACGATGTTTTTATGCCCAATGATATTGTGTATGTAATTACAAATCAAAAAGGCGTTAGTAAGCTAATGAAGTACTCTGGACAAAAAAAGCTGGACACGCACAACATCATGATTCTTGGAGGAAGCCGAATTGGTGCACGAACAGCAATTGCATTGCAAGATACAAGTAAGGTGAAATTAATAGAACACGATCACAACAAATGTCTGGAGCTGGCAGACACCCTGCCCAATGCAATGATTATTAATGGTGACGGAAGAAACATTGATTTGCTAAGAGAAGAGAACATCGAAAAAATGGATGTTTTTATCGCAGTTACCAGCGATTCTGAAACAAATATTCTTACTTGCATTCAGGCTAAACGACTGGGTGTGCAAAAAACCATTGCGGCAGTAGAAAATACCGATTACATTAATCTGGCAGAAAATTTAGGTATTGATGCAATGATTAATAAAAAGCTCATTACGGCTAGTTACATTATGCGATTTACTGTTAATGCAGATGTACCCTCATTTGTATGCTTGACTGGCTCCGACGCCGAAGTTCTGGAATTTGTAGTGCGACCGGGAGCAAAAATCACAAAAACAAGTTTAAAAGAAATAAACTTCCCCAAAGAAGCAATTATTGGAGGCGTAATTAGAGATAAAAAAGGCTTTATTGCACGTGGCGATACCGTAGTGCATTCGAACGACAGAGTTGTTGTATTTGCACTTCCCTCGATAATTCACAAAATAGAAGGCTTTTTCAATTAGACCCGAATGCATTTTTACATACAAAGAAAAGGCAGCTGCACATTTATTATAGTAGTTGAAAACAACATGACCAGGCTAAATGATTAATCGAAAAATAATATTACTAATTCTTGGCGTTTTACTGCTGATAGAATCATTCTTCCTTTTTCTAAGTGCAATGGTATCATTGCTTTATGAGAGCACAGATTTTCGTGCCTTTATAATTTCAAGCCTGATTGCATTGACTACAGGAGCCGTAACATTTTATTTCAATAAAAACGCAGTAAGAGACTTTGGAAAACGCGAAGGATTTCTCATTGTAAGTTTAGTATGGGTAGTATTTTCGCTGTTCGGATGTCTTCCATTTGTTTTAAGTGGCGAAATTCCATCGTTTACAAACGCATTTTTCGAAACCATGTCGGGCTTTACTACCACGGGGGCTACCATTGTAAGCGACATTGAAGGGTTGCCGCACGGGATTCTTTTCTGGCGTAGTATTACTCAATGGCTTGGTGGAATGGGAATTATTGTTCTAAGTTTAGCTATACTGCCGTTTTTAGGAATTGGTGGAATGCAGCTTTTTAGTGCAGAGGTTCCAGGTCTATCGCCCGACAAATTGCATCCAAAAATAAAAGAAACTGCCAAAAGGCTTTGGGGACTATATACCTTATTTACTATCATTGAAATTATATTACTCTACATCGGCGGAATGAGCCTTTTTGATGCAGTAAACCATAGTTTCACAACCATGTCTACCGGTGGATATTCGACCAAACAAGCGAGCATTGCCGCTTTTTCGCCGTTTATTCACTATGTAATTATTGCATTCATGTTCATTGCTGGAACAAATTTCACGCTAGGGTATTTTGCTCTTTTAGGGAAATTTGACAAAGTATGGAAAAACGAAGAGTTCAGATATTATCTTGGATTCACTACCGTTTTCGCATTAATTATAACCGCTGGATTGGTCATAACGAATCACACAGAAAATATTGAAGAAGCCTTTCGCATTGCATTATTTCAGGTTGTCTCCATACTTACCACAACCGGTTATGCAACCAGTGACTATTTACTATGGGCTCCCTTCCTGACATTCCTTATTTTTGCACTCATGTTTTTCGGAGGCTCGGCAGGATCAACAAGTGGCGGAGTAAAAATAGTACGAATAGTTCTGATTATTAAAAACAGCTATTACGAATTTAAACGTCTGATGCACCCAAAAGCTGTTCTTCCCGTACGTTTGAACAGAAAAATTATTGCTGAAAAAATTGTGCTGAATATTCTTGCATTTATGGTCATCTACTTTATTGTATTCATTTTTGGCGTAGCGGCCATGTCGATGTTGGGGTTAGACTTCGAAACTGCAATGGGATCGGTGATTGCTTCACTAAGTAATGTGGGGCCAGGTATCGGACGGGTAGGCCCGGTATACGACTATGCCTTTTTACCCGACACAGGCAAATGGATTCTATCTTTCCTCATGCTTCTTGGACGGTTAGAATTATTTACCGTATTGGCGATTTTCACCCCTGTGTTCTGGCGTAAATAATTCAGCTATTTGGTTTTGAAACAGACCATTTCCGGTGAAGAAAAAAAACCTGCGCTTTCGCGATAAAAACAGAACACAATTCGAAATAAACGTACTCACTACAACAGTTGCACAAGTTCAGAAAGTTCACTAACAGTAAGTCGGTTTTCGATAGCCGAAGCATACTTTTTCGGGTTAAACCAAATATAGTCGACACCCGCATTTTGAGCACCTTTGATATCTGTTTTCTCATCATCGCCAATCATTAAACACTCTTTGGGCGAGGTTCCAATAATTTCAAAGGCATAATCGAAAATACGCTTGTCGGGCTTTTGAAAACCGGCATCGTCAGAAGTAATCAGGTTTGTAACATATGGAGTTAACCCGCAGTTTTCAACCTTTCCCTCCTGAACAGCTTTAAAACCGTTTGTAAGAATATGAATCGCATAATGATCGGCAAGATATGCCAACGTTTCTTTAGCTCCCGGAAATAAATGTGTTTTTCTTGCACTCAGTTCCAAATACATTTGTCCGGCCTCGCGCCCTGCTTCGATAGTATCATACCCAAACGATCGAAACGCAAGATAAAACCGCTGATCTACGAGTTCTTGCTTTGTAACTTCCCGATTTCTGTAGGCAAGCCAAAGCCTTTCATTAATTGTACGGTACTTTGCCAGAAACACTTCGAAATTTCGAATGTAATAATACAGTTGAAAATGGTCATAAATTTCGACAATGGCCTCCTTCGAATTCGCATCAAAATCCCATAACGTCCGATCCAAATCAAACAACAAGTGCTTATAAGTTGAGTGTTTCGGCTGTTTTGTATCTATCGTTTTTATTTTATCAGGCTCTTCGCTCATAGTTTACTTTTTTAATCACGCTACACTTCTCAAAAAAATCAAATTACTTTTAACGAATATTATACCAAAGCCGCATGTTTAACACATGAAAGCATAAATGGGGCTTATTCGCTGGATACTCCGACTTTATAGACAGGATCTAAATAGTAAGAGAACCTCAAGTCGAATTTGTAATTTTCTATCCAAACAAAGAATTACTACTTGTTTCAGCAGTTAGAAACAAACGAGGAGATACTTGAAAAATTTTGATAGAATATGAATAATCAAATACAAGTGATTCCAAACAGAACACATTAAACAATGTTGTGAAAATAGGAAATCGGACATGAAAAAGGGGCCTCTGTAACCAGCAGAAACCCCCAAATTTGAAATAAACCAACTAAAAACCAGATTATTTATGGAAGCTTTCTGAGTGAGAGGCTCCATATTTTCAATGATCTACATCAAAGATAGATAAAAACCTTTATCAAAAAACAGGAAATGTACTAACGGTTGTGTTAAGTGTATTATCGGTAATTTTTTTTTTGTTTCTTCAAAAAAATAACATTAACAACGTTTCCACTAGGCCTTTTAAAACATGTTTAGAAAAACATCAATGGCCTCAAAAAACTCAGATCGTTTTCGGCGACTGATATAGGCAACAGAATCATCGCGCATTATTATTTGATTTTGATTACGCACAACCCGCTGTATTTGCTGAAAGTTAATCAAATGGGATTTATGGCAGCGAAAAAAGAATGTCGATGTCATAATTTCATCAAACTCTTTTATAGATTTAGAGACAATTACTGGTTTTTGGTCTTCAATATGAACAACGGTATAATTACCTTCGGCAACAAATTGAATAATCGAATTGGTATCAACAACCTCAATAGCTTCCGATGTAGACAAGGCAATACGTCGAGAAGAAGAATTCCTGATGGCCTCACTAAGTACATCCAATTGCGCTGAGGAATGACCATCTAACGAACGATTTACGCGCCGGAGGGCACCTTGTAAAGTATTTATATCAATTGGTTTTAAAATATAATCGACCGCAGCATACTTAAAAGCTTTAATGGCATACTGATTATATGCAGTAATAAAGATTACTTTAAAATTAACATCGGTAAATGTATCAAGCAGATCGAAACCGCTGCCATTAGGCATTTCAATATCGAGAAACACAAGATGAGGATTACTTTTTTCGATAGATTTTCGTGCTTCCTGAATATTTGAAGCTCGCCCAACCACCTCTATTTCAACGTCGCTTGCAGACAATAATATTTCGAGCGAATCAATGGAAGCAATTTCATCATCAACAATAACGGCTTTTAACATAAGTCTAAGCTTTTATTAAAGGAAAACGTATTAGAACATTTGTCCCAACAATTTCATCTGCAGCATTTTTTACATCTTCCGCATGCAGCAAAATTTTTTCCTTGTATAAGGTATTATACAGTTCAATACGTTGTTTTGCAATTTGTGTTCCATTTTTGTCAATAGAATTCTTCGATTTATTAACATTTTTATGAAAATAACCGAGCCCTACTCCATCATCCATCACAGCACATTGCATGTAACTACCTATCGATCGAAACCTTACAACAATATTACCTTTACTATCCTTATGAATTAAACCTTCGCGCAAAGCACGTTCTACAAACGGATAAATAATAAACGGTGGGATAAGTATTTTGTTTTTATCTATCGAAGGATCAACATGAATACTATAACTGAAACGGCCTTTAAATCGCAAGGCCTCCAACGATAAGTAACCGTCAATTACATCAATTTCTTCGGACAACGTTATATTATTTCCGCCCGAATAATCGAGTATATTCCGAATGAGTGTCGAAAATTTTGTGAGAAACCGACTAGCTTCTATGCGTTTGTTCTGGAGGATATAGTGATTAATCGACGTTAATGAGTTAAAAATAAAGTGTGGATTCATTTGCTGACGCAGCACAGTCTGCAATTGAGAAATCTGACTGGCATTGAGTTCGCTTTTCTGCTGAATGTGCCTTACACGAGAAAGCATTATAAAGCTAATTAGCGATACAATAATAATAAATAACAAAATTTGCACCCACACTTTTTCGGCCCAACGCAACTCTTTATGGATAACCACATGGTAGTGTTCCGAGGCCTCGTTCAACGATTTGGGAATGGCAACAGTAATATTGGTTTCGCCACTTTTCAAATTCACCAAACTCATTTCATTATTCATCATCGGGCGCCAAATAGAATCGTCCTCTACCCTATACAAAAGTCCATTCCGAAATAATCTATCAAAGTGAAATGTCGAAAATTTTATCTGCAAGTGCTGGGTATTTCGGCCAATATCGACACGTATTCTTTGTCCGTCTTTCTTAATTTCCCCTGACGCGTTGGCATCGAGCATAAACTCAGCCGAAGTGCTAAACGCAGAGTCAGGCGAAATAGCAATACCGGCATCATGCAAAAATACAAGCTTATTGCTCATACGAAGAGTCTTTCTAACATTGGAATTACGCAAACCGCTTGAAATATCGAAAAATTGGGTTTGTGAATGATTCAACGTATCCATTCTGTGAACAACTACTCCATTAAACGAACTTACAAAGAGCTTGTTATTGAAAGCAAAGGCATGTCTAACGTTTTCTTTATTAGTGATCTGCGCAAGCGTATCGGCCATTCCCTTTAACACACTGATTTCCCCATCTTTGCGAGCTACAAATATTTTGGTGCCATCGCTGCCAAAATAGCTATTTTCAAAAAAAGGAACCTGCTTAGTTAGCTCATCATTAGAAAAAACCCATAATGAATCATGGTCTGCGGCATATAACTGATCATTGCAAACGGCTAAAAAACGAATACGTTTCGTACCCAGGGCAAATGCCGCACTTTCCCATAAATTAAGATTGTGCCTGTATATGCCTTTCAAACCAATAGTATAAAAATGTTCCCGATAAAATGCTCCACCATAATTTACATCTTCAACATTAGTCAAAGTAGCTTGAATAACCCATTGTGCATTCGGCTTATGAATTATGGCAATTTTGCGCATTCCCATAAGAACAAGCCGTTGGTCGGGCAACACAAATATTTGTCGTGCAACAAATGGCAAAGTCAATAACTGTTCACTTCGAATTGCATTAATATCGAGCATCATCAATTTGTGATTTGCCAGCATTAATAAGGTATCTCCAAAAGCGGCAATATCGTTATATTTAATAGTTGCCTGTAAATGCCTTGAGGGGTAATTACGCACTAAGAAATTGCGAATATAGAACAGTCCGCGGGATAGTGTTCCAATCCATACGCCATTATTATCATCAACAAAAATGCTCGTTACATTAAAGTGCTTCATTAGCGTGTCTGTTGCACCTGTTTTTTCATAACACACAACCAAACCTTTTCCATACAGACTTTTAAAGGTTGCACCGTTCGCTTGTTTTTGATCGAGCAAGTAATCAGTTGTAAAACGAGCACCAATTGAATCGGAAGTAGCACTGATCAATAAATTTCCATAATAAATACTGGCATTATTTTCTCCATTTACCACAGTAACACTCCCTGATTTGAAGCGCCGATTGGCTATCAAGGTATCAAAGTTGAGTTGTAAATAAAAAGTAAATTGCAGATGCCAGCGTTCATCAAGCCGGTTTATTAATCCAATTACCAGATCGCTGGTTTTACGTGAAGAAACTTGCGTTACGCTATCAGTAGTGAGTTTTAATGTATATTGTCCATAAGTTTGGAAAATCAATGTATCATTCACCTTCCGATAGGTTGCGTTGATGGGAGCGCGTCTATTAAAAGGTTCTCCTACTTTATAGTGCCCCAGAACGCTATTTCTTCTTATATTCCATGTTTCGCCATCAATAGCGCTAGCCCAAATGCTTGAGTCTGCATCTGCGTATAGCGCCACTATATTTTTCTTTACCAAACCGGCATCGGGAGCAACCCGCACAAAGCGAGTGCCATCGAATCTATAGAGTCCCTGAGCCGATGCAATCCAAATGTAACCAAACCGATCTTGTTTTATATGATTGATTTGCGAAACCGGAAAACCGGCTCGTCCTTCGAACGAAACAATGTCGGGTTCTTGCGCTACCAGAACTGAAGCAAATTGAATAAAAAGCGCGAAAAATAATATGTTAAGCTTTATGGCCATCCACAATAATTACGAACTCACCTTTAGGTTGTTTTTTCGTAAAATGTTCGGCAAGTTCAGCTAATGTTCCCCGCAAGGTTTCCTCGTATATTTTCGATATTTCCCTACTTACGGAGGCCTGCCGTTCTTCGCCAAAAAATTCGCCCATTTGGGTGAGTGTTTTCACTATTCGGTAAGGCGACTCGTAAAACACAATGGTTTGATCTACGTTTGCCAAAAACTGTAATCTTTTTTGCCGACCTTTTTTGTGTGGCAGAAACCCCTCAAAATAAAACCGATCGCAGGGTAAACCAGAATTGACCAGGGCGGGAACAAATGCTGTAGCACCCGGCAAGGTATTAACTTCAACATCGGCTTTTACGCAAGCCCGCACCAATAAAAAACCAGGATCGCTAATTCCGGGAGTACCCGCATCGGTAACTAATGCTACGGTTTGCGCTTGAGCCATTTCTACAAAGCGCTGTAACTGATTGTGCTCGTTAAATTTGTGATATGCTTGCAATGTATCGAATCTGATGTCGAAATGCGACAATAAATTGCGGCTTTTACGCGTATCTTCTGCCAATATTACATCGGCTTCTTTCAGTACTTCAATAGCACGAAAGGTCATATCATTCAGGTTCCCTATGGGTGTGGGTACAATATACAGCATATCTTTATTTTAAAAATCGTCGATAAATAAGTTCCATAAAATTCTTAAAACTCTCTTTTTCCTGATCGAACACATAATGTTGCTCCAGAAAATTGAGCGCCTCATCCATATCTTGCATATTGTTTACGACATTCACGGCCTCTTTATAATCGTCGGCATTTCCGCCAAAGAGTTCTTTAATGAACCAAACTTTATCGTTTAATTTAATCGATTTTGTTAAATCAGCAATTGGGTGTTGCTGCAATTTGGATGCAAGATCTTTTTGGGCAAAATGAGCTGCCATGCGATCGTTCAACGAACTCGACGCATCAAACTTATCCGCTATTATGCGACCGTTAGTGTCTAAAATCGCTTCCTCAGGTTCATTTTCCGGCTGCCATTGGTCATCTACAGGTGCAGCATCGGCAGCTTGCTGTTCAGCTATTGATGTATCAAAAGCCTCCTGCTCTTCAGGCTCAGCCAACGGTTTCTCTACAACTTGCTCGTCTGCATGCGCTGCATTTTCCTCATTTTTCAGATCAGGTTGCTCCTCCTTCACTTGCCGTGATTCTTCTTTTGGCTGTTCAACTTCATTTTCAGTAATATCCTCAGAATCAGCAACGACCTCATGAGTTTTATTCGCATTTTGCTTAGCAGAAGAATCTACCACCGTTTTTTTTCGCCTTTTCTCTTCAGTTTTCGGGATACTATCTGTCGTTTTTTGCCCAAGCGTATCTTGCAACATTTCAAACTCTTCGTAAAGCGATCGCACACGCGATTGCATGAGTCGCACTTCCATTGCAGAAAGCGTTTGCCCGGGATCAATACTTCCCAAAATATCGGTCAACTCTTCTAAATCGTTTTTTAAATATTTTATTAACTGACTCTCGTTCATCATTCTTCTACATTAAAGTTTTGGCATAATTCAGCTCAATTACATAAACAATTATCTTGTAGCTCGGTATCACTTTTAGTACTCTGCAAAGCTAAAACTTTTTTGGCCAAATACGACACAATACAGGCACGACATCGCCAATACTAAATACCACGATACTGAAAACGCAAATAAACACACTAATAATATATTTTGCGTGAAAATTTGGGTAATAACCATCGGCACAATTCTAGTTTTTCTCCCTTATGCAGTGCGCATAAAAAAAATACATTTTCTTACGCACACTGGTGCCAGATTTCACCTAATCCACAAATAGGATAAACTCATTCAGAAGAAAAAAATTGCATTCCCACTAAAGCATAAACTGTATTATTTCTAAATTCTTAAAATGAATACCGATCGACGTTAATTATGCCAAATAAATGATAATTTTGCATACGACAACACGGAAAAATATCTAAAATCCTCGCAAAACAAGCGACCTAGTAAATCGCAACATCATAAAAAAGAAATGCTACGACACTCTGAAATAATAGAAACACACCGTTCGGGCTGGATCGAAGTAATTGTAGGCTCCATGTTTAGCGGCAAAACGGAAGAACTAATCAGACGCCTCAAGCGCGCCCAAATCGCCCGGTTAAAGGTCGAAATATTCAAACCCAAAAAAGATGTACGCTATTCCGAAGCCGATGTAGTTTCGCACGACTCAAACGCAATTCGGTCTACCCCCATCGATGGATCAGAAAACTTACTGATGCTGGCTTCGGGCAACAATGTAATTGGAATTGACGAAGCTCAATTTTTCGACAATAATTTGGTGCGGGTTTGTAATCAATTGGCCGATCAGGGTATACGGGTAATTATTGCCGGCCTTGACATGGATTTTCAAGGCAACCCTTTTGGACCCATACCGCAACTACTGGCTACTGCCGAGTACGTTTCGAAAGTTCACGCCATTTGTTTACGCTGTGGCGGATTGGCACAATTCTCTCATCGTATAGTGCCTAACCAAGAACAAGTGCTACTGGGCGAAAAAGACGAGTACGAACCGCTATGCCGGGTTTGCTACAGAAAGGCAACAACCGAAAGTCCGGCCAAACACTTAAAGCAATAAACCGTAAATGTTATCAATTAAGGAAGTAGCAACAATTATTGATGGAACTATCGTTGGCAGGCAAAACGGGAGAATAAAATATTTGCTTACCGATAGCCGCAACCTCACAACCACAGAGGATGTGCTATTTTTCGCCATCGACGGGCAATTTCACAATGGTCACGAATTTATTCCCACGCTTTTAGAGCAGGGCATCAATGGATTTGTAGTATCGGAAACCCCGGCCGCAGAATGGACAACAAAAGCCTCGTTCCTTTTGGTAACCGACGTAATTGAAGCATTGCAAAAACTTGCCGGATGGTGGCGCCGCCAATTCAACATACCAATAATCGGTATTACGGGCAGCAACGGAAAAACCATTGTAAAAGAATGGATTGCACAATGTATAGAAGACACTAAGCGGCTTACGCGAAATCCGGGTAGTTACAATTCCCAAATTGGAGTGCCATTATCGCTTTGGATGCTAAACTCCGATGCCGAACTGGGAATATTTGAAGCCGGGATATCGCAACCCGGCGAAATGCAAATTCTGCAACAAATAATGCAACCCACCATCGGTATATTTACCAACATTGGCGATGCTCACCAGGAACACTTTCCCAACCTGAAAAGCAAACTAATCGAAAAGCTTAAATTATTCAACACGGCAGAAACCATTATTTACCGAAAACGGAACAACTGGACAGACGAAATTATAGAACAAACTTTTCCTGAGCACCGACTTTTTAGTTGGTCGTTTTCGAAAAACGCTCAGGTTGAAGCTTGTTTGTGTTCCAATAATCATTTGGAGGTTACCCACAAAGGAAACGAACTGAATTTCAAATTACCGTTTACAGATAAAGCCTCGGTAGAAAACCTCATGCACACCATCACTACGCTTTTCTACCTTGGTTACACAACTCATTACATTAAAAAAGCCTTAAAACTACTGCGTGCGGTACCCATGCGGCTGGAGCAGAAAGCGGGCAAGAACCAAACCACCATTATCAACGATAGTTACAACTCAGATTTAGGCTCCCTGGCCAATGGGCTGGATTTCTTATCGCAGCAAAACCAACATGCACAAAAAGTAGTTGTACTTTCGGATATTCTGCAAAGTGGGTTTTCGAAAGCAAACCTTTACCGCGAGGTTGCAATGCTAATCAACAATCACCAACCCGACTTATTCCTGGGCATTGGCACAGATATAAAACAATTCGAAAGCCTTTTTTCCATCGAAAAACAATTTTTCGGCACCACCGGAGAAGCCATCGATTTTTTGGAGCAAACACCTGTATCCGACACAACCATATTGCTAAAAGGCAGCCGGCAGTACCACTTCGAAAAAATCGACCGCCTGCTGGAATTAAAATCGCACCGAACGATTTTGGAGGTGAACCTCAATAGTTTGGCCGCTAATCTCAACTATTTCAAATCGCTGCTGAACGACGAAACCGGAATTATTGTAATGGTGAAGGCTTTTTCGTACGGAAGTGGTTCACACGAAATAGCCAATATTCTCCAATTTAACCACGTGGCATACCTCGCTGTAGCTTTCGCCGATGAAGGTTCCGAACTCCGTGGCAAAGGCATCGAAACACCAATTATGGTAATGAATCCCGATGTATCGGATTTTGAAAATATAATGGATCACAAACTAGAACCGGTAATATTCGAGCACCATATTTTAAATAAGTTTAGCAAATACGCTGATAACAGGGGGCAGCGAAACTTCCCCGTGCACATTAAGCTCAACACGGGAATGAACCGTTCGGGGTTCAACTCATCACAGCTGGCAAGTGTTTGCAAAGATCTTAACCGGCATCCTGCCATAAAAGTAAAATCGGCCTTTTCGCACTTAGCAGCGAGCGACGAAAGCAAACACGATGCATTTACGCATCAACAAGCGAGAAGCTTTCTTCAAATGGCCAATACCATAGAATTACAGTTGGGCTACAGCATAAAACGACACATTCTTAACAGCGCAGGCATCGAACGGTTTCCCGAATACCAGTTCGACTACGTGCGACTGGGAATTGGGCTGTATGGTGTGAGCCAACTCAACGAAGATATAAAACAAGTAAGCCGGTTAAAAACCCGAATAGCACAAATTAGGGAAGTCAAAGAAAACGAAACCGTTGGTTACGGACGCAAAGGTACAGTAACTAAACCAACCCGAATTGCCACCATTCCCATTGGTTACGCCGATGGTTTCCGCCGGGCTTTAGGCAACGGTACCGGCAAAGTTTGGATAAACGGAAAACTGTGTCCGGTTGTGGGAAACATTTGCATGGATATGTCGATGATAGACATTACCAACACACACGCAAAAGTAAACGACGATGTAATTATTTTCGGCCCCGAACTACCCATTACACAAGTAGCTGAATGGCTCAACACCATACCTTACGAAGTATTAACAAGCGTTTCGGCACGCGTAAAACGCATTTACACAAAAGAATAAAACCATGTTACAAACCGTTTTCATTATAGGCATTACAGCCGTGGCATTCATTATTGGTCGCAGCATTCGCGATTTACTCAAAAAGAAACGCCCGGTACGGCAGAAAAAAGCCCGGCGCAAAGGCATAACCAAGTTATTTGCAAGCTTTGCACTCCTCATTATCATCATGCTCATCGTCACCGTTTCTTTGGTTTTAGGCATCGGCGTATTTCACCACAAAGTAGGCTGGCAGCAGCTAATAGCCTATTTGGTAATCGATGGATTTGCAGTGTACATGGTCGTTTTACTGGTCGATTTTTTGAAAAAGTATTGATTTTTCGTATCTTTTCTGCATTCGTATCGACTATTTTGTCACTAACGAATTAATTATTGGCGCTAAGCACAGCCTGGAATAATTATTATTCAAAAATATTCGACAACTTATGCAAGAAGAACATATTTATGCAAAAACTGCCCGAAAAGCCGTGACGGCATTTCTTACAGAAGGCAAACGGCTGAAAAAACCGGACAATAGCGAGCCGGAATTTTCACTAAAACACAGTTGCTTTACATCGATTCACACAAAAAACGGCAACCTGCGAGGCTGTATCGGAACCATTGAACCACAATTCGACAATTTATTCAACGAAATTGTGCAAAATGCCATTTCTGCTGCCACACGCGACCCGCGCTTTAATCCTGTGAAAGTAAAAGAACTCGATTCAATTTACTTTACAGTAGATGTGCTTAGCGAACCCGAAATAACTACACCAAACGACCTCGACCCCAAACGCTTCGGACTAATTATTACCGACGGCTACTACAAAGGAGTACTACTCCCAAACCTCGAAGGAGTTGATACTGCACAACAACAAATAGACATTGTAAAACGCAAAGCCGGAATAGCCATGCAAACTAATGATGAGCTCACATTCCTAAGGTTTACCAGCACACGGTACGCGTAAGGTTTATCCGCGTGCAGAAACGGCGATCCGCTGAACTATAGCTCCCATAAAACGGTTGCCTATCAGCTCGCATAGCCACTATTATCGCGAAAAAACGTATTCGAATTCCACCAAAACAGAAAAAACAAATGCACGAAGCCCAATTCTACAATAAAATATCCTCAACACATGTACAATGCATGTTGTGTCCGCACACATGCGAGCTAAAACCGGGAGAAACCGGTGTGTGCAAAGCCCGGAAAAACATCGACGGAAAACTAATAAACTTAGGCTACGGGCAGTTCAGTGCGGCAGCTTCCGATCCAATTGAAAAAAAGCCTCTTTATCATTTCCATCCGGGCACAGAGGTACTCTCAATTGGTGGCTACGGCTGCAATTTTCGATGCAACTTTTGCCAGAACCACTCCATTTCCCAAGCTTTTGTGGAGCAAACAGCAAAAAGTCACACGGTGCAACCAAAACAGTTGGTAGAAGAAGCCCTGAATCAACAACTCAAGGGTGGAATAGCATTTACATACAATGAGCCAATCATTAATATTGAGTTTATGATCGAAACGCTCAAACTAGCTAAATATCATAATCTTCCCACTTCGGTGGTATCGAACGGGTACATTAATCCCAGACCTTTGGCAGAACTCATTGAACATACCGATGCATTTAATATTGACCTGAAGGCATTTACAAACCATTTTTATCAAAAATATACGGGAGGTTCATTAGCACCCGTATTGAATGCAATACAACAAATTTCGGATTCAAATTCGCACTTAGAAATTACACACCTGTTAATTACCGATACGAACGATTCCATTGCCGATTTTGAGGCCATGTGCAAATGGATTGCACTACACGCAGGAAAAAACACACCTTTACATGTAAGTCGTTATTTTCCACGATACAAATACGCGCATGACGCTACAAACATCACAAAAATTCACAATTTTGTAGCAAAAGCCAACGAAACATTAAATTACGTCTATGCAGGTAATACCGGCGAAGAAGCCAACACGGTTTGCCCGAATTGTGATAAAATAATTATCGAAAGAAACGGTTATAGCGTAAAAACCCTTGGTCTAAATGGCAAGAAATGTTTAAATTGCAATACTGAAATCCCATTAATTTTATAGATATGTCGACCCGAAAAGCACAATTTGCAGGAAAATTCTACCCTTCAGAAGCAAAAGAAACGCAAAAGCTCATTGAATACATCGAAAAACGAGAGATCAACAATCTCTCCCACATTGCAGATGCTGAGCTAACAGTGCTTGGCGGCGTAGTTCCTCATGCAGGCTTGGTTTATTGCGGATATCAGGCCGTACATTTCTTTCACCATATTCAAAAACAACATTTCGACACCGTAGTAATTATTAGCCCAAGCCACACCGCCAATAGCCCCGATGTGTGTATCGACAGTCATTTAAAATGGGAAATTCCGGGTATTACCTACCAAACCGACCGCGATTTACTGAACAGCCAACTTTTTCAGCACGACATGGCAGTGCAAAAACAAGAACATGCCGCCGAAGTAATGCTTCCATACCTTTGCTACTACCGACCCGAAATCAAGAATATTTCAGTTATCACCATTGGCCGTCCTACAGCACTAAACACGCAAGAAGTAGCACAAAAACTAGTGCAATTCGAAAAAAACAGCGGAAAAAAAATTCTTGTCATTGCATCGTCGGACTTTACACATTTCGAGAGTTTAACCAACGCACGAGCAAAAGACGACTTAGTAATTGACGCTATCAAAAAGAAAAACCATTCCGCTGTAATCAACACCGTAAAAAAACACAACATCAGCGTATGCGGATACGGTTCCATTGCTGCGCTTATTGCTTTTGCCAATTTAAAATCACCGGAAGCCCTCTTTAGCGTATTACGAAGAGGTCATTCGGGAGAAATAATCCCTTCCGATGAAGTTGTAAACTACATAAGTATTTTATGCTCAATATCGAAGAAAAAGCACCAGACAAACCTCTAACCAACAACTAAACAATGCAGCGCATTTACATATTAATTATTACGATCACACTCACACTGGGTGGCTTTGCCCAACAGAAAGCCATTGACAGTCTTCAAGTGCTTATAAACCAAGGGACAGAAAGCGACACTACCACCATTTCTATGAAACAGGAAATGGCCATTTTGTACTACAGTACACAGCCCGAGAAATCTTTAAAAATTGCCAGGGAAACAATTAAATCTTCCGAAGAAGCAAACTTTCCCAAAGGAATTTCGGAAGGGCACATCATTATTAGCGTCTATTTTTCCGATAATAATAGTCTTGATTCGGCTATTCCGCATCTGCGCAAAGCAGTGAACATACTGCCAAAAGCCAACCACAAACGGCAGCTGGAGAGGGCTTACACGAGACTATCAAGCGCCTACCACAACAACAATATGCACGACAGCGGATTAATCATTAGCCAAAAACGATACGAACTGCATAAAAACGACAATAATCAAAAATTACTCAGCGCAATTACCCAAAAAGCAAATGCCTATTATCTCTTGAGCAATTTGGAGCAAGCAGAAAGCAATGCAAAAGAGGGGCTTAATTTAAACAAACAAATTCATAATTTAGAAATAGAAAAAACGCTCTTAAATATACTAGCTGCCACCCTCAAGCGGCGCGGGGAATTCGATTCGGCACTCTACTATTTCGACAAAGGGTTAGAAATAGCACAAGCCACCCGCGACACGTTCAGCATTCTATCGGCGTACAACAACAAAGCAAACATACATGGCGACCGCGGCAACTATATTAAAGCGCTAGACAACTATTTGCTTACGCTGAAAACCGCCGAAGAACTAAAGCACGAAAAAGCTATTGCAGTAACTTACAACAACATAGCGGTGGTTTACTATACGCTTAACGACTACAACGAAACCATCAGCTATTTGTTGAAAAGCATAGAAATAAGCAAAAAAAATGACGACAAACAAAACATTGCCAATACAATGAACAATATTGCCGAACTGTACCTAAAACAAGACAGCACAGCATCAGCACTTCATTTTTATACTAATGCAGCAGTATACATCAGGCAAATTAAAGATCGCCAGCTTCTAACGCAAAATTACCATGGTAAAGCAATGGTTTTTGACAAAATGCATCAACCCGACAGTGCTTTTCATTATCACAAATTAGCATTAAAAACAGCAAAGGAATTAGGAGCCCGACAAGAGTTAGCTAAAGCATACATTGGCATGGCATCACACTATCAAAAAAAGGGTGAAATCGAACAAGCATCGGGATTCGCACAAAATGCATTCGACATAGCCAAAAATCTGGGCAAAGTGGAAATTATTCGCGATGCAGCAGAAATTCTTCATCAGACCAATGCACAACTCGTAAAACACAAATCGGCATATAATTATTTGAAACTTTTCAACAAAATGAACGACAGCCTGCTCAATGCCGACAATACCAAAGAAATAATACGTATTGAGATGCAATACAAGCACGAAAAGGAAATGCAGGTGCGCGAAGCTCAGGAACTCATTAAAGAATTGAAACAAGAAAAAGAACTGGCTCGCCAAAAAGCCATTCGAAACATGTTTATTGGTGCATTTATTCTGCTGTCGCTCTTCATTATACAAATGATTAGAAGCAACAGACAAAAACAACGAGCAAGCCAACTACTGTCCGAGCAAAAAGTAGAAATTGAAGAAAAAAACGAGGAACTTACTCAATTAATGAGTGAAGTATCGTGGCAAAAAGACCAAATAGAAGCCAGTCATACAAAAATAACCGACAGTATCAGGTACGCACAGCGCATACAAACAGCGCTATTCCCTCTAAAAGAAGACCTTAAACTTACACTTCCCGAACACCTTATTTTTTACAAACCTTTGGAAATAGTGAGCGGCGACTTTTACTGGATAGAAAAAATCCATAACCACATTTTAATAGCTGTTGCCGATTGTACCGGACACGGAGTACCGGGAGCGCTTATGAGCATGCTGGGGATTTCGTTTTTAAACGATATTGCCCGACAACCAGAAGTAACCGAACCGAGTCAGGTATTAGAAAAACTCCGCAGACGCGTAAAAAAATCGCTTCACCAAACAGGCGATGTACGCGAAGCCCGCGATGGAATGGACATTGCATTTGTCGATATCGACACATCGAATAACACGCTAACCTACTCAGGAGCCAATAACCCCATGCTCATTTATAGAAACGACGAAATAATTGAATTCAAACCCGACAGACAACCCATTGCCATCCATTACAGAGAAAAACCATTTGTAAATAAATACTTCAAACTCGAAAAGGGCGATGCCATATACTTGTTTACCGATGGCTACCGAGACCAATTTGGCGGCCAAAAAGAAAAAAAATATGGATCGCCTAAATTCAAAAAACTCCTGAAAGAAATCCACCAGCTCCCTATAGATCAGCAAGATCAAATTCTAAAACAAGAAATTGAAAAGTGGATGCAGAACCCTATTAACCAAATCGACGACATTCTAATTGTCGGTTTCCGTTGGTAACAAACCTATTTCAACCACAGAAAAAAAACAAACTCATTCTTTTTCATCCGAAAGACTTCTGCAAAGGCCGGAAAATACAGTCAATCGGCTTCAAATTTAGAAAAGTGCTATAGCACAAATATTCCATCCCGAAATAGCGAAAATAAATAAGCTCAAACTAAGGATTTGATTATATTTGCTCGGAAGCAAAACAAAAAAAAATTACGAAACTATGGGCATGACAATTATTGAAAAAATACTGGCCAACCACTCCAGCCGCGACGTGGTAAAACCCGAAGACATTGTAGACATTGAAATAGACGTGCGCGCAGCACGCGACTTCGGGGGTCCGAATGTGGTAAAAAACATCAGAGACAACCAATTAAGTATCGACGACCCAACAAAAACATTTTTCACCTTTGACACCAATCCAACCGGGTCAGATCAAAAATACGCTATCAATCAGCATATTTGCCGTCAATTTGCCCGCGAATACGGCATTAAAGTGTACGATATCGATAATGGTATTGGCACGCACACCATGATACATGAAGGACTGGCCTATTCGGGAACCACAGCCATTACAACCGATTCACATGCCAACATTCTTGGTGCTGTAGGTGCTTTTGGACAAGGCATGGGCGATAAAGATATAGCCGCAGCATGGGCTAACGGTTCTATTTGGTTTAAAACACCGCACTCAATCAAATTAAATTTTGAAGGAGCCCGCCCCGAAAAGATATCAGCAAAAGATATTATTCTCAACCTTCTCGACCGCTTTGGTGCAAACCAGCTTTTAGGCTATTCGATCGAATTTTACGGCAAAGCTATCGATGAACTCACACTCGACGAACGCATTACAATAGCATCCATGGGAACAGAAATGGGTGCGATTATTCTTCTGTTTCCACCTTCAGAAGCTATTATAAACTACAGCGAACAACGCTCCGGAAAGAAAATTGAAGCCGTTCTCGCTGATACCGATGCACAGTACGATCAGGAAATCAGCATCGACATTACTAAATTCGAACCCAAGGTATCGCTCCCGGGAGCGCCACACGACACCACAAATATAAACGGACTAAAAAGAGTAAAAATAGACTCTGCATTTGTTGGAAGCTGCACAAACGGACGCATTGAAGATTTACGCACCACCGCAGCCATTCTCAATGGCCGGCAAGTAGCTCCGGGTGTAGTATTGAAAATTGTGCCTGCTACAAACGAAGTATGGGAACAAGCTTTAGAAGAGGGGCTGGTACGAATTTTTAAAAATGCCGGAGCACTCCTTTCAAACGCAGGTTGTGCAGGCTGTGCCGCCGGACAAGTAGGCCAGAACGGCCCGGGCGAAATTACCATTAGTACCGGAAACCGAAACTTTCCCGGCAAGCAAGGCAAAGGAGAAGTATACCTCGCCTCGCCGGCAGTAGTAGCCGCATCGGCCGTAGCAGGTTACATCACTACTCCCGAAAACATTCCGGAAGAACCACTCTTGTTCGAAAGCGGTAGCGGCCCTGCAAACCACGCCACTGCAAAAAAAGAACAAAATGCGCAAAGCAGCAAAACAGAAATTGAAGGTCGCATATGGTTTATCGAAAAAGACAATATCGATACAGACATGATTTTTCATAATCGATACCTGTCGATCACCGACATGAACGAAATGGGTCCCTACACCTTCGACAACCTTGAAGGATACGAAAAATTTGCATCGCAATCGAAACCCGGCGACATTGTAATTACGGGAAAAAACTTTGGAAGCGGAAGCTCACGCCAACAAGCCGTTGACTGTTTCAAAGCACTGGATGTACAGGCTATTATTGCAGAATCGTTTGGAGCCATTTACGAACGCAATGCCATCAACGCAGCCATGCCAATACTCACTTACGACGATATAAAAAAGCTGAAAATTGAAACTGGCGACACCATTAAGGTGAGTTTTGAAAGCGGAGAAATAGAAAACAAATCGAAAGGCACTAAGGGACAAATTACACCTTTCAGCGATGTGCAAATGGAAATTTACCAACGAGGCGGACTCTTTTAAATAATAACTACTATGCAATCACAAACATTTGTCGAAAAAATTCTGGGCGCACAAGCGGGCAGTATCGTTTTTAAAAAGCCCGATCTTGTATTGACACACGACAACAGCGCCAGCATTAAAGGCACATTCAATAAAATGGATGGCAAAAAAGTCCATAACCCCGATCAACTCTTAATGGTTTTGGATCATAATGCCCCACCAACAAGTGCAAAATTAGCTACACAATATCAAACCATACGCGAATTCGCAAAAGATCAGAGCGTTTCGAAATTTCACGATGTAGGGGACGGAATTTGCCATCAGATAATGGCCGACCACGCCAAGCCGGGGATGATTATTGTTGGTAGCGACAGTCACACGTGCACTGCAGGAGCATTCAATACACTTGCAGCAGGAATAGACCGTACCGAAGCTGCCGGCATATGGCGGCGAGGTGAAACATGGTTTCGTGTTCCCGACACCATAAAAATCACCCTTACCGGGGAAATGCCAGAAGGCGTGTATGCCAAAGATTTATCGTTACACATCATTGGAGTTATTGGCTCAGCTGGAGCAAATTACATGAGTATTGAGTACCATGGCGATGGTGTAAAAACACTATCCATTTCTGATCGGATGACTATTGCAAACTTAGCATCAGAAATGGGAGCGAAAAACGCCGTTTTCCCACCCGATGAAACATTAAAAGAGTACATCGGAGATTTGAAAAATAGTGTATGGTCAGACGAAAACGCATCATACGCGCAGGAAATGACCATTAACCTGAGCGAACTTTTCCCTTTAACTGCAGCGCCGCACAATGTAGACAATGTAAAAGCAGTAGCGAAAGTTGCCGGCAAACCCATACAGCAAGCGCTAATTGGCACGTGTACTAACGGAAGAATTGAAGACTTACGCATTGCAGCAAAAGTTCTGAAAGGGAAAAAAGTACACAAAGACGTTCAATTACTTGTGGCTCCGGCTTCGAAGAAAATATATTTACAAGCCATAAAAGAAGGCGTAATTACGGATCTTATAGAATCGGGCGCCAACATTCTGGGTGCCAGCTGCGGGCCGTGTTTGGGCACCGGCCAGGGCATACCGGCCGATGGTTACAGGGTAATTTCTACAGCCAATAGAAACTTTAAAGGCCGCATGGGTAACAAAGAAGCCGAAATTTTCCTTGCATCGCCAGCGACAGTTGCATTTAGCGCACTTTCAGGAAAAATTACCGACCCGAGGGTTACTCCGGGCGACGAGTCATTTGGTTACGTAAAAGAAGAAGGCAATACCATTGAAATTGAGCCAAACGACAATCGGAAAACCAATGAAGTTTGGAATTACGCCGATGCCGACAACCTAAACACAGACCAAATGTTTGCCGGAAACCTGACATACAACATCATGAGCTCCGACCCGGAGGCCATAATGGAGCATTTGTTTACCGGGTTCGACGAGAACTTTGCCAAAAATGTAGCCCAAAACGATATTATTGTGGCCGGAGAGAATTTCGGTTGCGGAAGCTCACGCGAACATCCGGCTGTGGGGCTGGCACATGCAGGCGTAAAAGCCGTTATTGTAAAATCGGTCAACCGTATTTTTTACCGCTCTTGTATCAATCAGGGACTGCTGCTAATTGTCAATAAAAATATTGTGGACGCTTACCAACCCGGCGATAAAATTGATACCAACTTAGAAAAGGGGAAAGTTGTAGTGGGCAATAAAGAATTCGACATTCCACCGCTTCCGGAAAAGTTGATGGAAATAATAAAGAATAAAGGTCTTGTAAACTGGATTAAAACACAAAATTAGAATTACAAACCCTTAAAGAAATTCGGGCGATAATTATATCGCCCGTTTTTTAATGCAATAATTTGAGAAAAAAAACACGACCAAAATCACCCATCACTATGCTTTAGCGTGCCGCTGAACAAAATAAAATGTCGACCCCTTGCCCATTTCAGAGTGCCCATCTAAATCGAACCCTAGCATATCGGCCAATTTTTTCGATATGGTGAGCCCAATTCCTGTTCCCGGGAAAAACCGATCTTTAGAGGCCGAGAATTTATAAAACTTATCGAAAATACCGGGCAACAGCTCTGCAGAAATACCGGCTCCGGTATCCTCAACAAAAATAACAATCTTCGCATTTTTATAAACCCAACCAATGGTAACTGTTCCTTTGACTGTAAATTTCAGCGCATTATCGATAACGAAAAACAACATTTTCTGAAAATAATAAGGATCAACAGAAATGATTTGTTTATCATTTTCAAACTCTGTTTTAATGGTTACCTTACTTTTCTTTGCAGGATACATTTCAGCAACTTTTGCCACAACTGCAGAAATCAAATCTGCCAGAATCCGCTCCTGCTCATGCAGTAAAATCCGGCTTTGCTCTAATCGCGCAAAAAGCACAATACCTTCAATAATAGTGGTTAACCGATGACTACTGGCAATGATTTCTGACGAAAAACGATTTATACTCGAGTCGGGATATTGTAAAGCCAACAATTCGGCGTACCCATTAATGGCATTAAGGGGCGTGCGAATTTCGTGGGAAATATTAGAAACAAAAGCCGTTTTCAGCCGATCGCTCTCTTCTGCTTTTTCTTTTGCGCTGAGTAATTCGGCGGTACGCTGTCGTACCTTTATAGTAAGAACCTTATTCCAAACAAGCAACAACAATACAACGACCAATGCTCCCACACCTATGACCACCCAGAAGCTGGCCTTTCGATAAACGGGCAAATAATATTGATACGACCATTTATTAATCAACTGCGCCATATCGTCTTCTGAAATACCATCTATTGCACCCGAAATAATTTCAAACAACTGAGGTTGACTTTCGTGCACTCCAATCGAAAGCATGGTATTGGAAGGAATATCAGATAAAATTTTCAGGTCGGGATATTGCTTTAAAAAGAAATTACCAGTATACTTCTGCGTCATAAACACATCAGCATCACCGTTATGCACTGCCCGCATGCATTCGCTATCATCAGCATAATATTGAATACGGTGATTTGGAAAATTCTCACGAATAAATCCGGCAATAAAATAGGCCTCAACAGTTGCAATAACAATATCTTCGCGTTGAGCAAGCGCTTCCACACTCCCGGGCACATCACCTATCTCCGGCCCCACAATCACATGAGGATCCATGACAATAGTTTTGGTAAATAATAAATGGTTACGTCTGTCAGGCGTTGGAATAATTGGATTAATTATATCAATCTCGCCTCTTTTGGCTGCAGCCAAATAATGATGCCACGAAGGATAAAAAACTTGCCTGAACTGCAAACCCGTGGTTTCAGAAACAATTTTCTGCAAATCGGGAAACAACCCCACAATATGGTTTCGTTCCTCCAAATAAGCATAGGGAGGATAAAATGGATATATTCCAATAGCAACTTCATTACTTGCCAACCACTCCTTCTGCCGGGCATTGGGAACAAAGCTACTGGAGGGCTCTCTGCACATAGAAAAAAAAGCCAAAGACAAAACCGTAATAATCAACAACCTAGCCATACAAGATAATTTTACTTTACAAATTACAAAAAAACGATGACACAACTCAACACTGCCCTTAAATTTCAATTACGCTTTGTGTAAGCCCCCATTAGCGGCATTACACGAAGATAAAACAGAAAACCTGAAAACAATTTGGTCAAATAAAACAAATTACATATATTAACATATTTATATGTTTATGAAAATAAAATACGTATTGCGCTATTTGTTAAACAAAATAGAAACAACGATGGCCATACAATAGCAGAAAAATAAATTAGTATTTACGTTGAAATTTGCCTAATTATGTAAATACAAAACAAAAGAAACCGATTTCTTGTTAAACAACTACAAAATTAAAAGACTCACACTATGCTGTTTGATTTAGACCTCATTAAAAAAGTTTACGATTCCTATGAATCAAAACTTGAAAAAGTCCGTAAAGTGCTCAATCGGCCAATGCCGTTGGCCGAAAAGGTTCTATACACTCATCTTCACAAAAGTGAAAAACTAAGGGAATTTAAGCGCGGTGAAGACTATGTAAATTTTGCGCCAGACAGAGTTGCCATGCAAGACGCTACGGCGCAAATGGCACTATTGCAATTTATGAATGCAGGCCGTTCGCAAGTAGCTGTACCTTCTACCGTGCACTGCGACCACCTCATACAAGCACAGGTTGGCGCCGAAAAGGATCTCACGACAGCCTGGAACCAAAACAACGAAGTGTTTGAATTTTTAAAATCTGTATCGAAAAAATATGGTCTGGGATTCTGGTCTCCCGGTGCCGGAATTATTCACCAGGTAGTACTGGAAAACTATGCGTTTCCCGGTGGAATGATGATTGGAACCGACTCGCACACGGTAAATGCAGGTGGACTGGGAATGGTTGCGATTGGCGTTGGCGGAGCCGATGCTGTAGATGTAATGGCCGACATGCCATGGGAACTAAAAATGCCAAAGCTTATTGGCGTTAAGCTAACCGGGAAACTCAATGGCTGGGCATCGTCAAAAGATGTTATTCTTAAAGTAGCTGAAATTTTAACCGCCAAAGGCGGCACGGGCTATATCCTCGAATATTTTGGCGAAGGCGCCCAGTCGATTAGCTGTACAGGGAAAGGTACCATTTGCAATATGGGAGCCGAAATTGGCGCCACCACATCGCTATTTGGCTACGATAGCCGCATGAGCGACTATCTTCACATCACTGGTCGTGAAGATGTGGCCAATCAGGCCAACACACTACCACAACACCTCACAGGCGACAGCGAAGTGTACGACAATCCATACGATTATTTCGATAAAGTAATAGAAATAAACCTTTCAGAAATAGAACCTCTGGTAAACGGACCGTTTACGCCAGACTTAGCGCACCCAATCAGCAAGTTGGGAGTAGATGCAAAAACCAACAACTACCCGTTAGACATTGAGGTTGGGCTTATTGGTTCATGCACCAACTCATCGTACGAAGACCTGACCCGTGCGGCCTCCATAGCCAAACAAGCCAAAGAAAAAAAGCTGAAAGTAAAAACAGAGTTTATGGTTACGCCGGGTTCAGAAATGATTCGCTTCACTACCGAGCGCGACGGCATACTTCAATACTTTGAAGACATTGGCGGCGTAGTTCTGGCTAACGCCTGTGGCCCTTGCATTGGGCAATGGAAACGCCACACCGACGATCCCGAGCGGAAAAACACCATCCTCACTTCATTTAACCGCAACTTTGCGAAACGAAACGATGGAAACCCCAACACGCACGGTTTTGTAGCTTCACCTGAACTGGTTACCGCGCTCACCATAGGCGGTTCGCTTACATTCAATCCACTTAAAGATGCACTCATAAACGAAGATGGAGAAAAGGTTTATCTCGATCCACCGTCGGGCGAAGAGTTTCCGAAAAATGGGTTTGATATTAAAGAAATGGGATACATCGAACCTGCAAAAGACAGTAGCGATATAAAAATAGTTGTACAAAAAGGGTCGAATCGGTTACAACTATTAACACCTTTTGCGCCAAACAATGAAGAAAATATTACAGGACTTAAAATATTAATTAAAGCAAAGGGAAAATGCACAACTGACCATATTTCAATGGCAGGGCCATGGTTACGGTTCAGAGGTCATTTAGATAATATTTCGGATAACCTGCTTTTGGGTGCGGTCAATTATTTTACAGATAAGTCTAACACAAAAAACCAAATAACTGGCGGATACGACAAAACACCAGCTGTAGCCCGAGATTATAAAAACAACAGGGTACAATCGATAGTAATTGGCGACGAAAATTATGGAGAAGGGTCATCGCGTGAGCATGCTGCAATGGAACCCCGCCACGTAGGCGTTAGAGTGGTTATTGTCAAATCGTTTGCCCGAATTCATGAAACAAACCTCAAAAAGCAGGGAGTACTGGCACTGACATTTAATCGTCCCGAAGATTATGATAAAATACAAGAAGACGATACAATAGATGTGTTTGAAATAGACAAACTGGCACCCGGAAAAACAGTTCGCCTGCAATTAAACCACACTGATGGAACATTGGAAACGATTGAAGCCCAACACTCTTATAGTCCTGTACAAATAATGTGGTTTCATGCCGGATCGGCACTGAACCTCATTAAACAAAAAGAAGTGTAGAACGTCCAGCAACACACTTACACAACTCCCCGTTGGTGGCACATAGCTACGAACCGGGGTTCCACAAAAGTGGCAGCGTCTGACCAATTATTAAAAACTAAAACTAAACACAATGATAACATTTAAAGAAAAACTAGCTCAAAAAATCGAAGACTTCAGACCACGCACAGAGCGCCTTATGAGAGATTACGCCGATGTAGAGGTCGACAAAGTTACCATTGGAAAAATACTTGGAGGAATGCGGGGTCTCAAATGTTTAGTAACCGACATCTCGTACCTCGATCCAAAAGAAGGGATCAGGTACCGCGGATACAAATTGAAGGAAGTATTCGAGAAGCTCCCAAAGCCTAAAGGCGCAGACATGCCCTATGTAGAAGGACTATTCTATTTATTGGTTACCGGAGAAATTCCCAATGAAAAAGAGCTGGAACAAGTTCTTGACGAATTCTCAAAAAGACGAATTTTACCAAGATACGTTTACGAAGTAATCGACTCTTTCCCATGCTGTAGTCATCCAATGACAATATTCTCTACTGCCATACTTACGATGGGGCGCGAATCGTTTTTCGCCAAAAAGTATCATGCAGGAGTTGCCAAAAAAGACTATTGGGAGTCCACATTTGAAGATGCACTTAACCTACTGGCTAAACTACCAGAAATCGGAGCCTACATATACACAAAGCTATACCGAGACGACAAACGAATTCAGAGCGATCCGCATAAAGACTTCGGCGCTAATTTTGCCCACATGATGGGTATAAAGCCACCTTACGACGACGTTGCTCGAATGCACTTTATTATACACAGTGACCACGAAAGTGGTAACGTTAGCGCTCACACAGGCCACTTGGTAGGCAGTACGCTCAGCGATATTTATCTTTCCATATCGTCGATGGTAAACGGACTGGCAGGACCGTTACATGGCTTAGCCAATCAGGAAGTACTCCGCTGGTTGCAGCAGCTTAGTGAGCGAATGGGCGGCGAAGTACCCACCGAAGAAGAAATGAAACAATTTGTATGGGACACGTTAAACTCAGGCCAGGTAATTCCGGGTTACGGCCACGCGGTACTGCGCAAAACCGACCCGCGTTACGAATTACAGCGGGAATTTAGTTTAAAGCACCTGCAAGACGACCTGCTGTTTAAATATGTAGATATGCTTTACAAGGTAGTTCCGCCAATACTTAAAGAACAGGGCAAAGCCAAAAACCCCTGGCCAAACGTTGATGCACAGAGTGGAATTATTCAATGGCACTACGGAATTACCGAATATGACTTTTACACAGTACTATTTGGAATTGGTCGCGCCATAGGTATTTCTGCAAATCTTATTTGGGACAGAGCACTCGGATATCCACTGGAACGCCCCAAATCCCTTACTACAGACATGTTAGAAAAAATTGCGGGAATAAAGAAATAACAGAGAAAAAATCATTAATCACTATAATTCAACCACTTATACGCCATAATTCATTATTATTTTGATTATTAAGCAAGTATGATAAAATAGTTTTTTGTTAAATAGTTAAAAAAATATAGTTATAATTTGCAAAAGACTAGAAATGGCCTATATTTGCAATGAACTGGTACAAAAAATTTGGTTAAACGTAAAATTTTATTTTTATGAACAAAGCACAATTAATAGATGCTATGGCATCTAAATCAGGTCTTTCAAAAAACGACAGCAAAAAAGCTTTAGAAGCTTTTGTAGGCTCAGTAACTGACGCACTTAAATCTGGTGATCGTATCCAGCTAGTAGGTTTCGGATCTTTTTCAGTAGCCGAACGCAGTGCTCGCACTGGTCGTAATCCAAGAACTGGACAAGAAATCAGCATTCCAGCAAAAAAAGTTGTGAAATTTAAAGCTGGTAATGATCTTTCAGAAGATGTAAGCTAATATATGTTTCTGAATTGAAAGATTAAAAGGGTCCTGATGTGGGCTCTTTTTTTTTGATACACACCCCAATGTTTCCACAACTAAACAGTAAATTAGAACTTCGCCACCATACGGCCGAAAAAAATATGTGCACCCGCACATGTCAAAAAAAATCGTCGCCAACTTCAACCAATCACTTAACACATGAGCAAGGACATCATTCAACGCCTCAAATCGTTTATGACCGAAGATCGGTTTAAACTATTCAACAATATTCTCGACAAACGTACAAATTACATAACCGTAGGCATTGAGGAAATTTACCAATCGCACAATGCTAGTGCGGTATTACGGTCGTGCGACTGTTTTGGCATACAGTCGGTACATGTGATCGAAGCCGAAAACAAATTTAAGCCCAACCCTGAAGTGGCCATGGGAGCATCAAAATGGTTATCGATAAACCAGCACGCACAAGAAAATGCACTGGAAACAGCCATTAACAAACTAAAAAAAGAAAACTACCGCATTGTAGCCACAACACCACACACAAACGACACGGAACTGGAAGCATTTGATCTGGAAAAAGGCCCGGTTGCACTTCTATTTGGAACAGAAATGCGCGGACTAACACAAAAAGCCATTGACATGGCCGACGAACACCTGAAAATTCCAATGTATGGTTTCACAGAGAGCTTTAACATTTCTGTTTCAGTAGCCATTATACTTCATCACTTGCGCATGAAACTTGAGGCGTCGGACATAGATTGGCATATTTCCGATTCGGAAAAAGATGCTTTATTACTTGAGTGGATGAAAAAAAGCATCAAAAAATCTGATGCGATTATAGAAAAAATTGAAGAACAAATTTCCAAAGAGGGTAAATGAGCATAAAGCAAACCTTCAAGCTACATTACAAGGGAATTACACAAAAAGCAACAGCAGGGTTATAAGAAAAAAGAATGTGGCTGTGGCGCCGGATGCGTACAATAATTTGCGCCGAATAACAAAATCGTCGCGACTTACAATGCGGCGTATTGCATTCTGAATACGTAATCGGGCAAAATTATTTTTGGTGATAATATCATCGACCAAATACTCTACGTGGTAGCGTTCCAGTTCTTTTTGTTCAAACTCTCCCGGGTTGTTCAGCAAAACCACATGGACATTCCTCAACTCTTTGCGGAAAGCCTCAATCGTATCAAACACATTGTTTGTTTCAACAAGATGGGCACTAATAGGCAATATAAGCACTGTGCGTCCCATTCCGCTACTACGACGCAATACATATTTGTACATATCGTCGACGGAAGTAAATGTAGATAGTTTATAGTTTTCTATACCCCGAGCAAATAGTTGCTTGAGCATTCGCAGAAAATCAGGATCGTCCTCTGCAATAAAAATGGACGTTTTGAATATTTTTCGTAATGAAGCCATATCTTTTTAAAAAGTATAAGATATATCTTTTTTTCGTTTATTCAATATTTTCTTTTTGTTTTTCACGTCGAGATTCTCCCGCAGAATCCATTTTCCATCTTCATACTCAAGTCCATCGAAAGTGAGGTCGGAACCAAAAGAGGCTGGAATATCTTTTTTCTCACTATGAATAGGAACCATGTGTTCAAAAACTACCATATCGATATCGGGGTCGTAAAACAGACGCATAGTCGCCATATACGAGAACTCAAACACAACTCTTTTTTTTCGCTCTTTACCAAATTGGAAAACACTCTTCCCAAATTTTGGTTTGCCCCTGGATGTTAAACTAAGCACATCAATCACTTTCCGGTTAACAAGCAAATCGCCACCATCCCATCCTAAAAGTAAATAATGATTGCGCTTACGATCGCTCGACGGAACAATCTGATAATAGAGCGCACCATACCACTGTTCCGGTCCTACAATCTGCTGTTCCGCATCCTCCATACGCTCCGACATGTCGGTTAATTCGGTTAGCACAATTTTGTTTTTATCCTCAATATAAAACTGCAAAAAAGCATAATAACTACTTGCTCCGTCTGGATGAGTGATGTTCCAATTAATGATACGAAAAACATTATCGGGAGACATGATTTTCCCTACGGTTTTCAGCGTATCAAACGAGTACAGAAAACTTTCTGGTTGCTGTAAAACTCGACGAAAAACACTGCGTAACGAATCGTTGATTTCTATTTTTTTTGTCAGCGACTGTGCTGCCCTCAAACGCTGAAAGCCCGCAACAAGCGAGTCTTCAGACGCGCTACTAACCTGTGCATTAATACCTCCAACGTTTAAAATAACAATTACGAACCCAATAAAAAACCAATTGCCCTTCATATTAAAATCGCTTAACTATAAAATATATGGTAACTAAAACTTCCTCTTAGGTATTTAACCCGCACAAATGTAAAACTCTTTTTTGGCAGTACCAACGCAAAGGCCAATCTTACTATAAGCGGATAGAGAGCCAATGATCATAAATCAATACGAACAAAAACCGGGCTTTATTGCCTCAGGCATGTACTTGTAAAAAGAACAAACCTATGCCGATTTTCCATCAACACTTACACACCTATTTAAAGACAACAAAAAAACGCATTTATCAATGCCATACGAATTCAGCAGCTTATAACGATTAAGGCGTACATTGCGCAATCCAACTCACCCATTTTCAGCCACAAAACCGTCTAACAAATCAAGAATTTTCGCAGCCACAAGATTAACCTCTTGTTCAGTAATAACTAAGGGAGGTGCAATGCGAAATGCAGTGCTATTAAATAAAAACGGATCGAAAACAACTCCATTGCGAGCAGCAAAACCCATAAATTCGGGGATATTGATATTATCTAATTCTACAGCTAAAAATAATCCTGAGCCACGAACAGACCGTATGCGATGATGCTCCAATAGGTGAGCAAATTGCATTCCACGATGCCTGGCATTGTCCACCAATTTTTCGAACAACGTTACTTCCAACGCTGCTTTAGCAGCGGCACAAGAAACCGGATGTCCTCCAAATGTGGTTATATGCCCAAGTGCAGGATTATGCGTCAACAGGCTCATTAATTGGTTTTGAGCCACAAATGCTCCAAGCGGCATTCCGCCGCCCATCCCTTTGGCAATGGTCATAATATCGGGGACAACATTATATTTCTGATGAGCAAACAGTTCGCCTATTCGTCCAAACCCAGTTTGAATTTCATCAAAAATAAGCAGTGCCCCTACCTCATCGCACCGTTTGCGCAGTGCCGACAAAAAGCCATCTTCGGGTAAAATTATACCTGCCTCGGCCTGAATAGGCTCCACAATCACACAAGCGGTAGTGCTGTCAATTTGCTTTAACGAATGAAAGTCGTTAAACGGCAAATGAGTAATGCCCGGCAATAATGGCCGAAAAGCATTTTTCAGTGATTCATTACCTAAAATGCTCAATGCTCCATGTGTTCCACCATGGTACGCATTTTGAAATGCAACAATAGTTGAACGCCCCGTAGCTCGCTTAGCTAATTTTAGTGCTCCCTCAACTGCTTCGCTACCCGAATTGACAAAATAAACCGAATTTAATGAAGGATCTAATTGCTCGGCCAGCAACCCTGCATACTGTACCTGAGGAGCCTGAATCATTTCTCCATATACCATCAGATGCATGTATTTTGCGGCTTGTTGTTGCACTGCTTGAACTACTTGCGGATGACAATGCCCCACATTACTTACAGAAACTCCGGAAACCAAATCAATATACTTTTGGCCTTCGGGTCCGTACATATAAATACCTTCCGCCCGCTCAATTTCGATAGAAAGCGGCTCGGTAGTTGTTTGAGCCACATGCTCAAAGAAAAGTTGTCGGTTGCTTTTTTGCAAAATGTTCTGGTTTTATTAATATAAAAATGAGCCGTCAACACCCTTTCTCAAAAAAAGTATTGTTCGGCTCTAAATAAAATTCTATAAGCTCTGCAAGTCCATATTTATAACAAAATGATCCTACAGATTAGTGTCGGCTACCTGGAAATTAAATTTAAGTCATCCATTAAACTATCGCGATAGGATTTCCCAATGGGAATTACCTTTGTCCCATTCTTTTCCTGAATAACCACCGTATTATCTTCTATCATATCAATGCGGCTGGTATTGATAATGTATGATCGATGCACACGCTTAAATTTACTCTCGGGCAGCTTATTAGCAATAGCCTTCATGGTAAAGTGAATGGTGTATCGCTCGTCATGAGTAGCCACAATAACGTAATTTTCGAGTGCCTCAACATAAATTATGTCGCTATAATTTAGTCTTACCAATGTCGAGTTCTTCTTTTTAATAAAAATTTCGTCGTTGGTTTCGCCCGAAACTTGAGCAGCATCATTGAACCGCTTCAGTGCTTTATTAATGGATTTAATAAACCTTGGCAAACTAACCGGCTTAAGCAGATAATCGGTTACATCGTACTCAAAAGCTTCAATGGCGTACTTTTCTTTTCCAGAAACGATAATAATTTGGGGCGGATTTTCAAGTGTATTCAGAAAATCTAATCCGGACATTTCGGGCATTTCTATATCAAGAAAAATCAGATCGATTACTTCTATACCGTTAAAGGCCTGAATGGCATCTACAGCATTATCGTAGCTATCAATTAACGAAAGTGAATCTGATTTTTTCACAAACTCTTCAATAATTTTTCGAGAAAGCAAGTCATCGTCTATAACAATACAATTCATGATCTTTGTGTTTTCGAGGGAACTTTCATGACCTGAGAAATCACTTATCACTTCCCAACGCTGTTTTACAATATTTTAGCAATTATTAACCTTTTAATCCTCAAATATAATCAATTATTTAGCTATTTTTAACTTTATGTTTGTTTTTTTACAATTGAAGATAGTACATTCAAACCCACTAAGTTATTTAAAATGAAATCATTAAAATACATTCTTCTGCTAATCATCGTAGTTTATACAGAGTTATTAATGGCTCAGTCGTTCCAAATAGTTGTAAAAACAACACAAAACAAGGATACGGAACTACAAAACCTATTAGAACAACTGCAATTAAAAGCGATTCCGGCATTTCCAAAACATCATGCAAATGACAAAAAAGGACAAGCAACCCGGCTGTCGGATATTTATTTCGTAGAAACAACCTCAGAAGTTACGCGCACATCGGCACTAAAACGAATAAAAAACGAAGCTTCAATAATATATGCAGAGCCCAAACCCATTCCGCGGCTTTTCGATACGGCGAACGATCCCAATCACACGTCGCAATACTACCTCGGCCAAATGGACATGTACCGGGCATGGGGTGTTACGCAAGGCGATTCTACTGTAGTGATTGGTATTGTGGATACGGGAACTGACTTGACTCACGAAGATCTGGACGGAAAAATTGCATACAACTATGCCGACCCGGTAAACGGAATAGACGACGATATGGATGGTTTTGTGGACAATTTCTTTGGCTGGGATCTGAGCGAAAACAATAATTACCCACAGGCAGATGCAAACGGACATGGGGTGAGAGTTGCAGGCATTGCAGCTGCAGCCACCAATAACGAGATCGGTATTTCGGGCGTTGGGTACAACACAACATTTTTACCGGTAAAAACCATGAACAGCGAAGGACAGCTCAACACAGCATGGGAAGGCATTGTGTATGCTACTGACCATGGAGCCCAAATTATTGTTTGTTCGTGGGGTGGTGTGGTTCCTACCAACTTTGGACAAGATGTAATCGATTATGCCACATACGATTGCAATGCGCTTGTGGTAGCGGCAGCCGGAAACAGCAATAACGAAGACATTTACTATCCGGCATCATTACCAAATGTTCTGTCTGTAGCAGCCACGAACCAGAACGACCAACGATGGAATGGCTCAACTTACGGGCACACCGTTGATGTATCGGCACCCGGAGCGGCAATTTACGCTACAACATTGGGCAATAGTTACGGAAACGGATGGGGAACCTCATTCGCAGCACCGGCAGTAGCCGGAGTAGCGGCGCTCATCAAACATCAACGTCCGCACCTTAGCGCTTTGCAAATAAGGCAGCAAATTATTAATACCACGTACTTGCTCGATACAATTCCACAAAATGTACTACATGCAGGAAAGTTAGGGAGCGGACGCGTAGACGGCTACCAGGCACTGACTGACACGCTGATTAGTGGGTTAGAGCTATTGGAAATGGAGTTAAGCAGTGCGCCAATGCCAGCCGACACAGTGCATTTAACAGGTAAAATAATAAATTACCTTTACCCCGCTACGGTTTCGGCCAGCATTACATCGCTCTCGGAGTATGCAACCGTATTAGACCCGCAAATAAACTTTGGGATTATTGGGATCAACAGCTTTGCGCAGATTAATGATAGCGACCTCGCCATAAAAATAGATGAAACAATTCCACACGATCATGAAGTTACAATTCAGTTTGCATTGAACGACGGTAAAAAAATCCGAAAGCGCTTCTTCTCATTTACGGCAAACCAATCGTGGATAACCATTACCGACAACAACCTTAACATGACTGCACCTGCAAATGGAAGGCTCGGATTTAACAGCCTAAGCCCACTTCAGGGAAGTGGAATTTGGATAGACAACATGAGAAATATTGTGTGGGAAGCGGGCATTATTCACGGAAATGGAATTGATCTGGTGACAAGCACCTTTTTGAATGCTACACCATTTCACATAACAAACGGACAAACCCTGCTTGAGAATACATTATGGGATTTTGCTTCAGAAGCCGTTATGACCGACACTAATAAAACGAACAGTATGAATATCAACATTGAGCAGCAAATACTGGCCAGTCAGGCGCCTGAACTCGATCGGACATTCATACTCAACTACAGTTACATTAATCAATCAAACACTAATTACGAAAACTTTCACGCCGGACTTTTTTTCGATTGGGATTTGGGCAATGCAGCCAGCAACGAGGCTTTTTTCGACACAGAAAACAACATTGCATTTTGCAACAGCTTGGACGGAAGCAGCCTGTACGTAGGTGTTAAAATAATAAACAGACCATTTCACCATTACGCCTTTGAGCTGAACGAAGAGACCGAAGGAATTAACATAACAGATGGTTTTACCAATGAAGAACGCTGGTTTGCACTCACAAACGAGCGCCCATTGGCCGGCGGCGAAAATGGCAATGACGTGGCACATATGGTTTCTACAAACGAAAATACGCTTAACGCCAGCGACACCCTTTTGCTGCAAGTTATTTTCTCAGTGGGCTATCATCAAGCTGATGTAATTAACAGTATAGAAAGTGCAGAACGCATGGTGAGCGAACTTACACACATTAGCAAACCACAGCAAGCGGCCGTATCTGTTTTTCCAAATCCGACAAAATCAGCAACTACAATTTCCAGTGCAGAAATGATTCAGACGATTAACGTTTATGATTTATCGGGAAATTTACTGGAGAAATTTGCACCCAAAACCAGCAACGCAACAATATCCACACACGGCAGCGGAATTTATATAATTGAGATTATCACTAAAGAAAACAGCGTGATTAGAAAACTAATTGTCCAATAAGCAGTACGCCTAAGAAAACGCTAACATCTGCATTATTACCACTTCGAAAACAGCAATCCAGATTCTCGGCATGCTTAGATTTTCAAAGTGCATTAGTCCCACTCCACAGTCCGCGTTCGCTGAAACTTCAACGGAAGCGAAAGCTATACGAAGATAGCTTACTTTTGAAGTTTTATTGCTGGACACCGGAATTCCAAGGCTTTACTTAGATGCACTATTCAGGCAATATCAGGCGAATTTCGCTAAAAATATCCAAAGCAGTGGTAAACGTTTTCAAGTTGGTGTACAATAATCCATCAGCGCCGTAAGGGTGGCTGTGGCCAATTGGGTTCAGGTAATACGTATGCATTGGCTGACTAAAATCTACGGTAACAGCATAAACCAATGCAGGTTGGCACGATGTGAGATAGATATCATTATCATATTTGGCATTTGTCCAGAATTTATTTACATCCCACGGTTGATTCACCTCTACCAGAATGCGTACTTTCTCGGGCAATTTTTCGTCAGCTCTAAGCTGTAAATGCGCATTTGCCTTTGGTGTAGCACCAGTATAGGCATCGGGGACACTATTTCCGGGCGACGGCAACTCGGCTCCGGCAGTTTTTGCACCATCGCGCTTGTGAAACCAATATGGGAGTGCTGCTGGTCTGGCAGCTTCGCCCGGACCTTTAACCCACCTTAAATTACCTGCTGGCTTAAACGGATAAACACCTGTGGCCACAGATTCCGTGGCAAAAAGCGTTTGAATAAACGTACCATCAACCTCTTCTGCCCACACCGCAAAGCTGGGATAATTATGCGCATCGCCAATGTTGAAAATCATGTGGAGCGATGTGCCCTCTCCATTAAGATTCAGCTGAATTCGCTCTGACTGAGCCAAAAGTGAGGTAGCGACAAAAATTAATAATATAGGAGCAATTATTGTTTTCATAAGTATGCGGTTTACAGTTATTACATTAACAAGCCCTCATCTTAAAATTCGATCATAACACCCAATGTGGGCAAAACGGTTCCTTGTCCATCGCTGGGTATTCGACGAAGCACATAACGCTGCTGATCGGCTGGAGCTTCTGGGTTTTCGATCTGAACATTACCATTTTCATCGGTATTCACGTATTTATCAGCCACATCGGCTTTATAGTTATATAGGTTTTGCACATCGAAATACAACATCAACGACCATTTATCGAAATAAAATTGCCGATCGACACGTACATCTAACTGGTGAAAAGACCCTAATCTTTCAGCATTGAAACGATTATAATCGAGATACGGCTGATTGCGCCGATCCCAGGCGGATACTAATGCCGATGTTTCTAAATCGTATGGAGTGGTAGGTGCGCCGCCAACAAATCGCCATTTAAAACCCACGTCCCAGTTTTTACCAATTTTTCGGGTCGCCGTAAGGTTATACAAAAATTTATTATCCCAGGCCGAAGGAACAAAACTACCGTCGGCTTCTTCAAATTCGCTTCGTACCAACGTCAATGAGCTGATTAAATTCATACCCCACAAATTATTATGGCGCACCAGCAATTCTAACCCATAGGCACGACCTCGTGCATCACTGGTTACTTCCTCATCACCAAAAACACCAAAATCGGCGCTTTTACCTGATATGGCAACCGAGTCGGCAACTGAAAACGGATAATTTTCATATTGTTTATAAAATCCTTCTAATGTAACACGGCTCTCTTCGGTAGGGCGGTATTCCAACCCGGCTACGATATGGTTGGCAGCAATAAAGCTTAGCCCATTTTCTTTATTGACCAGTACATTGGCATTATTGCGATAGCCCATAGTTGTATATGGAGGGCGTTGATAATAACGACCGGTACTAAAATTTGCAAACCATTTTTCGGTAAGTCCGTAACTCGCAGAAAAGCGTGGTGAAAATTGCTCAAACGGATTGGCCATATCTTTACTGTAAGAACTACCGTCGAACCGTAGTCCCAATGATAGATCAAGACGCTTGCCCAAAAAACTCCGGCTCAACTGTCCAAATGCATTATAGTTAAAAAAATCGAGTTTTGAATTATAATTCAAATCAACGGGTTGCCCATTTATAAATATCTGACTATACGTTCTATTATTATATTCTGCATACTCGCTTCCCACGCCATAATTTAGTTTATAGTTATCCATTCGGATGTTGTCTTCGTAGCGAAATTTGGTTTCTATCTCATCACTTTCCAGGTCGAATAGTAAATTTTCTGGCGCTTCCACATTATTCTGATATTTATAGGCCACATTCTTCAAATGGTTTCGCGACACAACAAAGGTACTATAGGCGTTATCGCGAAAGTGTTTATACACAGCGCCAACAGTGTATGTCCACTGTTCATTTACGGGTAGGTAATTCAAAATATACCGTTGATCTTCGGTTTCATTTGCGTCAAGATTTAATTCAAACTGATCGATGGCGCCAATTCCAATAAAGGTAAGTTCATTTTTATCGTCGAGTTTTATGCGACTTTTAAATTGCGCATCGTTGTAGGCGGGCAAAAATGGGAGACCGATTACGGTAAATAAAAATTCGAGATACGACCGGCGAACGGAGAATATAACACTGGCCTTATCGCCAATGGGGCCATCGGCAGTAAGCGCCAAATCGGAAGCCCCAACGGTAGCACGAAATTTCATTTTTTCTTTATTCCCATCCACTTGACGAAAGTCTAGCACCGAACTTAACGCATTGCCACGGTTGGCAGGGAAAGCTCCGGAGTAAAAATCTACTTCGCGCACAAAATCGACATTTATAATTCCGACCGGCCCACCCGACGCACCTTGCGTAGCAAAGTGGTTAAGATTGGGAATTTCAACACCATCTAAATAAAAGGTATTTTCATTTGCGCCTCCTCCGCGCACAATAACATCGTTACGAAATGCCGGAGTTGAGGCCACGCCCGGGAAAGATTGTATTACCTTCGATATATCGCGATTACCACCTGGATTTTTCTCAATTTCGGCCACTCCAATTGAACGCATGGAGAGCGGACTTTCTACATTTCTCCGAAACCGATCGGCAACCACATTAACCGTTTCCAACTGCTCGGAAACAGGCTCCAGCGCAATTTCAATGTAGGCTTCACGTGCGTTTGTCACCAAAACTTGCTTTGTAACTGTTTTGGCATATCCAACAGACGAAACTTCCAAACGTATGTACCCGGGCTCAAGCCCCGTAAAGCGAAAAGTTCCATCGATATCGGAAATAGCACCAACAGTTGTTCCCGAAACAATAATATTAGCAAAAGGAATAGGTTCGTTATTCACCGGATCGAAAACTCTACCTTGAAGTTGTCCGCTTTGAGCAAATACTCCGGCAGCAAACACACTGAGTAAAAGTGTTATACAAAAACGCATGCTATCTTAAAATTAGTTAAATAAATTTGTTCATCATTCCCACCTCAACAATAAACAAGTCGCGTGATTTTTTGTTTAAACGCATGCAAATATTTAAGTGAAAATAAAAACAGCTACAAAAAAAAATCATTACTTAAAGCGGGTGAGATAAGGGTATATCCGATCTACTATTTTGGATCATACCGGAAAACTTCAGGTTGCATAAAACCATCCCGGTTGCTCCATCAAGTGAGCAAAGCCCAAATAATAGAATAAAAACCAATTACTGCTTTTTGAGTAAAAGATTCCTGAGTGCCAGATCGACATCGGTAAAAATAAATTCAAATTCGTGCTCCATAAGTCTTTTAGGAAGAACCTTTGCGCCTGTCAGCATGGTTTCTTGAGCCATTTGGCCAAAAAGTAATTTCAATAAAAAGGCAGGAACACGAAAAAAAGAAGATTTATCGAGTATGGCACCCAACGTCTGAGCAAAATGCTTCATTGTAACTGGCACTGGCGCCGTAAGGTTAAAAGCGCCACGAGCATAGGAATCTTCAATTAAATGCATAATTGCCCTAACCTCATCCTCGATATGGATCCACGATAGAAATTGATTTCCTACACCCAAAGGTCCGCCAACAAAAGCATTATAAGCAGTAAGCATTTTTGGCAACACTCCCCCGTCTTTAGTGAGTACTATTCCGGTACGAATGATAACTTTCCTGGTATCTTCCAGCGACATCTCCTTAAAGGCACTCTCCCATTCTTCGGTTAACCACGATAAATAATTGTTACCCTGCGTACTATCTTCATCCACGTTAACGTCACCTTTATCGCCATAAAACCCAATTGCCGATGCTTGAACGAACACTTCGGGTTCCTGCGGGGCTTGTTGCAAAAACACCTCAATACGTTCGAGCATTTCAATACGACTGCGCTCAAGCACTTTTTTACGCTGCTTACTCCATCGTTTATTGGCTATACCGGCACCTGTAAGATTTACCACTGCATATTCATCAGACAACATGCGCTGAAGAACTGGCTTGCCGGCATCGGTGTAGCTTATCTTTTTATACGGTATATCAAATCGGTCGGGGTTGCGCGACACAATAATAGGAACATGATTATTCATTAATGCATATCGGCAAAAGGCGCGACCAATAAGACCTGTACCTCCAAAAACAACAATATTCATAACAGTTTTTATTAAATGAACAAACGTGTGTAAACCAAAAAAAACTACATTAATACTCCCAATTCGGGTTTACGATAGTTTTGAACCAATCAAATGTATAAACTCCTCGCGGGTTGCTTCTTTTTCAAGAAATGCTCCTGTAAAAGCCGAAGTAGTTGTTACCGAATTTTGTTTCTGTATTCCTCGCATTTGCATACACATGTGTCTGGCCTCCACCACTACAGCGACACCTAATGGATCCAGTGAATTCTGAATAGAGTCGCGAATTTGGTTTGTGAGCCGTTCCTGCACTTGCAGGCGGCGCGCAAATACATCCACTACTCGTGCAATTTTACTTAACCCGGTAATATATCCATTCGGGATATATGCCACGTGGGCTTTCCCAAAAAATGGGATCATGTGATGTTCGCACATTGAATACAGTTCAATATCTTTCACAATAACCATGTGCCGATAATCTTCTTTAAACTTTGCCGAGCTTAAGATCTCATCAGCCGACTGATGATAACCTTGCGTCAGGAACTGCATGGCTTTTGCCACTCTGACCGGAGTATCTTGCAATCCTTCTCTTTCGGGATCTTCTCCAATTGCCCCAAGGATTTCTTTATAGTTTTTTGCCAATGCATTTGTGGCTTCATCATTAAATTGATCAATGCGGGCATAACCATCATCAACCTGCGTTCCGTTTACTTTTATCTTCATTGCTTTAAATTTATTGTCAGTGGCCAAACCCGCCTGCCATTTTTACACGACCAACAGATATAACTCTTTAATGATGAGCCTTGACCAGTAATATTTAGTATCTAAGATTAATTTATCATTTGTTTCACACTGTTTTATGTAACATCCGCATTTGTTTCCTCTTCGCAGATTATTCCTCACCGTAATACTCAACAAAGTTATTCTCAGTTTCGGTAATTTTTATGCAATATAACTGAGCTCCCAAAAGCTTCACTCCAGCTTCAAGCTGATTCCAGAATGCCTTGGCTAAATTTTCTGTTGAGATAAGCTTGCCCTGCAAAAAATCGACCTCCGTATTCAAGTTTTTATGATCGACCTTATCGACAATTTCCTCTCGTACCAAGTGACTCAACGATTTTAAATTGAGTACAAAACCAGTTTCATCGCTTACCTTCCCCTTAGCAGTAACAAACAACTCGTAATTGTGTCCGTGCCAATTGGGATTTGAACATTTACCAAACACTTCGTAATTTTCACTATCGTTCAATTCGGGGCGAAACAACCGATGGGCTGCATTAAAACGTTCTCTTCGTGTTATGTGTACCATAATTTTCGGGCTTCAAAAGTACTATTTTGAATTGAAACAATATTTTAATTATTAAAAAAACTCCCAAAGCGCGAACCAAACTGTAAAACAAATCTTATGTTTATGGTAATGATTAATGCATAAACTATGAATAACCAGCATCTTTTAGTGGCCGCAACAAAAAAAGAGTTTGCATTTCCTTTCGAATCAGGCGAATATAAAAGCAAATTGGTTCAATCTCTATATAACGTAACACCCGATTTTACACTATTGTTTACGGGTGTAGGGCAGTTTAACACTATAAAAAATCTTTTACACTACATCCACACTTACGGCAAGCCGTTAGATTTGATAAACATAGGAGTTGCCGGATCATTTAACCCAATTCACAAATTGGGAAGCATTTGCAAAGTAATTACCGATACGAGTGCAAATCAGATAGTTGAACGCAACAATAAAATTCTCACATGGCAAGAAGCAGGCATTCCGGAGGCAGAGAATAACACTTTCACTCCGCAGGCTCCGGCATGGAGCATGGGACTAAACCTTGCAGAAGTCATAGGAATTACGTCAGACACCATTACCGATGACCAGCTAAAAATTCAGAAACTTCGCAACCATTTTAATGCCGATACAGAAAGCATGGAAGGCGCTGCCGTTTTCTACATTGCCGAAAAAATGGATTTGCCTGCATTACAAATTCGAACTATTTCGAATATGGTAGGAGAAAACGACAAAAATAACTGGAAATTAGATGAGGCCATTGAGGTTTTAGCTAAATTTGTAACAGAGAAAATTATAAATAAATGAAGCTATCACTTGCAATTTCGACGTGCCCCAACGATACATTTATGTTCGATGCACTTATCCACAAGCGCATCGACACGAGAGGCCTGTCGTTCGACCTGCAAATGGCCGATATTGAAGAACTGAACGTCATGGCGGCAGATCAGGTGAACGACATTACAAAAATTAGTTTTTTTGCGTTTTCAAAATTAACAGCGCACTACCAAATGCTGCGCTCAGGCGCTGCCATTGGCTTCGGAAATGGACCACTAATTATTAGCAAACATAAAATTTACCCGAACGAACTGCATGAAGCCCGTATAGCTATACCGGGAGAGAACACAACAGCAAATCTATTGCTCAATGTTCTATTTCCCGAAAGCATCAAGAAAAAAAGTTATCTGTTTTCCGACATCGAAGAAGCAGTACTTTCGGGCGAAGCAGATGCAGGCTTAATCATTCACGAAACGCGGTTTAGTTATCACAAAAAAGGTTTAAAAAAAGTAGCTGATTTAGGCCAACTTTGGGAACAAAAGATGAACCTTCCATTACCTTTAGGTGGCATAGCTATTCGTCGGTCGTTGCCTGATGACGTAAAACAAACCGTAGAACAACTAATCGGCGACAGCATAAAATTTGCCTTTCAGAACCCAAAGGCATCTTACGACTTTGTAAAAAAACATGCACGAGATTTGCATGATGAAGTAATTCGAAAACACATCGATATGTACGTGAACAACTTTAGCATTCATTGCATGGACGAAGGGCAACAAGCCATGGAATTTATTATTAACGAAGCTATTAAAAAGCAAAGCACCCAGCCCAAACAACCCATTTTTCTGAATAACGAAAACGAATAAACGAAAAGCCCACGAGCCCGAATAATACCATGAAAAACATAATCTTTTGTGCATCACTTATGCTACTGTTGGCATTGATACAACCCAAAACGCTCATTGGCCAATCGTTTTTTGAGCTCAATTCGTACAAAAGGGAAAACGTAGATAGCACCCATATCTTATCGTTTTACAAAGATTTGAATATTGGCCTGCTCATTGGCCAAAAACAAGCTTCAATTTCGATTGCCGATGTAGAGAAAGAGAGCTTTCTGGAATACACACCAAATACTACAACATCAATTGGTTTGAAACTTACTTACAAGTGGTTAGGTTTTAATCTTGGAGTGGGTTTAGGGCAAAGTGATGCCACAATTATTAAATATGGCAAAACGGAACGACTCGATCTGCAAATCAATACGCACTTTCGCAAGTATGTAACCGATATATACTTGCAACTATACAACGGAATGTATTTAAATAATATGGCCGATTTTAATTCTTTGTATAACGAATTCGACATGGTACATTATCAACGCCCCGATATTCGTTTTCTAAACATCGGCATTTCTTCGCGGTATGCGTGGAATTACGATAAGTTTTCATACAAAGCCGCTTTCGACTTTAACGAAAAACAGCTCAAAAGAGCAGGGTCATTATTGATTGGAGGGTACTCATCGATAAGTTCCATACAAACCGACTCCACATTAGTACCCCACTTTGCCAGAGGCGAATTTGGTGAAGAATCACTTTTTACCAGAATATCATCATTTAACCTGGGCATAAGCATTGGCTACATTTACACATTTGTAATAAAAGATGATTTTTTTATTACCCTTGAAATATCGCCGGGCATTGGTATACAAACTATAAATGCATCGAAAGAACAAGGGACGAGCTTAATTGAGAATAATGGCATTGGACTAACCTCTACTGCACGGTACTCTGTTGGTTATAGCAAAAGGCGCTTCTACACTGCAATCACAGGAGTAAATAGTTCTACCAGTATAATAAACGAAAATAAAAACACGATTAACCTTCAGCACGGAAACGTGCTTTTTGTATTGGGATACCGGTTCGCGCTAAAACGCGAAATTCCACTTGGCGATGATTTTTTCAAACATCCGTAAAGCAAAAAAGGCAACCGTTTGGTCACCTTTTTTGAGTTCTAAATTTTGCGTGTGCGATACCAATTATGCAGGCTCTTCTACTTTAAGAACATCGGCAAAAGCTTTTTTGAATGTTTCTTTTGGTAGAGCACCGGCTGCCATTTGTGGCTGATCACCCATTGGGATGAAAAGCAAGGAAGGAATGCTTTGAATTCCAAACATAGCAGCTAACTCTTTTTGGTCTTCGGTATCTACTTTGTAAATATCAATTTTACCTTTATACTCTTCGGCTAACTCTTCTAAAATTGGAGCAACCATTTTACAAGGCTGACACCAATCTGCGTAAAAATCGATTACTGCAGGCTTATCGCCTTCGAATTTCCATTCTTTATTGTCTTCAAAGTTGAAAATTTTCTCTCTAAATGTTTCTTTCGTTAAAAATTCAGGCATGTTTTCTGTCTTTTTATGAATAAATATATATTTGTAGATATGTTTACAAATCGTATGCCAATATCCTGACTTACTCTTGAAGCTTTGATAGCGACATAAAACAAGTCGCTGACATTTTCTCTATCTGTTAAACAAGCATACTTCTTTATTGTTGAATATTTTTTAAACCGTAATATTTCTACACCAATTGCTATAAAATAGTAATTTTGCAGCCAACTTTGAAAGAATAAAATAAATGAATTTCGCTCACGATATAGACAAGAAGGTATTTCGAACCATTTCTGAAATTACAACTACAAACCAACAAAAGGCCTATATTATTGGTGGCTTTGTGCGCGATTTAGTTCTTGGCAGACCATCGAAAGATGTGGATATAGTGGTCGAAGGCAGTGGAATTAAACTAGCCGACCAAGTAGCCAAGAGCCTGAACCCCAACATAAAAGTATCGTACTTTAAGAGTTACGGAACGGCTATGTTCAAATACAAAAACATAGAATACGAGTTTGTGGGGGCACGAAAAGAATCGTACAACAGAGACTCCCGTAACCCGATAGTGGAAAGTGGTACAATACAAGACGATCAGCTGCGACGCGATTTCACCATTAATGCACTGGCCATTAACCTCAACAAAGACGCATTTGGAGAAATAACAGATCCGTTTGACGGCTTCTTGGATATAGAAAAAGGCCTAATCAGAACGCCACAAGATCCTCAGGTTACATTCTCCGACGATCCATTACGTATGCTAAGAGCCATACGCTTTGCCACACAATTAAACTTCCGCATTGATGATGATGCCTACGCCGCAATTTCAAAAAATGTGGAGCGATTAAAAATCATTACACAAGAGCGGATTAATGTGGAGCTCAACAAAATATTATTGGCTCCAAAACCATCTATTGGGTTTAAAATATTGTACGACACAGGCATTTTGGCATATATTTTTCCGGAACTGTCAGATTTGCAGGGTGTAGAAATAAAAAACGAAATGGCTCATAAAGATAATTTTTTTCATTCGCTCAGAGTTTTGGATAACCTTGCCGAGATGTCGGATGATTTGTGGCTACGCTGGTCTGCACTATTGCACGACGTAGGAAAAGCACGCACAAAACGTTTTCTCGATGGGCACGGATGGACGTTCCATGGTCACGAGTTTGTGGGAGCAAGAATGGTTCCGGGCATTTTCAAACGCCTTAAGTTGCCGCTAAACCAAAAAATGAAATATGTGCAAAAACTGGTTGGTTTGCATATGCGTCCGATCATTTTGGTTGAAGATGTGGTAACCGACACTGCTGTAAGACGCTTCTTGTTTGATGCTGGCGACGAAGTGGAAGATCTAATGACATTATGCGAAGCCGATATTACTTCGAAAAATCATGAAAAAGTTCAAAAATACCTGAACAACTATAAAATAGTCAGGCAAAAGCTCAAAACCGTAGAGGAAAAAGATCGCATTCGAAATTTCCAACCGCCAATTACAGGAGAAATGATCATTATGGCCTATGAGCTGTCACCTTCAAAAGTAATTGGCGACATTAAAAAAGCCATCAAAAATGCGATTCTCGATGGCGAAATGTCCAATGATTTTGACGAAGCATGGGACTTCATGCTGGAGTTTGCTCAAAATCAGGGGCTCAAATTAAAAAAGACCAAGAAGGAAGTTATCGAAGCTCTAAGTCAAGTAAAACCGGAAGATGATCGCTAAATCCTCCGTGGTACTTGAAGCCAATAAATGTACGGTATGGTCGCTGCCCGGTATATTTCTCATCGGGTTCCATTAGCATATCAATATTGCCAATATCAAGCTTCTCTACATTGGTGTATACCGGATTATCTGGGCGGAGCATAGCCGGCGATACAATAAACTGATCGATAAACGACCATTGCCCTTGGTACTTATGTGTTCCTGAATAGTCTGTATCACTAACACTTCCTGTCAAATTGATTAATTGGCCCTCATCTGCTTCACTTAGCGGCAGTGCCATAAGGTGTTCCCGTAGGGAAACATCTTCGGGAGTATCGTTAAAATCGCCGGTAATTACGATGTTTGCGTTTGCATTTACCCTCAAAATACTATCGGTAACATGACGAAGTGCCCGGGCAGCTGTTGCGCGCAAAGGAATAGTGGCGACGGCTCCACCATACTTCGACGGCCAGTGATTGACAAATACATGCAGCGTATCCTTATTTTTCAATAGTGCTTTAAGGTGAAGAATATCGCGTGTACGCTTATTGGGACTTCCTTCGAACCGCACTTTTATATAATTCTCAGAAATTGGCCATACACTCTCGGGATTATATAATAATCCCACATCAATACCCCGAAAATCCTCACTCTCCTGATGCACAATTCGGTAGTCGCTGTCGCCAAAAGGTGTTCGTTTCAGCAAATTTTCTAATGTATTGCGATTTTCTAATTCACACAACCCTATAATATCGGGTTTTTTCCATTGGCTAAATGCGGCAATTGCTTTGTAAATTTTTGCAGCCTTTTCATTGTACTTGTACCACGACCAATAGCGCGTACCTTCCGGAGTAAACTCCTCATCACGTGTTAGTGAATCGTCGACCGCATCGAAATAATTTTCCACATTATAAAAGACAATACGAAACGACTCAGCATCCTGCGCAAACAAGCCTGAGAGTATTATAAACGAGAGAAAAGCCGTAGTAATAAGTTTAATCGTTTTCAAAGTAGTACTATTTAGTTGCTATTTTTCTAACCTTATATTCAGATACATTAATGAGTTACCGACAAAACGAAAAATATTTTTTAATTTCCCTTCACTACGGTACTCGTTCAAAAGCACCAAGATCGGGCGCCTCATCGTTCATCCTGCTCTCTCCATCAAAATCGGTCGGATTCAGGTTTCCATACTCCCTACTTCCTGCATTAATGGCCGGCGACAACGTATCGAGCCTGAAATCATAATTGGTGCGCGACATAAAGCGTGGCCCCTGCTGTGGCGACCAAATAATGTTCTTAAACCGCTCCTGGTCGGGTTCAAAATCTTCGTTAACTCGTATGAGACAATGATCGAACAAGTAATTAAACCCGCCATCTCCGGCATCATCAATAACAATTTCATTCCCTTGATCGCCTCCATCACCATAGATAATTGAGTTTGTAAAGGTAGCTTCTTCCAATTCGTAAACATATGCCCCCCCCCCACTCAAATAGTAATTATTAATGGCAACTGATGCGCTATTGCGAGAATTGTACGGAGTATAATTTGCAATTGTAACATGGTTAAACCGATAGCTTCCTCCTAATGTTAAGGCAATAGCATGCGAACCACAATTATTGATAACTAAATTATTACCGTTAATGGTACTAGTTTGTGCATAAATGCCAGCAGTATTCATATTCGAAATTTTTGTGTTCGAAATACGTAAAGCAGGTTGATTACCGATAGCTGAATCGAGTTGTATTCCTTTATTTGCATTCTTTATTTCGGCATAGTTAATCACATTTTCGAAGCTCCCCGGCATAAAATGCAACCCACCAAAAACATAAGTTGCACCATTGGATAAAATTGTGTAGGCTCCCCATTGTCCAGGTTTATCGCTATAAAAATTCTCGAGCCTATCACCGGAAAAAACAATAGGATTGGCGGGGCTTCCATTTACCTTGAGCGATCCTTTCACAAACAAGCTGGCTCCTTGATGAAAGTAAATTTTTGTGCCGGCTTCTACGGTTAACGTTTCCAATGTATCGACCATCGAAGATGTATAAATTAAGTATGGCTTATCATTGGTCCAAGTCTGGGTTGGCAACAAAGCGTTTCTTAAAAGGTGTACATTTTGTCCGAAAGCCCTCATTTTCACATCTTGCTCGCCACCGTTCAGACTAAAGATTATTGAATCTTTTTCAATTAAATCGTCATTTGAAGGATCGACAAAAACCTCTACAAAAACAAATATGCTGTCTTTTGCTTTAATTTCGTAATTGCGAATGGAGTTGGCAGCTACGCCGTCTACATTCATATGAAAGTTAGAACTGCTCCCTTTGGCCATACGAATTGACGATATTTTCAGTGCAGCATCGTGGTTATTGTAAACTTTAAAGCGTTTGGTGGCCGATCCAATTCCGGTAAAAACGGTGTCGAACATAACGGTATCTTGCGAAAATGAAAGTTTGGCCGTGGAGTTGGTCAAAAGCTCATCTTTTTCGCACCCTTTTGCCAGAATAAGCAATAGTAAAAACGCTGAAACTACAGCAAGATGGTATCGTTGCATATATGCCTTCATTCGTGTGATCGTTAAAATTTTAAAGTGCTAAAATAGTGGGTATTCTCATCAGTTACCAACGGAATTTTTGGTTAGTTATTACAAAACCTTAAAGATTTGCAAGAAAATGGCTAAAACAAAATAAACCGGCCGCATGACCGATTTATTTTGTTTTTTTCGATGGCGGCATTTCTCCACCCACTTAAATTTATATTAAAACAACTCAACTTCAATTTGTTGTATAAATGCTGTGTAAGTGTGCTCTTTATCAACTGTTGCATCGGACAATAAAATCAATATTTGTGCTGGCTCGCCATTTTTCGGCATGATGCTTACTTCCTTGCGCTCGCCAATAAACTTATCTTTTGTAGTTGAGACGAAAGAATTTACAAAGTCATTATTTTCAATCATTTCTTTACTAAAAAGCACCTTCACATTTTGGCCAAGTACTTCTTTGCTATCGTACCCCCAAAGATTTTCGGCCGCCTTATTAAAGAATTCGATTATTCCATTCTGATTTATAGTAACAATCCCATCGAGCATTCCCTGCAACGTTTTTTCATGCCGAACTTTACTACGTTCAACCTCTTTGAAGTGCTGGCGCAGTTCCCGTTTAGCTGTATCTAGCCGTTTCTGCAACTCAACTTCGGCATTTTTCAGGCGTTCTTCCTGCACTTTTAACGTACGATTTTGCTCGCTAATGCGAATTTCGAGCTCTTTTTGGTCGGTAATATCGATGGCTAATACCAGAATCTTATCTACTTCACCGTACATATCGTTCACAGACATAAATGTCATCTGGAACCACTTAACTTTCTTGTCCTTGACCGTTACATTTAACTGTCCCTGGTATGGCTTTCCATTTACTACATCGTTCCAAAGCTCCTCAAAACTGGCCTGGTTTTCATCGGTAAAGAAGTCGAAAATACTTGTTTCTTTCACCTCGTCCATTGAGTAATCTACCGCTTCCAGAAATTTCTCATTACAAGCAATAAACTTACCCGATGGTGCATATTCGGCCTTTATGTTGGCCAAGTTAAGCGCAGACACTTGCCCTTCGTAGTCGAGCGATTGCTTTTTGTGCTCAGTTGTATCGATTGCAAGGAACAATACTTTTTCAACGCCACCCTCCTCATTTCTCACGCAAGTATAAGTTGCCATAGTCCACAAGTCTTTTCCTTTTTTGGTCACATGCTTCATGTAGCCTTCAAAGTGCTGGCCACCTCGCGACAGCTCATTCCAAATATCGTTGAACCAAACTTTATCTTTTTCATTGATAAACATGGAAATATGGTGCCCCTCAACCTCAGAGCCTTTATCGTACTCTAGCATGCGTAAGAATTTGGTATTGGCATAAATCAATATTCCATTTACATCGTACTCTGCGCGAATAAGTGTATGATTTACTGAATTGGTAAAACTGATAAACTCTTTGGATTGCTTCGCAGCCTCTTCTTGTGTAGCCTGCAGCTCCTCCATATTTTGCCGCATTTCTTCTTCTTGTTGGGATAATCGCTCGGCTTGTTCCTGGCTATCTTTCAGCAACTTTGCTGTACGCACATTAATTCGAACATTGCTAATGGTTGAGCCAATGTTCTCCGCAATTTTCTCAACAAAGTCAACTTTATATTTTTCGAAACTATTGAACCCGGCCAGCTCAATAACCCCGTGCACTTCACCATTGTAGATTAACGGTACAATAAGAAGTACGTCGGGATTTGTTTCGCCCAACCCGGAAGTTACTTCAACATAATTACCTGGAACCTCATCGATAAGGAGCGTCTTTTTTTCGAAGGCTGCTCTTCCTATAAGCCCTTCGCCCCATTCGATTCGTTTTTCATTATATTTTTGTCTATTGTAGGCAAAATGAGCGGTTAAACGATAATGTAAATCATTTTGATCTTCGTCTTCGAAAAGGTAAAAGCCACCCTGTACGGCATCAATATAATTAGATAGTTTACTGATAATTTCGAAGGATAACTTTTCAATATTGTCGTTATTTTGCCTCAGTATATCACCAAATTTCGCAAGCCCTTCGGCAACCCAGTGGCGCTGATTATCTTCTTGCTTGCGGATCTCTTCATCTTTCTTTTGTTGCTTCAGATTATCGCGCAAACTCAATAGTTGCTGCACAACGCCATTGTTACTTCCAACTTCTTCTTCAAAATCAACATCTCCTTGGTTAAGGTATGCCGTAATTCTACTTAGTTTTTCCTGTTTCCCTTCTTCTTGCTTTATTTTTTTTCGTAAGGAATTAACTAATTCTTCGAAAAAAGAACCTACAAGCCATGCAAAAAGCGGCAGAATAATCACCAAACTATCTATTAAAAAATAGATAGGATTTTGGTGAAGTGTAGCAAGGTTACTTGGCGTGAAACTAAGATTTTGAGCTCCCAACAGGCCTTTAATGATAAAAAAATACAGCAAGAAGCTGAATAAGATACTTCCTATAAGAAAGATTCTGGTTAAATTTCTATTTTTCCCCATGAGACATTTTTTTCATAAACATGGTGTTTATCAAATATCAAATATATTATTTTTTAAATTACTAAGCGTGCATTACGGCAAAAAGATTTTGTAAACTTTCACCGACAGCCTCTTTCTGTGAAAATACATATTGTTGCATTCGACGAACTCGATTTCGGGAAAGCAATCATCATTATTAAAAACCAGCATGTTTATTGCTTAAAAATCATACTTTTATAATGATGCCGAACAAAAGTGACAAACCAACAATTTTATGAAATTGAAATTATTTAAAATCGTTTTAAATCTTTAATTAGTGCTTGCCCGAAAAGCCCAATTTACTCACAATTAAAATAATTTTTCAATTGTGTTCGTGAGCTAAAGGTTCTGCGTTACGCCCTTTCTGAAAACAGTTATCCCGAGAATCGGGACGCCTTGATTTTCAGAAAGGCCAAGCCTTGAACTTTTGGAATCAAGCACTCAGAAAAGCAGATAGTTTTCGTGACACTTACAATAGAGTTATTGGGGTTTTCTTAAGCACAATTAGCGTCTGTGTTTGGCCACAAACCCTGCCATTTGGTTGAGTGGCAGAATATGTTGAGCTGCTCCGCGGGCTATGGCTTCCTTAGGCATTCCAAATACTACGCATGATTTTTCGTCCTGAGCAACAGTTATAGCTCCTGCTTCGCGCATTTCAAGTAATCCCTGCGCACCATCATCACCCATTCCTGTCATTAATATTCCAATTGCATTTTTACCGACATACTGCGAAGTGGAACGAAACAAAACATCTACTGATGGGCGGTGACGATTGACTAATGGCCCATTGTTTATTGCAACATAATAACGCGCTCCAGATCGTTTTACCAGCAAGTGATGGTTTCCGGGAGCTATCAGAGCCCGACCGCGAATTACAGTGTCATTTTCAGCTGCTTCTTTAACAGAAATTTGACACAATTCATTGAGCCTTTCGGCAAATGAGCGGGTAAAGTGCTCCGGCATATGTTGCACAATAACAACTCCGGGGCTGTCAGGGGGGAGTCCCATCAGAAACTCGCGCAATGCTTCTGTTCCGCCGGTTGAGGCTCCTACGGCAATTACAATATCGGTAGTTTCCAGCATACTGCGACCCGACCTGTGTTGCAGCACGGCATCGGCAGAGAGTTTTGGTGTTACACCCTGTATGGGTCTATGTATTTCTTTTATTGTTTTAATGCTTTTTCGGTTGACTTTTGCCCGGGCAGCTCCCTTCACAGCATCGCATATTTTCATACTCGACTCTTTAAAGAAGTCTTTTGTGCTCATGTTGGGTTTGGTAATAATATCGACTGCACCATATTCCAATGCTTTAATGGCCGTTTCTGTTCCTTTTGCAGTAAGCGATGAAATAATAATAACAGGTAAAGGGTGTTGTGTCATTATTTTTCTTAGAAACGTTAAGCCATCCATACGTGGCATCTCCACATCGAGTGTAATTACATCGGGAACTTCTTTTTGTATTTTTTTAGCGGCATAATATGGATCCGAAGCTACTGCAATAACTTCTATATCGTTGTCTGCATTAAGAATTTCAGTAAGCGTTTGCCTTACAATAGCTGAATCGTCGACAACCAATACTCTGATTTTACTCATGTTCTGTTCTTTTGTTACGGGATATAGATTATTACTTGTTTCTAAAAATACAAAAAACTATGTCTAATCTTCTATAATCTGACGATTTATGTATTTCATTTTAACGCTTCCTGTCTCTGTATGAAATTGAATTTTCCGGCCGAGTTTCCCTCCAGTGCTTTCTGCTTTTATAGGAATTTTCAATTCGGATAAAAAGCTATGTGCCAGGTCTATATTTCGTTTACCAATATTAAAATAATGATGGTGTGTTTCAATAACTTCTCCTCCACCAAATATTTTAGCAATAATATTATGTTTACGGGCTCCATGCTTTAGCATGCTCTCAAGGAGTTTTTCGATGGCAATATTTCCATATTTTGGAGATGCCAGCCCCTCTCCATTCCAAAGTGGCAACATGTAATGGTTCATCCCTCCAATTTTTGAAATGGGATCAAACAAACAAATAGCTACACAAGACCCAAGCAACGTATTGATGAGATATTTTTCGGGAGACACAAATAAGTTCGCAGGATATAAATAGTATGCAGGCAAATTGTCCATAAACACATATTAAAATTCTTCATCAGAGTCATCGAAAAATATTTGGTTTCCATCGTCTGAGAAACCTTCCAGGAAATTAGTTTCGTCGGGGCGGGGCAACACAATGGCAAATTCGGCTCCTTTTCCGGGTTCGCTTTTCACGTTCACTTCCCCTTCCAGCAATTCAACGTAAGCTTTCGTTACCGACAAGCCTAAACCGTACCCTTCATTGAGTGAATGAATTGACTCTACTCCTTTTTCGAATCGGTCGAAAAGCTTTTCTTTATCGTCGGAGCTGATTCCTTTTCCATAATCTTTTACCACAATTGAAAGCGCTCCTTTATCATCGATAAAGCTTGAAACATCGATTTTTTCCGCAGCATTGCTGTACTTGATACTATTATTCAATAAGTTGGAAATAATAAGTTTCACTTTTTCAGAATCCGTAGGAAAGCCTGTTATTGTTCCATTTTGAGTGTTTGACTGATAATGAAATTTAATTTTCAGCTCTTTTTGACGTGCTTTATAGCGATAACTTTCGATTACACTTTCGATGAGCGAACTGATATTCACAGCTGATAATTCAGGTTGAGCCAGTCCGGCTTCAATTTTTGCCGCAGCAAAAATATTTTTCAGTTGAAAATCAAGATTAAATGCTTCTGAATGAATTAGCTGTGCAAGCGGTTTAATTTTTTCGTAATTGTCGACTCTCAGCGACATAATATTTTGGCTCAAGCCAAGTATGGATGCAAACGGATTTACAATTTCGTTAGTAACATTTGACAAGAAGTGACTTTTGAGCGACTCTGACTCTTTAAGTTTTTCGTTTACCTTTTTCAGCTGTTCAGACTTATGTCGCAGTTCTTCAAGTGCGGTTTTGTTTTGTTCGAAACGAATACTTAATTCACGTAACAATTCTTCATCTGTAATTTTCTTTTCCATAATATGCCGCTTTAACATCAATTATTTACTGTTTAACAGGAGCTACCGGAAAATCAACCCACAACTAACTTATTATCTGTCAACTGATTCAACGCTTCGATTAACTCTTCCTTTTCGAAGGGTTTAGCCAGCGTTGCGTGTGCACCCAATGAGGTTGCCATTTCTAAATAGTCGCTACCTCTACCTGCCCCTCCTCCCGAAACGGCTACTATTTTTGTGCCCGGATACTTCTGCAAAATTTCCATAATGCTCTCGAGTCCTTCTTTTTCGGGCATAATAATATCTGTAACTACAACTTTAATTGTTTCTTGTCGCATAACCACCAATCCTTCTTCTCCATTAGCAGCTTCGTGTACTGTTACCGGATAGTCTTGTAAAATATCTTTTATCAACTCTCTGAAAAAGATATCGTCATCAATAATTAAAAGGTTCAGCATCATAGGGCTATTTTTTTCTGAATATAGTTGGCTTAATATTTTGTAAAGGCACATCCATATTTGTAATAGACTCTGAATGGCCTAAAATAAAATACCCACCGGGTTTCAAGTGGTCGCACAATTTATTGATAACCTTTTCCTGCGTGTCGCGCTCAAAATAAATTAAGGTATTGCGACAGAAAATCATATCAAAATCTTTTGGGAAATTGTACACTGTGTCCATTAGGTTCAAACGAAAGAATTTTACTTTTGTTCGCAAATGTGATTTTATCCGAACCAATTTCTTCAATGGATCTTTACTTTTAAGCAGGTATTTTCTCTTATAGCTCTCCGGAATATTAAATACTTTCTCGAGTTTATAGACGCCATTAATGGCCTTTTTAAGCATATCGGTAGAAATATCGGCTCCGATAATTTCATATTTGAGGTGTCCATGTTTTTCAATAAACTCTTCCATTACCATGGTAATGGTGTATGCCTCTTCCCCACTGGAGCTTCCCGCACTCCATATTTTCACATTATTTTGTTTCCGGTTATAGATTTCAGACAAAATTTCTTCGCTCATGAACTCAAAATGGGTGGGTTCACGAAAAAAATCGGTTTTATTGGTCGATACCACATCCATCATGTGAATTATTTCTTCTTTGCCTTTATCGCTAAAAACAAATTGAATATATTTTTCAAATGTGGTAATATTCAAATGCCTTAGACGTTTCTGCAACCTACTTTGCAGCATTATTTTCTTTGCCAACGGCATTTTTATTCCATAATTCCCAAAAATATACGTACTTAATTTTTCAAACTCTTTAGAGTTTAATTGTATATTATTAAAATTTCCTGCATGGTCGTTCATACTCTTACATTATAAGATAAACACATGAAAATTGAACCCGAACATTGGTGACTTCCGAACTATTTTGCACTCTACCACGATGGTTATAATCGATATCGCCATATGCAGCGGTGGTTATTTCGGTTTCTGCCCACAATTCAACGCGCTCTGATTGCCACTTTACATATGGGCTTACGCGATATAGGTATTCTATATCGCTCCCACGTGCATAAATATTCGTGATTGGAACAATATTGTTTGAAAAGCCCAAATTATGACTATATCCTATTAGCAGTCCTCCGGTAAATGTTTTGCCATATTCAAAGTTTAGCCACGAAAAAGAGTGGTTCGAAGCTGTATAAATTTCTTCTCCTGTAGCGGCATCGAGTTTATGAACTGCGTATCCGCCCAGCATTAAGTGGTCTGTTAAATTTTGACCAAGCATGGTTTTTGCTTTAAGGCAAAATTTTCCTGTGGTTACTTTGCCATAAATGCCAGTACTCAGGCTTTCGATGGTATTATTTGTTTTAAATAACCCTACTATTCCGGTTGTAAAATTGCGTGGACGCAACGATTTAAAATCGGCAAACAGACCTATAGCCGTAAGTTCTGTTGAATATTTGACCTGCAAATGTATATTTGGAATCATGCTATTTCGCATTAAATCGAGTCGTTTTACAATCTCATTATTACTATCGGGGCCTAAGTTGAGTGCATCGTTTTGATAAAGCAGTGCCGCCAACAGAGAAAACCGCTTAATAGTGGCCGTATAACGAAGTTGCGGGCTACGATTAAACGGATTAAAAGGGGCTCCCACATTGATACTGAGGGTATAAGGAAATACGTCGGGAGTGAACATTGGGTGCCATGTACGCCCCATCAGTAGTTTATGGTTTTCCCATTTTAATTGCACGTAAGCATGTCGCATCCGCAATGAATTACTATTCGATCGAGCAGTAAAATCAGCTTCGAGTCTTGCCTGAACAATGGCCGAAGAATTAAATATTTTTCCGCCTCCTGTTTTCAGGCCAATTCTACTCGAAATACTTGTCATTGTAACCTGATCAATATTGTTGATATCATTACCTACCGAATCATACAATGTGTTGAGTGGATAGAGCAATAACATTCCATCTACAGCCTCTGCTGATTTGCGTGAATCGTAAAACGCATCGGCTCTTACAAATCCGTATAATTTACTTTTCCACTCACTTGTATTTTGCGACCACCCTGAAAAACCCGAAATGAGCAACACCGTTACCCAACCAATAAAAAATAATCTCCTCATATTCAATATATTAAATTTAGCCTCACTTTAAATTAAGCAAGGCTAAATCTAACATTAATATTATTACAGACCAACAGAATTGCAACACACGTTTAACTGTATACCTGAGCATTTCTGAGGGTTTCCGCGTGTTAATAACTCAAATCACTTGTATATCTTTACTCATCAGTTTTTTCATTTTCTTTCACCTCATCGACTTCAGCCTGAGATGATTTCTCCTCAACTACAACAAGTTCATTGCGCGTAAAAACGAGGTTAATATTCAGCAGCATGATGAATGTTTCATCTTTTTTCCACATTCCTTTAATAAACTCTGCTTTGTATTTTGTACCGATACTTGGCGATGGTTCAATTTGTTCTCCTTCAAGCTCCAGTACTTCACTAACTGCATCTACAAGAATTCCCAAAATAACTTCCTCTTCCTCAATTTCGAGGTTCAGAACAATGATGCATGTATCAACTGTGGGTTCCGTTGGCGTCATTCCAAACTTCACACGCATATCGATTACTGGCAATACCTGACCTCGCAAATTAATGACACCACTCATGTATTCGGGTGCGTGAGGCACTTTAGTTATGGGTTTTAGCTCTAGAATATTCACCACGTGGTGAACAGATGCAGCAAAGACCTCTCGTCCAAGTCTGAACGACAGGTACGTTTCCATTGTGTTTGAGATATTTTCTAATTTTTGATGTTTTGTAGTCATAATATTAAACTTTAAGGTTTTCGTTATTGGCAAATTCAAAAATCACCCGATTGGGGTCTAGTACAAGTGCAACGGTACCATCGCCGAGGATGGTGGCTCCGGAAATTATATCGATTCCTTTGTACATTTGCCCCAAAGGCTTTAGTACAGCTTGATATTCCCCAATAATTTCGTCGACCGTGAGACCCATGAAAGTATCTTGATACTCAACATTTACGATTCGTTCAATTTCGGGTGGTGCTCCTTCGATGTTAAACACTTTACGTAAATAGATAAAAGGTACGCGTTTTTCATCGGCAAGGAAAAGGTTGTTTATGGCCTCTTCGATTTCGGTATGAGTAAACTCATAGATTTTATGGACTGCGGAAAGTGGAATTACAAATTTGGTTTTTTCAATTCGCACGAGCAATCCGTCTATAATTGAAAGTGTAAGTGGAAGTTTTATGGTTACAGTTGTTCCCTTTCCTTTTTCACTGGTCATTTCTACTTCTCCACGTAGTTCGGCAATTTTTCGTTTAACTACATCCATACCAACGCCACGCCCTGAAACGTTTGTCACTTCTTTTGCGGTGCTAAAACCAGATGAAAATATTAAATCGTATGCTTCTTTTTCAGTTAGTTCGGCATCTTCTTCAATGAGTCCTTTCTCTACCGCTTTTTGCTTTATTGCTTGCGGGTCAAGCCCCCGTCCATCATCAATAATCTGAATATAAACGTTTGTTCCCGAATAATATGAATTAAGGGTAATGGTGCCCTTTGGTTTTTTGCCGGCAGCAGTTCGTCCAGCTGCATTTATTTCTATTCCATGGTCGAGGCTATTTCTGATAATGTGCATAATTGGATCTATTAACATCTCAATCATGTTCTTATCGAGTTCGGTTTCGGTTCCTTTTGTTTCGAAAAGAACTTCTTTCCCGAGTTCATTCGATAGTTCCCGCACTAAACGTTGGAAACGGGTTACCATATTGGCAATTGGAATCAATCGGATACTAAAAACGTCATCGCGGAGGCGGCGAGAAATTTTTTCAATTTCTTCTACAATGGGCGCCAATCCGGGATTATTATTTTCACGCGAATAGAGCGACAGTTGCGCTTGGATAGTTACAAGTTCGCTAACCCAATTAATTAAATTATCAAGTTTGTCTGCTCCCACACGAATACTGGAAATACTATGTTCAACTTTTTTGCGCGTATCGGGCTGTATATCTTCAACTTCCTTATCGTGATACACGCTTTCAAGGTCAATAATCAGTTCCTGAATATCGGCTGGTTTGATTTCTGGTTTTTTGTGAAGTGTTTCTTTTAAAATGTTTCTTACTGCTTCGAGTTCAAGCAGGTTGTAATCAGAGATTTTATGTGTTTCAATTCTCGCCTCATCGTCAACAAAAATAAAGACATCGACTATGGCGTTAATTCCGGCGTTTGTGCTTAGGAAAATATTCCAGGAAGTATATGTTTTTTCGGGATTGATCTTTTCAAACGAGGGAATATTGTCGACATTTGGTACAATGAGGATATTTCCAAGATTGGCCAGATCTTCTAGTAAGTAAAGCGGATTGGTACCGTTGTGCATAATATCTTCATCGGGAACAAATCGCACAAAGTAGGTTTTCACTTTCCCTTCCGTTTTTTCATCCTGCAAAGAGGTGTGCTCAGGAACTGCTTTATCGTCCAGAGCCTTTTGTATTCGCTCAATAAATTTGTTATTTTCCTTTTCGAGCAACTTTTCACTTTCAGGTGTCTCATCCAATAATTTCCGGAGGTGATCTACGGCCTGAAAAGTAAGATCGAGTATATCAGAAGTAACCTTAGCCTCTCCGGAGCGAATACTTTCATAAATATTCTCGAGAATGTGGGTAAACCGATCAATTTTTTCGAAGCCAAACATCGCACTACCTCCTTTCAGGGAGTGCATAACTCGAAATATCGATTCGATGGTTTCGAGATCCTCTTTATTCTGATCGAGCTGAAGCAATGCCTGTTCCAGATCGTTAATCTGTTCTGTTGCCTCTTCAATAAACTTCTGCTTAAATACTTCCATTACCTTACAACTTTATTGATTGCTGCTAATAATTTTTCCGGAACAAATGGTTTCACAATCCATCCGGTTGCGCCTGCCTCTTTAGCCTCCTTTTTCTTGGTAGTTTGGGATTCTGTTGTCAAAAACAGGATTGGGATAAATTTATAAGTGTCTAATTTGCGAACTTCCCGAATAAGCTCAATGCCATTTTTGTTTGGCATGTGCAAATCGGTAATAATTAAGTCATAAGCTGCACCATCTAAATATTTTAGGGCATCGTCTCCATCTATAGCTTTTTGCACTTCGTGCCCGGCATTTTCGAGCGTAAAGCTTACTACTTCCCTGATACTCTCAGAATCGTCGACTATGAGTATTTTTTTTCCCATTGTGGTATTTTTTTATTTTCCGAATTCAATATTTTTTAACAACCCCAAAATAATGGTTTTATGCATATCATCCAAGGGGCCAAACAACTTGATTTTCTGCTCACTCGATAATATCTCCTTTTGCAAGGATACAATCAGTTGCAGAAATGACAAGTCTGGTATATTCTCTTCTGAAAAATAAATTTCCAGGTTAGCCTTGTCAAAATTCACATCTGCCAACTCATCATAAACTGCACTAATGTTTTGTACATTTAATGATGAATCGAATTGTAATTTTAGCACATCGCCTTTTCGTTCTACCTTTAGCGCCATATTCTATATTTTGTCATTGATTCTATATTTTTGTCTTGTATCAGAACAACTCCAGATTATCTTCATCTTCTTCTTCCGGCTCATTGTCAGATGCTTTTTCGTGTATATCGCGCTGCGATTTCATTGTATAAGCCTTTTTCATGATTGTGAGTAAATCGGTTGAGCCGTCGCCATTACCCGATACCTGAAGAATTTTTTGATAAATAAGGTTAAGCTGACTAATGATTGCCTCAACCTCCACATCGTAAAAATCGTAATACTTAATGTTTTCCAAGGTTGTCTTCAAATCAATGTCTAGCTTAGTATATAAGGTACAATTATTCACAATTTGGCTATTAATCTGTTTCAGTTCACCTGAAAACCCATTCATTTCGTCCTCGCTAATATCATCTATAGTGAATGTGGCTTTTCGGGCTTGCATTTCATTAACAATTGCGCCCAACTGATTATTCTGATGCACGTGAATAATTTTACCAATATTGGCTCGTGATTCGTTGATATCATTAATTAATGCAACTAACTTGCTTACCAAAGCTTTTACTTCGTCTTTATTGGTGATAATTTTGTTCAAATCCTTTACCACCGAGGATATTTTATTCTCTAATTGCGCTAATTTTTGATAGTGCTGGCTCTGCCTGCCTATATGCGTTTGTAGCGTTTCGTTTACGGCGATAAGCTTTTCGACACTTTCAAACAATTGAAGTTTATAGGCTTTAACATTCCCCAAGTGCGTTTGTACTATTTCAGCAACTTTCTCTGCATCAACATCTCCAAAAATATTTTTTGTGTGTGCATTAACTTCCTCGAGGGTTTTTGTTGTTTCAATAAGCTTAAGCGAAGTATTTTCAATGGCTGTTTGATATTCCTTATTAGTCAAAAGAAGTTGACCGGCCTGAATTTCTGTAATTTCAGGGATTTGCTTCACATAATCGAGTCCTTTTTTGATTACATTTTCAGCTTTGTCGAGATTATTCAGTTCGGCAATTATGCTTTGATGTGTTTGCTGAATATGTTCAATTTTTTGTCGGATAATATCGTGGTACTGAAGGTTAGTAATAACTTCGTTTAGGTTTTGAAAGCCCTGCTGGGTAAGCTCGTCCACAGAATGGTTTATGATCATGGTTTTTTCTATACTGGCCGTAATTGTTTGCAGATGCTGATGCAAACCAGCCGTATGAATATCAAAATCAGGCAGGATATTCTGCAAAATATGCGAACCCAAATCCTGAGCTGTTGCATATTGTTCTTTGAGTTCCTCAATATCAGATGCAATGGTAGGTATTTCTGACTGAATACCGGTAATTTTCTCGTTCAGGTCATCAATCAACTTTGTTGCATCGCAATCCACTTCCTTATCTACCAATCCTTGGTTAAGTTTCAAATTTGCTAATAAAAATCGTAGTGTGGAAATATTCTGCTTAAAATTAAGAATAGGAATAAATATGTGTTTAAAATCGGTCTTTAGGGTTCCCGTTTCAACATTGAAATCGCTCACTTGCACATTTGTTTCATCTAGCATTAACCGATATTTACCCTCTACTTCTTTGAGTTTTCCGAATACCGCATTCCTTTCCAGCGCCTGAACCTGATCAATAATGGCCGATGTGCTTTGAGAAATACCCTTGGTGGTTTCATGGTGGTTTTTAAATATTTTATTGAGCGCAGTAAAATCCTGATTACTCACTACATTAAGTTCCATAACCTTCGTGTCGATAGAAGAGAATCCATGAACGATATCACTAATAATACTTTGTATTTCTTTCGAACTTATATCTGTCATGTACAAGGGAGTTAAGGCTGCAATTGGTGTATTCAATTGCATTTTTCATTTTACGATATTAGCACATTTTTAAGGAAATAATATGCGTTAAATTACCTTATTTTAAATTGAATATTATTGTTACTTTTATGAAGTTAAAAAAACTAATATAATTTGTTATGCCACATAAAATCTTGATTGTTGACGACATTGTAATTAACCGCATTCTTCTGGTTGAATTGATCAAAAAACTTGGCTACAATTATGCACAGGCCTCCAATGGAAGAGAAGCTTTAAATTGCATTGAATCAGACAAAATAGATTTGGTACTGATGGACATTGAAATGCCTGTAATGAATGGAATTGAGACTACGCAACACATTCGAGAAAATTTAAAATCGAACTTACCCATTATTGCTTTGACAGCGCATAACCCTGAAGATTTTTTCGAAACCTTTGAACAGGGGGGGTTCGACGACCTTATTACAAAACCTTACCTACTAGACAAAATTGGAAAAACTGTAGATAAGGTACTTAAAGCTAAAATGACATAAAATTCAGGTTTATGAATTGATTTATGCCCGACGATGTGTATTTTTGTCCGGCAACAATAACCTGTTTTTTCATGAAATTATTTCACAAAATTGCGTTGGCTGTATCGTCAGGCCTATTACTTACAACAGCATGGTATAGCTCATGGGGGCTCATTTTCCTATTTATTGCATTTGTTCCTCTACTCCTCATTGAGGAATCCCAGACAAACTCGCCCCATAAAAACCACTTCGAAGTTTTTAACTATAGCTACATTGCATTTTTCATATGGAATATACTCACAACTTATTGGATATATAAAGCCACACCCGTTGGAGCCATTCTGGCAGTACTGGCGAACAGCGCTTTAATGGCGCTTATTTTCTGGGCGTATCATTTATCACGAAAAGCAACAAAAAACAAGATTGGCCGCTATGCTTTTATTATTTGGTGGCTTGCATTTGAGCATATGTTTTTTCATACCGAAATATCATGGCCATGGCTAACGCTAGGCAATGCCTTTTCGGCAAATACACATTTGGTGCAATGGTACGAATATACCGGGGTACTAGGCGGTTCACTTTGGGTTTTGCTTAGTAATACTTTAATCATGTCAGCCATTGGCGAACTAGCGATGAATCGTGCAACAGCAAAGAACCGTCTGATTACCAATAGCATTTTACTACTAATTATTATCGTCTCGCCCATTATTGTTTCCTATTCCATTTATAGTAATTACAAAGAAACAGGCACCGACACAGAAGTGCTCATTTTACAACCCAACATTGATCCGTATCACGAAAAATTCGGATCGATGGGCAAGTTGGAACAAATAACAAGGTTAATAAACCTCACTGATAATAACATCACAGAAAAAACACAATATGTTGTAGCTCCAGAAACAGCCATTGTAGAAACAATTTGGGAGCGGCACACCAACAATTACGCGTCTATACAAATGATTCGCGAGTTTTTAAAAGAAAATGAGGATTTGGCTTTTGTAATTGGAGCCAATACAAAACGCGAGTATTCTGGCACAAGTATAATTCCTGCAACAGCTCGAAAATTCAAGGGCAGCAACATTTGGTACGATCGATATAACGCTGCATTACAAATTACGCCTTTCGACATCGACATTTACCACAAGTCGAAACTTGTTTTAGGTGTCGAAAAAATGCCCTACTACAAATACTTTAAATTTTTGGATTACTTAGCAGCCGACCTGGGTGGTACAACAGGAAGTTTAGGTTTTCAGAAAGAGTCGAGTGTTTTCACATTCAAAAATTCGACAATTGCCCCTATAATTTGCTATGAATCGGTTTACCCTGAATATGTGTCTGAGTACGTTCGAAAAGGAGCATCATTGCTTTTCATAATTACGAACGATGGTTGGTGGGGAAATACGCCGGGTTACAAGCAGCATTTCAGGTATGCAAAACTCCGGGCAATTGAAAACCGTCGGGCAATTGCACGATCGGCCAACACAGGCATTTCTGCCTTTATCGATCAACGGGGCGATGTAATAAAGCAAACCGGCTGGTGGGAAGCAACGACCATAAAAGCAACAATAAAGGCCAACAATAAAGCCACATACTTTTCCAGAAATGGAAGTTTCATTGGGCGAGTGGCTGTATTCTCGACAGTGCTGATTATGCTTTATGTTCTGGTAACCTTACTAATACGAAAAAAGGTGCGTAGTTAATCGCACCTTTTCATTCCTAATTATTTAATAGAACTGGTTTCGACATCTCATTCTTACGAACCAATTTTCAAGCTTCTCATTTTTAGTAATCGCCCAACGTTTCTTGCAACTGGCTAAGAGCAGAATCTTTTTGCTCGTCGCTCGGTGCTTTTCCGTGCCACTCGTGCGTACCAACCATAAAGTCGACTCCAAAGCCCATTTCCGTTTTCATAAGAACCATCACGGGGCGACCTTTTCCAGTAGCTGCTTTGGCTTCGGCCATAACGCTTACAATCGATTCCATATCATTGCCGTTCATCTCAAAAACATGCCAACCAAAGGCCTCCCACTTTGCTTTCAAATCGCCGAGACTAAGCACCTCATCTACGGGGCCATCAATTTGTTGTCCGTTATAATCAACTGTAGAAATAAGGTTATCAATTTTACGTGCAGCGGCAAACATTGCAGCTTCCCAAATCTGGCCTTCCTGCAGCTCACCATCGCCGTGTAATGTATAGACAATTGATTTATCGTTGCGTAATTTTTTAGTTAGTGCAGCTCCGCAAGCAACCGAAAGTCCCTGACCTAAAGATCCTGATGCTATACGGATGCCGGGTAATTCTTCTTCGGGGGTTGGGTGTCCCTGTAAACGGCTGTTAATTTTGCGAAATGTAGCTAATTCTTTAACATCGAAGTATCCTGAACGCGCCAAAACACTGTACCAAACAGGAGAAATATGTCCGTTCGACAAAAAGAACAAATCCTCTCCTTCCCCATCCATATCAAACTTTTTTGGATTGTGGTTCATAATTTCGAAGTACAGCGCTGTTAAAAAGTCAGCGCACCCTAACGATCCTCCCGGATGCCCTGAAGCTACACCGTGTACCATGCGAACAATATCGCGTCTAACCTGCGTGGCAGTATTTTGCAATTCGTTTATTTTACTCATAATTAAATATATTTTGGACACAAAAATAGCTTTTTTATTACATATGACCAACGTTTAAAACTGGTTCTTTTGGCCTTCAACCTCCTTAAAAACACATTAAATGTCCCGTTACTCATAGTGTTTTCAAGTTTCTAAAGAGCAAAAGAACTTCGTTAAAACTGTCTGCATATTTCATTACAATCTGATAGCTATCGGAAAAAAAAGCATTTTTTTTGCACAAAACCCCACCATTAGGAACAGTAATTGCATACCGAAACGACGTATAAAAAGGTCGCAATCGGGGGTGCCCAAAATTTTCGGGCTGAGATCACACCCTTTGAACCTGATCCGGGTAATGCCGGCGAAGGGAAGAGTTATAGTATCCGTTCCCCCCATTGCATATTATTTAATAATAAAATTTGAACTATGAAAAGTGCAATTTTAAGCATTGCATTAGTACTAACGTTTGCTAGTACCAATGCGCAAAATCTCATCAATGGGGTTGTGACCAACAAACAAAAAGAACCACTAAGTGGTGCAACCATTTACCTTCAGCCGGGAAACTATGAAACCATTTCAAACGAAGATGGACAATTTGTTTTCCGCAACCTTAAAAATGGAGCTTATTTATTAAAAGTCAGCTACATTGGGTACAAATTTCAGGAAAAGCCCATTGTTTTGGAGGGCAACAAAACAGTGAATGTAGTACTCGAAAAACAGGTTTTTCAAACAAAAGAAGTAACTATTTCTTCGACACGTGCTACAGACAAAACGCCAACAAGCCACACGAACATTGGCAGAGAAGAGATTAGTTCGAACCGTTCGGCACAAGACATCCCGTACTTATTACAACTGACGCCTTCGGTGGTAACAACTTCTGATGCCGGCGCAGGTATTGGTTACACCAGCTTTCGCATTCGGGGAACCGATCTTAACCGTATAAACGTAACGGTAAACGATGTTCCTTTGAATGATGCCGAGTCGCACGGCGTATTTTTTGTAAACATGCCCGACTTTGCAGAAAGCACGAACACCATTCAGGTACAACGCGGCGTAGGCACATCAACCAATGGAGCGGCGGCTTTTGGAGCCTCGGTTAACTTTCAGACCAACGACATTGAGGTATCGCCTTACGCTGAAGTAAACAATGCTTTTGGTTCTTTTAACACACAAAAGAATACCTTTAAAGCAGGAACAGGTCTTATTGACGGTATTTACAGCTTCGATGCCCGGTTATCGCGCATTAAAAGTGATGGTTTTATTGATCGCGCCTCGTCTGACTTAAAATCGTTCTTTGCATCGGGCACCTACCGTGGCGACAAAAACATTGTTCGTGTCAATATCTTTTCAGGGAAAGAGCGCACATACCAGGCATGGGAAGGCATTCCTAAAGCCAAACTCGACGGCGACACTGCAGCTATGAGGGAATTTGCTCAAAATTCAGGCTACTCGCAAGAAGAAACCGACAATTTATTCGATTCTGATGCCCGCACATTTAACCGATATTTGTACGACAACCAGACGGATAATTACCAACAAGATCATTACCAGGTATTTTACACGCGTACCATTTCTGAAAACATCACTGCCAACGCGGCTTACCACCAAACTAACGGTTTTGGGTATTACGAATCGTACAAATACGATAAGAAAATAGCAGATTTTGCGGCTGACAACATCATTGTATCAGATGACACTATTACGCGAAGCGATGTGGTAATTCGTAAATACCTAGACAATATTTTCTACGGTGGAATAGGTTCCGTAAAATTTAATTACGAAAAGATTAAGGCAACCGTTGGTGGCGGGTGGAATCGGTACGATGGCGATCACTTTGGCGAAATAACCTGGGCACAAAACAGCATTGGAACATTCTCTACAAATCATGAGTTCTACAGAAACACAGGAGTGAAAGATGATGCAAATGCCTACGCAAGAGTCAACTACATGGCTACAAAAGCGCTCTACCTGTATGCCGATCTTCAATATCGTCATATCGATTATAAAATTAATGGCATTGATGACGACATGCGTGATTTAACACAAAAACACGATTACGATTTTGTGAATCCAAAATTTGGTGTATTTCTGCAGCCCTCTGATAATATATCGGCTTACCTGAATTTGGCAAAAGCCAACAGAGAGCCGAACCGAACCACGATTATAGATGCAGACCTGAATAAACCTACGCCAAAACCGGAAGAGCTTTACAATATTGAACTGGGAGGCAGCATAATGAATGAAAAATGGAGCGTTAAAGCGAACTCCTATTTAATGTACTATTACGATCAATTGGTGCTAACCGGAAACATTAATGATGTGGGAAGTGCCATTATGGAAAACGTAGATGAAAGTTATCGTGCAGGAATTGAAATTATGTGGGGAATTGCGCCTGCCGATTGGCTTAAATGGACGGGAAACATGACGTTTAGTCAGAACAAAATTCTCAATTTTACATCGTACACGGACAATTGGGATACTTGGGGTCAGGAAGTTGAAGAACATGGCACTACAGA
>JAQICA010000280.1 GCA_027858775.1 Salinivirgaceae bacterium | reverse complement strand
GTTACGGTTATGTTGTCGGCTTGAATCACTGGCGTCTTGTTAATATTGCCGTTCCCTTCGGCCAATGTTGCTGTTGCGAACGCCAGGAATCCCAACAGTATTAAATATAAATATTTCATTCGTCTAAGTTTTAAAATTTTTAAAGGTGACTTATGGAACTTGCATGTCAGTCATTTGTGGTCTTGGTTAGACTGAATCATGCTCGTCCCATAGTTTTAATGTTGTTACCTTGTTGATTATTCCACAATTACGATATAAGCACCCTCTATTACGAGCGCACAATTTAAATCAGTACTGTCAACTGTTATACCGTCATATTGTTGGAAATGCTCTTCCCCGTTTGCGAAAGTGACATCGTAACGTATGTCAGCAGTATCGTCACCATTGTTTGTTACGGTAATGACCACTTTTGAACCACTAATGTTTGATGCCAAAGTATCGAAATTCCAGTCATTTGTGGCGGTGGCTGTGCCATACCCGTCTCCCCATCCAAAGTTGTCTATGCGAACTACAGCATATTCAGTCATGTCAGCTTTGCGAAGAATCGTAGCAGGACTGTGCCAGGCATTAATATTGTTAGAATAGCAGTACATGGTAAGTGTCTTGCTTTGTCCTGATGGTACATTATAGTCATCAGAGAATTCTGTCCACCAGGCGGTCGAAAAGTCAGTGGCACCTACCTGACCGATACCCTCAACAAGAGTTAGCGGGACAGTTGTAATTACTGTGTTTGTTGCACCAGTGTAAGAAATGACAGCATCCTGAGCACCTGCGGCAGGTTGAATCTCGCTAAACTGAAGAGTTCCGTTTCCTAAGACACCTGTTGTACCATCGGAATAGGTAGCTGTCACGACCATACCTTGAGGATTGAATATGATAGGGTCGCTGCTGTAGAAATAGTATGTGGCTATGTCTGGCATGGTAGTAATCTCCAGACTTGAAACAGAATTAGTTACTTCAAAAGTGTAGAGATTTGATACAGCATCAGTATATTCGCCTTGCTTTGTTTTGTTATAAGATGCAATAACTGTCTTTTCACCCAGTGTAGTCATATCAGGAATAACGCTGAACGATATATCTGCAGTGTCAACTTGCTCTGAAGATCCGTCAGCGTAAGTAACTGTGGCTGTCGCATTACCCCAGAAGTCTTCGTTGCCGATTTCAACAAACTCCGGTGTTCCTTCAATAGCGATTGAGGTCGGATTAACGTCTTCTACGGCAGTTACTTTAGAAGGTATGAGATATGCTTTTTGCATCTCGAAATAGCTGGCATCAGAAATTAAGAAAGCAACGATATCTTCAGTAGCAGGAACCGGTTGTTGATACGTCATGACCAGCTCTGTACCATTTGTTCCAACGGCAGTGGCTGTTACAAATGCATAGCCTGAAACAGAATGGTCAATTTCGAGTGTAACATATGCACCATCCATGGTGGCGCGAAAGTCATTCCAAATATCTTCATCACCATCGGTGTCGGGATAATTTTGGGACACCAGCCCGAGATCGAAATCTTCGTTTCCCCAGCCATAAGCATCAGACCGTAGAACGAAGTATTCTGCATAGTTTTCCGCGTCCCGATCTGCTACATTCGCAACCGCAAGATTCCAGTTGTTCCAATTGTTTTCGCTACCCCCATTGTGGTTAACAAACTCCAGAACCAAACGCTCGTTTGGAGGAATAGTTAAGTAATCAGAGAATGCAGTCATCCATGCGGAACTGTAATCTTCAGCACCGACTATTGCTGTTGCGATGTTGATGTAAGTAGTGTCACCTGTATCTACACTTGCTTTTGCGGCTGCAATGGAGTCAATCCTGCTATGCAGGTCAGAAGGCGCTTCAATTGAATAAGTATCCAACTTCTCGCACCCAACTAAGGCAAATACTGCCAAAACGGCTGCAAACAAAGTGCCCCTAATCAGTTTAGTCGTTTTCATAAATTTAGATTTAATTTTAATTGAATTCATTTTTTTTGTTCTTAGTCTTTTTCATAGGGCCTTCCTGTATTCGGGAAAACCCCCTGTTTAAGAACTTTTAATAACAATAACTTAATCCAACGCATGAGAAATAATTGTTGCCATTATCAGCAACAACTTATTCCTTGGTTTCATCTTCATAGATTTTGCTTAAAATTCTACTGCTAAATTACTGCTATGTGTCCTGGGAGGGGTGGATAATTAGTTTTCAGTGGTGGAGTGTGGTGTAAAATGTAAAATAAAATTAAAAAACCAACATGTTTGTAATCGATAGTAAATGAGTAGATTAAGGTGCCGTCGTGGGGCTTTGAATCATTTATCCTCCTTGGGGGAATCATAAATCCTCTTAATAAAGTTGCAATTATTATTAAAAAGTGTCAAGCAATGCGTCTTGTGGATCAGATGTTTTTGGGGTAATGGGGCTTTTTGTTGGTAGTCAGGGTGTTGTTTCGATTGCTTAAATGTTAAAAGTTGCAACGGTTTTTGGGAGTGTCGCACACTTTGTAGTAACTGTTGGGTTTTAGAGAAGTTAAGCGGAATTGTTCCGCTCACCTTTACCATTTGCTTTCAAGAATTTGGGTTGACGTCAATTTGCAGTGATTTTTTTCTGGACATCAACAGTAATTTCGGTGTTGTTATTGTCCCGTCAGGGTTGACGGTAAATGGGAAAGATTTTTACATTGAGTCATTCTACGGAGTAGGGGCAGCTTTTGTTTGGGATTAATGTTCTGTTTTTGCAAAACGGCTAAGTTTGTTCCGCATTACAATAGGGAAAGTGCATGAATAAAGGGGATTGCGATTTCCATTCCACCAATGACAAACTAAATTTTGTGCGAATGAAATTCAATCAGTCCCTTCATCGGTGCTTTTAAAATCCTTCCACAGGTTAATTGGTGCTTAGTTAACGATTCTTCAAGAATGGGTTTAAATACACAGGCAATGCTTCCGGTAAAATGAATGGGGAGACTGGAAGCCTTTGGGTATTGCAGCACATTACGCTCCAGAAACCGGTCGAAAGAGGACTTTACCAGTTTGTGTAGTTCGGGATGACTTATATTTTCCGCAATAAACCGGGTAAAACCTGCCGCGTAACGATTGGGAAATGGTTGTTTATAGATGTGGTTGAGAATCTCTGCCGTATCTGTTTTGAATGTAGTAAAGAATTTTTGAGTCAGCTCTTTCGGCATTTGGTTTTTCAGGATGTCGGCTAAGAATTGTTTTCCTATTACGGCCCCACTTCCTTCATCTCCCAGAATGAAGCCCAGTGGTGGTACATTGGCAAGAATATTTATGCCATCGTAATGGCATGAATTTGAGCCTGTTCCCAAGATGCAGGCAATTCCCTCTTTGTCCCCGCAAAGAGCCCGTGCCGCTGCCATCAGATCACTTTCAATATGGATTTCTTTGGCCGAAAAAAATTGTTTGAGTGCATCCCCCACTGTCTTCTTTGTGCTATTATTTGCACATCCTGCACCGTAAAACCATATTGCATCAATCTCTTTTGTGTCGGAATTAAATTCCTGTTCCAGAACTTTATATATTTCGGTGGTATTTTGATAGAAAGGATTGATTCCTGAAGTTTCTATAAAAATGGTATCTTCAAGGTTTTTGTTGAGAATTGACCAGGTGGTTTTGGTGGAGCCGCTGTCTGCAATTAATAGCATATT
>JAQICA010000275.1 GCA_027858775.1 Salinivirgaceae bacterium | reverse complement strand
GTTACGGTTATGTTGTCGGCTTGAATCACTGGCGTCTTGTTAATATTGCCGTTCCCTTCGGCCAATGTTGCTGTTGCGAACGCCAGGAATCCCAACAGTATTAAATATAAATATTTCATAGTTTAAATATCTTTTAGCTTAGTGATTATTCAACTGATGTTATATCCACATAACATCCATCAATTGTGATAGCGCAATTCAAATCTGAACCGTCTACAGTAATACCTTCGTATAATTGAAAATGCGTATCGCCATTAGTATAAGTAACATCGTAACGAACATTTGCGGTGCCGTCCCCTACATTTGTGACTGTAACCTCTATGTAAGAGTCATCTAAGTTTTCTGCGAATACATCGAAATTCCAATCATTGGTAGCCGTTGCTGAGCTATAACCGTCGCCCCATCCAAAGTTGTCCATACGAACAACAGCATATTCTGTCAAGTCAGCTTTGCGAAGAATTACTATAGGAGCATTCCAGGTATTAGCCTCAGTTGAGTAAAGGTCCATTTTAAATTTTTTAGTTGAACCTGAAGCAACATTGTAATCATTAGAAAATGCTGTCCAAAATCCGGACGATAAGTCAGTGGCGCCTACTTGATTTGTTCCTCCCATCACATTAGTTATTGGGACTGTTGTTGTTACTGTGCTCGAAGCGCCAACATAAGAAACAACAGCATCTTGCTCACCATCTGCTCCTGGAATCTCAAAGTGAAGATTCTTATTTGTTATTACACCTGTTGTACCGTCAGAATATGTTGCTGTTACAACCATACCTGTTGGATCAAATATTGGTGCTGCTGATCCGGGGAAAGTGTATGTAGTTACATCTGGTATAGTAGTAACCTCCAGACTTGCCACAGCGTTGATAACCTCCAGATTATAGTAGGTCGATATAGCATCAGTGAATTCGCCTTGTTTAGTTTTGTTGTAAGATACAATTACTGTTTTTTCTCCCAATGTTGTCATATCAGGAATTACATTGAATGATATATCTGCAGTATCTACTTGCTCAGAAGAACCGTCAGCGTATGTAACATTCGCTATTGCATCACCCCAGAAGTCTTCGCTTCCTATTTCAACAAATTCAGGAGTTGCTTCAATATCGATTGAAACTGGCTCGACATCTTCCACCACAGATATTTGAGAAGGAATAAGATATGCTTCTTGCATCTCGAAATAACTGGCATCAGAAACTAAGAATGCCACAATATCTTCGGTGGCAGGAACTGGTTGTTGATAAGTCATAACCAGCTCTGTCCCATTGGTTCCAACTGCCGTAGCTGTTACAAATGCATTTCCTGTAACTGAATGGTCAATTTCGAGTGTAACATAAGCACCATCCATGGTGGCGCGAAAGTCATTCCAAATATCTTCATCACCGTCTGTGTCTGGATAGTTATGGGACACCAGTCCCAGGTCAAAATCATCGTTCCCCCAGCCAAAAGCATCAGAGCGAAGTACAAAATATTCTGCATAATCTTCTGCATCGCGATCCGCTACATTGGCAACGGCAAGGTTCCAGTTGTTCCAGCTATTTTCACTCCCTCCATTGTGGTTTACAAACTCCAGCACCAAACGCTCGTTTGGAGGAATGGTGAAGTAATCAGAGAATGCAGTCCACCATGCGGAGCTGTAATCTTCAGCACCAACTATTGCTGTTGTTATGTCGATGTAAGTCGTGTCACCTGTATTTGCACTTGCTTTTGCAGCTGCAATTGAGTCGATCTCGCTTTGCAGGTCAGTGGGTGCTTCGATTGAATAGGTATCCATTTTCTCGCACCCAACTAAGGCAAATATTGCCAGAACTGCTGCGCCTAAAGCGCTCCTTATCAGTTTAGTTGTTTTCATAAATCTTGATTTAATTTTAATTTAATTCATTCTTTTAAGTCGTTAGTCTTGTACATTGGTGTTTGCTACGTTCGGTAAAACACCCTGTGAAAGAACCTTTTAATAACAACCTGTTAATCCAAAAACTATCCAGTGAGAACCACCGGGATTTTACCCGGATACTGGTAGCAGCAAAAACCTGGTTGTTAGTGTCATTTTTATAGATTTTTGTTTAAAATTTCTAAAGCTAAATTACAGCTATGTGAGCTGGCAGGGGTGGATAATTCGTTTTCAGTGGTGGAGTGGCGTGTAAAATGTAAAAGAAAATTAAAAAACCAGTAGTTTTGCAATAATCATTAATTGAGGGTGTTGGGTTTGTTCGGAAACATTTATCCCCCTCAGCGCATCATGCATCCTCTTGATAAAGTTATAATTATTATTAAAAAATGTCAATTGAAATGAATTTTGAGAATGCTTTCGTTGGGGTTCAGGGTGTTTTGTTTAGACATCAGAGGACTATCAGTATTATTCTGATGTTAAAAGATGCAATGGTTTCTGGTGAACTATCTTTCTTTTTGCCGCAACGGTTTTGGGTTAGAGAACTTGCTAACGATAATTTGGAGTGATGATTTCCTGTTTCTTAACAGTAATTGCGAAGTTGCTGTCCCATTGGGCTTGATAGTGAAAGAGACTTAAAAGGGGCGTTTACGGATAAGGGGCAGCTTTTGATTGGGACAAACCGTTCCATTCGGCTAACTAAATATTGCTCGAATGAAAATCAATCAGTCTTTTCATTGGTGTTTTTAAAATTTTTCCACACGTTAATTGGTATGTAACTAAAGATTCTTCCAGAATGGGTTTAAAAACAGAGGCAATGCTTCCGGTAAAGTGAATTGGGAGGCTCGGGGACTTTGCGTATTGCTTTACATTACGTTCCAGAAATTGGTCGAAAGATGATTTTACCAATTTATGTAGTTCCGGATGGCTTATATTCTCCGCAATAAATCGTGTAAAACCTGCCGTGTATCTATTTTGGAATGGCTGTTTGTAGATGTGGTTGAGGATTTTTGTTGTGTCGGTGTTGAATGTTTTAAAAAATTTTTGAGTCAGCTCTTCCGGAATTTGGTTTTTCAGGATGTCGGATAAGAATTGTTTTCCTATTACGGCCCCACTTCCTTCATCTCCCAGGATGAAACCCAGTGGTGGTACATTGGCAATAATATCCCTGCCATCGTAATGACATGAATTTGAGCCGGTTCCCAAGATACAGGCAATTCCCTCTTTGTCCCCGCAAAGAGCCCGTGCCGCTGCCATCAGATCACTTTCAATATGAACTTTTTTGCTGATGAAAAATTGTTTGAGTGCATCCCCCACTGTTTTCTTTGTGCTATTATTTGCACATCCGGCACCGTAAAACCATATCGCATCAATCTCTTTTGTGTCGGAATTAAATTCCTGTTCCAGAACTTTATATATTTCGGTAGTATTTTGATAGAAAGGATTGATTCCTGAAGTTTCTATAAAAATGGTATCTTCAAGGTTTTTGTTGAGAATTGACCAGGTGGTTTTGGTGGAGCCGCTGTCTGCAATTAATAGCATATT
>JAQICA010000282.1 GCA_027858775.1 Salinivirgaceae bacterium | reverse complement strand
GAATAAATATTTATTAAATTTGGCATTCAGCAAAAAAAAACAACCTAAAAATAGACATTATGAAAGGATATCAACCAAACGAGCTAAAGAACATTGCGCTAGTAGGTAGTGCGGGCTCCGGGAAGACCACCCTTGCAGAAGCGATGCTTTATGAGGGTGGCGTAATTAAGAGAAAAGGTGACGTTGACAGTAAAAATACTGTTTCGGACTACCATGAAATAGAGCATCAGCAGGAAAGAAGTATTTACTCTACTGTTCTCTATACTGAATACCAAAACAAGAAAATTAATATTATTGATACTCCGGGACTTGATGATTTTGCAGGGGGTGTAGTTTCTGCTTTATCGGTGAGTGACTGTGCTTTATTTTTAATAAACGGTCATCAGGGTGTGGAAGTAGGGACTGAAATTGTCAGTCGATATACCGCCAAATTCAATACGCCTGTAGTTTTTGCTATTAACCAACTTGATCATGAGAAGGCAAATTATGAGAAAGCCATTGATGACCTGAAAGCCAAGCATGGAAATAAAGTTGTGATAGTACAATACCCCGTTAATGCGGGTATGGAGTTCAACGCCGTTATTGATGTACTAAAAATGAAGATGTACAAATGGGGACCTGATGGAGGCGAGCCTACAATTAAAGAAATTCCGGCGAGTGAAAAGGAAAAAGCTGATGAGTTACATAACACGCTGGTAGAATCAGCTGCAGAAAACGATGAAGCTTTAATGGAGCTTTACTTTGAGGAAGGTTCACTCAATGAAGATCAGATGCGTGCAGGAATCAAACAAGGTCTTATTAATAAAGATGTGTATCCTGTGTTTTGCGTATCAGGTAAAAAAGATATGGGCGTAAGAAGGTTAATGGAGTTCCTTAATAATGTAGCTCCGCAAACATCAGAAATGCCTAAACCAGTAAATGTTGAGGGCAACGAAGTAACTGTTGATCCGGAAGGACCTGCTTCAATTTTTATTTTCAAAACATCTATTGAAGAGCATTTAGGTGCGGTTGCATACTTTAAGGTAATGTCTGGAAAAATTGAAGAGGGTATGGATTTAATAAACGCCCGCAATAGTAATAAAGAACGTTTATCACAATTATACTGTGTAGCCGGTAATAACCGTACAAAAATTGACAGTATGGTAGCGGGAGACATTGGAGCCACCGTTAAGCTGAAAGACACAAAAACCAACGACACACTAAACACAAAAGGGACTGATTGGAAGTTTCCAGAAATTCAGTTCCCCGCCCCAAAGTATAGAACAGCTGTTCAGCCCAAAAGTAAGGGTGAGGAAGAGAAACTTGGCGAAATACTTAACAGAAGAACAGGAGAAGATCCAACATATATTGTAGAGCACTCAAAAGAGCTCAAGCAACTAATTGTACATGGGCAAGGCGAATTCCATTTGAATACACTCAAAAAGCAAATTGAGAACCACGACAAGCTGGAAATTGAGTTTCTTACGCCAAAAATTCCTTACAGAGAAACAATTACTAAGCCGGCTCAATCTGATTATCGTCACAAGAAACAATCAGGTGGTTCGGGCCAGTTCGGAGAGGTTTATATGATTATTGAACCTTGGTACGAAGGAATTGGTGATCCAGGACCATACAAAATCGACGGAAAAGAGTATTCTGTTACCAAAAGAGGAGTAGAAGAGTATGAGTTAAAATGGGGCGGTAAATTGGTTTTTGTTAATAGTATTGTGGGTGGTTCAATTGACGCCAAATATTTACCTGCCATCATGAAAGGTGTGATGGAGAAAATGGAGGAAGGTCCATTGACGGGTTCTTATGCACGCGATATCAGGCTTGTTGTTTATGATGGAAAGATGCACCCGGTTGACTCAAACGAGATTTCGTTCAAAATTGCTGGTATGCAGGCGTTTAGAACAGCATTTAAGCAAGCTGCACCAAAAATTCTGGAACCAATCTATAAGGTTGAAGTTATGGTGCCCTCCGAATATATGGGTGACGTAATGAGTGACTTGCAAGGACGCCGGGCTATGATTGAGGGTATGAGCAGCGAGAGTGGCTACGAAAAAATTACAGCAAAGGTTCCTCTTGCAGAAATGAACAAATACTCAACATCATTAAGTTCTTTAACCTCAGGACAAGCAATGTACACAATGACATATGATCAGTACATGCCGGTTCCTGGCGATATTCAGGAAAAACTACTCAAAGAATACGAAGCCGCTCAGGCAGAAGATGAATAGCGGATAAAAATCGAATATATAGAAAAGGGAGTTGCATTTGCAACTCCCTTTTGTTATTGTCTATTGTTCCATTTTCGATTATATTGTAAAGCGCAGGAAACGCCTTCGTTGTGAAAAAATTAATCCATAGTTGATGGGTTTTCAGAAAATACGTGGAAAAAACCTTTTTTCTTAAATGTACGACCATCATATCCCCGGGCTTTAATTACGTAGTAATAAACCCCTGAACCAACGGTTTTACCATTATATTTTCCGTCCCAGGCATCTTCCCTCTCCCATTTTCCTCCATCGTAGTGAAAAACACGCATCCCATATCGGTTGTAAATGTACACTTCTGTGCGGCTTATCGATGTTGATGGGGTATTTTTCGGGTAATTGAGGTTTTCATAATCCCATGATTTAATATCCAGATAATAAAATTCGTCGTTGTTTCCATCTTCGTTTGGGGTAACTGCATCTGGGAGTTCTCCAATAAAGGAATTATACACACTAACATACAGTCGCTCACGAATAGAATCCATACAGGTTTTTTCGTTTCCATCCTGAACAAACACACGTCCTTCGACCTTAAGTTTTACATCGTAATAGCCAGGATATGTAAATAAAACAGAATCTACAGGTTCGTAAAAGTTCGTGGTTCTCAATATTGCGGCCTCTCCATCTATAACCCGGGCACTATCGTTATAAAAAGTCCATTCATAAATTTCGGCATTTATTGACTTATTTTTAAACCCAAGGTAAAGTGGGGCTTCAAACTTCAAACTACTATCCGGAATTTCTTCGTTGTATTGTGAGGCAACAAATTCAGCTTTTACTGCAATTGACTCATATACAATTGAATCGGCGCGACTGTATCCCAGGCTGTCTTCAAACACTACACTAAACATGTATGTTTTATATTCCTTTGGTGCAGGAGAAAAATATTGATTGGTCGTTGTAGTATCAAAGTTTAATGAATCTAATGTTTGATATATCTGAATATCTTCATCGAGATAATAATCCTGCCACTTAGCAGTTAATCCATTAACGAGGTAATGAGCATTTGAAACGGTATCGGGATTAAAATACCGGAACGTATTGCCTCCCTCTATGCCTTCCAAAAATAGTTCGTAGCAGGATTCTTCATAAAAAAGTTCGACAATTAAATTGTTGAAATATGCCCACCTTGTGAATACTGTATCTTGTCCATCTTTTGAAAACCTAACCTGATAACCTCCCTGGCGGATTGTTGATATTGAGAGCTCGGTAGTATCAGCGTGCTCCACAAGAAGTTCAGAATCATATCCGTCATGCTCGTCTGATGCATCAATGTAATACCAGGCTATGGTAGAACTATCTCCAAAAGGGCTTTTGGCTGTCATTCTAAGCGTATCGCTAAAGCCTGATGCACCTGGTCCAAAAACAACATAAATACTATCCTCTCCCACGGTTTGCCTGTAATCAACTGCCAAAACAGTATCGGCATTGTGCTCAATTTGGGCTACAACCGCATTTTGAAACATCATTAAAACAAGTACAACTATTATTGATCGTATTCGATTCATTTCCAAAAAATTCTTAATGCATGAGTAACTTTTCATGTGTAACGGTGGAAACCATGAAAAAGTACAAAGTGAAAAGAAAAAACACCAACACGTTTTCGGTTGGTTGATGTTTTTCTATTCTATCAATTTATTTTTTACGCGTACGCTGCTGTTGCTGCTTCTTAGCCATTTGTTCCATCCGTTGCTGAAACTTCGATTTTTTTACGGTCTTCTTTTTATTGGCGTTAATTTGCGCAAGCAAGGCATCATCATCAATTAACTGCCTGAAAACCCATGTTTGAATAATGGTAATAAGCAGTGATACAAAATAGTAGTAACTTAACGATGATGCGTAGCTGTTAAAGAAGAACAACATAAACAACGGCATAATATACATCATGGTTTTCATTCCCGGCATACCTGTGCTTTGCGGGTTGTTTTTGTTATTCATTTCCATGTAAATGAAGTTGGTAATGGTCATTAGCAACACCCAAAGGCTCACATGATCGCCATAAAAGGGAATGTTGAAGGGCAGATCAAGAATGGAGTCGTACGAACTCAAATCGTCTGCCCAAAGGAAACTCTCCTGCCTTAACTCGATGGATGCAGGGAAAAATCGGAAAAGTGCAATAAGGATTGGCATTTGCAGTACCATTGGTAAGCAACCTCCCATTGGGCTGGCACCGGCCTTTTTGTATAGACCCATTACTGCCTGCTGCTTTTTCATTGCATCCTCTTTTTTGGGAAACTTTTTGTTGATTTCGTCAACTTCGGGTTTGAGCACCCGCATTTTAGCAGTAGACTTAAATGATTTATATGTTAATGGAAATAGTCCTGTTTTAATAATGAGGGTCATTATGAGAATAATAATTCCAAAATTCCCGATGTATTTTCCCAACCAATCGAATAAATTAAGGACAATATACTTATTTACCCATCCAAAAACTCCCCATCCGAGAGGTACAAGTTCTTCGAAGCTTTGTTCGTAGTTTTCCAGCAAACTATATTTATTGGGTACAAAATGAAAGTTGAAACTATAATCGATGTCGCGTTGCGCCATGTATGGCAAATATGCTTTACACGACACATGCTTAACAAATTCCTCATCTTCTGTGAGCTCTGTTTTAATTGCAATATCGTTGAACGATTCTTTGGATGAAATAATACTGCTAAAAAACTGCTGTTTAAATGCAATCCAACTGATACGTTCTTTGATCTCTTTTTGGTCGTCGCCCGACTCCGAGAGGTAGTCAACATTATCTTTATGATATTTATAATAAACGGAACTATTTCGCTCCTCCCACTCGTATCCTTTTTCAAGACTCGGCATAAAAATGGCCCAATCGAAAGAGAGAAAATCATTTTTAATAATTTCATCGAGGTTATGCAGGTCTACATCCAGCCTCAGGCGGTAATCGTTTTTAGGCAGAAAGTAGTTGTAATCCACATATTGCTCTTCACCGGCACTGAGCCTCATGGTAAGGTGCTGTCCGCTGTCTGTTTGCGTTTGTTCTTCAACTGCAAAATACAATTGTTGCGTTTCAATAGGGTTATTGGCATCACTCGTAATCCAGTTAAACCCAAATTGAGTTGAATCTCCGTCGAACAATTTCAAAGGCAAAGAGTCGTATGTAGTATATCCCTTCATATAAACCGAGTACGGTCGACCTCCCAGAGTGCTAATCTGAATCTCGATCTTTTCGTTTTCTAATGAGATATACTCATTTTCTCCCTCTGCAGAGACACCAAATATTCCGTAGCGAGTCATTAACTTTGAATCAATGTCGGCGTCGGCAATAGTCTCTGGTTGGGTTGGCTTCACCTCGTGCGTGTCTGTTTCTGGTGTTTCATTTTTTTGCTCTTCGGTCAACTGTCGCATTTGCTCAACTCTAGCCAACGAGTCTCGTTGCTGTTGCATTTCTGCTATTTCTTCCTGAGTTGGACTTGTAAAATAGCTCCAACCAATTAAAATCGCTCCAATTAGTAGTATTCCGATAATCGAATTTTTATCCATTGCTTTAAATTATAAATTACTTCTTACAAAAATAATTGATCGCCGCACCAACAAAGTCGACAAAAACCGGGTGAGGCTGTACCACTGTGCTTTTATATTCCGGATGAAACTGCACTCCTACAAACCATGGATGGTCAGTAACTTCTACAATTTCGACCAGATCTGTATCTTCGTTTTTACCTGTAGCTATCATTCCGGCATTCTCAAAATCCTGAAGGTATTTATTATTAAACTCGTACCGATGTCGGTGGCGTTCCATCGTATGCGAGCTTCCGTAGGCTTTCTCCATCAGCGAGTTTGATTTTAGCTGACATGGATACGCGCCTAACCGCATAGTACCTCCCATATCGAGAATATTCTTCTGATCTTCCATGAGCGCAATTACCGGATAAGGTGTATTATGGTTCATTTCTGTTGAATGAGCACCTTTAAAGTGCAATACATTCCGTGCAAATTCAATAACTGCGCACTGCATTCCGAGACAAATACCCAGGAAAGGGATTTTGTTTTCCCGCGCATATTTAACAGCATGCAACTTGCCTTCTATACCCCGATGACCAAAGCCCGGAGCAACTAAGATTCCGGCACAGTCGTTAAAATAGTTTTCCACGTTTTGAGGTTCCAATTCTTCAGAATGAACCCACTTAACATCGACTTTTGCCTTGTTCACTGCTCCTGCATGAACAAATGATTCAACGATGGATTTGTAGGCATCCGGCAGCTCTACGTATTTTCCTACCAGGGCAATTTTTATGGTATGCTCCGGATTAAGCAGGCGTTCAATAAAGCTTCGCCATGGTTTGAGCTCCGGATCGTGTTTTAATCCAAGCTCAAGCTTATTGAGTGCAATCACATCGAGTTTTTCATTGAGCATTCTCAATGGAACTTCATAAATGGTGGGAACGTCGATCGATTCTATAACGGCATTTATATCGACATTGCAAAACAATGCTACTTTACGCCGTATATCCTCTGTAAGATCGTGTTCGGTTCTGAGAACCACTACGTCGGGTTGCACCCCGGCTTCGAGAAGCATTTTAACCGAGTGCTGGGTCGGTTTGGTTTTTAGTTCTTTACTGGCTGCTAAATAGGGTACCAACGTTAAGTGGATAACCATACTTTTGCGACCCAGCTCCCATTTCAACTGACGAACAGCCTCAATATAGGGCAGCGACTCAATGTCGCCAACAGTTCCACCAATTTCTGTGATTACAACATCGTAATGGTCTTTCTTTCCAAGAAGTTTGATTCTACGCTTTATTTCGTCAGTAATGTGGGGTATTACCTGTACGGTTTTACCGAGAAAATCCCCTCTTCGCTCTTTGTCAATTACTGATTGGTAAATTCGTCCTGTTGTAACATTATTTGCTTGTGATGTTGGCGAATTTAGAAAACGTTCATAATGTCCGAGATCGAGATCGGTTTCGGCTCCATCGTCGGTAACAAAACATTCTCCATGTTCATAAGGATTTAACGTTCCGGGATCGACATTCAGATACGGATCTAGTTTCTGTATAGTTGTTTTATAACCTCTTGCTTGTAATAATTTGGCCAGTGAAGCGGAAATAATTCCTTTTCCTAAAGAAGAGGTTACCCCACCGGTAACGAAGATGTAACGTGTATCAGCCACAGTAGTATAGTTTTTCAAAAAGTTAACGTCATTCCAAAACTGGGTAATATAGGTAATTGATATATAATATCGCCTTCAAGACGAGTTACATAAAAAACATTTTTACGATCGTAAACATTGGTTAAACTACCAATAATTTCAAATTCAGAATTGTTTCCGAAATAAAACTTCCGTTTAATATTAAAATCGAGGCGATGATATGCTGTTAACCGCAAATCATTATTTTCGCCGTAAATTATGGCCACATTGCCAGCAGTGCTACTATAGTCATCAGACAATGAGTTTAGTGACAGGCTTTCGTAATTTGCTTTCGATGATGTAAACGGCAATCCACTACCATAGTTCCATCGCAAACCGGTTTCCCAATTCAAATCGCGACCAAACGTATAGGATAGCACCACATTTGTACTAATTCGTCGATCGAAATGGGGTGAATACTCAATAAATTCTGATTTTTGTGATACGGGATTGAAAAAGTAACCTCCGCGGTTTACAAACCCGTATGAGCCAACTGTCCAAATATACCAATTTTTATAATCATATTTCATAGAAATATCAATTCCATAGGCATCGCCTTCCTCAATCATATATTTGGTTTTAAGTAAGTCAGGGACATCAAAAGTAGTATTTTCCGCAAACTGTTTATTGGGGTTAATGTTAATCAGCGGCTTCATTAGTTTATAATAGCCTTCGAGATTAAACGTAATTTGGTTGTTCAAATCGTATTCCACACCGGCCACCACATGTTTTGCTTTCTGCAAACTGGTTTCCACTTCGTTTCCTTTAAACTCATCGGGCATACTTTCCGGCGAGCTTAAAAACCCGTAAAAGAGGTCGACAACGCTTCGTTGTGAATTTGCGGCAATGAGGTTTTGGCTATAGAATCCGCCGGAAGCTTTAAAGCGAACATTGTCCGCTATTTTATATTTCATGCCGAGTCGAGGTTCCAATTGAACTTCTCCGAGTGATGCGTAATAGGTTAAGCGCAGCCCTGGCTCAACCAACAATTTGCCCCATGAACCCTTAAAACGAGAAAAAGCACTATATTCGGCGGTATTTTGCGAGTGGCTTATTCCAAGTCCATACGCGTTGTGGAAAGAGTAATTAGTTGCAAAACTAGCAAAATCGAATCCAAATGAGAGTTCATTTTTCCCGATGAATGACTTTACACTAAGTCCGAAACCAAAATCGCGTATACTACTTTCACTTGGCGATGCTTCGGCCGTCTCCATACTTATATTGTAATCTGAAAAACTGGCATGAAAGTCAATAATACTATTGGATTGCGATGGAACAACAATGGCATTGGCTCCCCCTCCTGAATTTTGCCATTGAAGGTCTGTTACTCCCTGGTAGTTAACATTATCATTAAAATTAAACCCAAAAAGGTCTATCTTATTTCCACTTTTTCCGGTTATAGCTACTTTACCATAAAGGTCGGCAAAATTAAATGGCAAACCATCTTCGTTTGCATAGCTATAAATTTCTTTGGAGGTTTGCTCAAGGTATGCACGTTTCATAGAAAGCGCATACGTAATAGAGTTGGGGCTATTTTCTTCGAATTTTTTAATGGGGCCTTCTACCAATAATTTTGAGGCAAAAGTATTTGTGGTAATTTTACCGGCGAACCGTTTTTTGTTTCCCTGTCGGGTACGTATGTCCATAATGGAACTAATACGTCCGCCATACTCGGCATTGAACCCACCGGTATAAACATCGGCAGTTTGAAGCAAATCGGAATCGAATACAGAGAACATGCCGATGGAGTGGAACGGGTTGTAAATGGTCATTCCATCGAGCAAAACCTTATTGTGAATTGGCGCACCACCCCGAATGTAAAGTTGTCCACCCTGGTCGCCTGTAAATACTACTCCAGGTACAACCTGAATATATTGGGCAATATCTACTTCGCCCCCAACAGAAGGTAGTTTTTGAATTTGGCGCGGTGTCACTTTTACTACAGCCGTATGTACCTCTTGTTGCATTTCTTGCCGTTCGGCACTTACAACAATATCGTCGATTTTAATTGATGATGGTTCCAAGAAAATGTTTTTCGAAAGAACATCTCCCCCGGTTATGTGTACTTTCTCCTCGAAGGTTTCATACCCCATATACTTGATAACTAAGGTATAGTCTCCCTCGGGCACTCTCGAAATTACGTAAACTCCGTTGACATCGGTAGCCACGCCGTGGCTTGTCCCTTCCAGGAATACGTTTGTAAAAATAATTGGCTCTCCGGTATCTTTGTCGTAAACAAATCCCTTGACACTTCCTGTTTGAGCAACTGCAAAAATTGATATTAAAGATGCAGTAATTAGTAGAAATAACTTTTTCATTTTTGGTGGGTATTTAAAAACATAAAACTTTATTCGGATTGCCTTTAAAAGACAAACCGAATAAAGCCGAACTTTGTATTCGTATAAGTTTATGGACGGGCATTGCTTTCACGGGAATAAACCAATAATGCATTACCCGGATTGCACACATAACTTCATTACACTTGGGTAGGTTCGTTATGCAATTTACCCGTCAGTTTCATCTAAAACATCGAGTTTCTGACGAAGTAATAATATTCTTTTCTTGGCTCGTTCAATCTTGTTTTTGATATCCTCAACCAAAGCATTTGATGATTTGGAGTTGCTAAAAAACCCTATATTGTTATCGTATAGCGTAATTTCGTTTTCCAGTTCCTTTATAGTGTTTATAATTTTATTGCGTTCCGCCCCAATTTTCCGTTTGAGTCTGGGGTTATCAGACCAGTTTTCAATTTTATTGCGGAAGTTCATCAAATTGCGTTTTCCGTCTTCAATTTTCATGCTATCGAAATGTTTATTGACAGCCTGACGAAACTCTTTTTGCACTTCTTCTTTTTTATTAAACGGCACAAACCCTATTTCTGACCATTCTTTCTGAAAATCGCTAAGAACCTTTAAGTCCGCTTCATCATCATTCGTTCGCTGGAAATTTTTCACGTTATCGATCAGTTCCATTTTCTTTGCGAGATTCTCTTCATACCGTTGATCGGCATTGGCAAAAAACCCTTTCTTGGCTTCGAAAAAGTGATCGCACGCAGCTCTAAACCGTTTCCAAATAGCCTCTGAATTCCGACGAGGTACAGGTCCAACTTTCTTCCACTCTTTTTGCAGTTTAATGAACTCTTCTGTGGTATGTTTCCAGTCTGAAGAGGTCTTCTTGGCTTCTGCCTGAATACACAATTCGGTTTTCTTATCGAGATTCTCTTGTTCTTCGGAGTGTTTTTCTGCGAAGAAATCGCGTTTTTTATCGAAAAACTCATCACAAGCGGTTTTGAAGCGCTGATAAATTTCGTTATTCAATTTTTTTGGTGCAAACCCGATTGTTTTCCAAAGTTTTTGTATATCAATAATTTCCTGGCTTTTTTCCTCCCACTTTTTAGGTTTTACCAGTTTCAGTTTATTTATTTCCTCTACTTTTTTGCAAAGCTCTTCTTTTGCTTCGAGGTTTTTTTGTTGATCTTTTTTCAGGTTTTCGAAAAACTCCTGATGGCGCTTGTTGATACTAACAGTAGCATTTTTAAAGCGATCCCAGATTTCTTCGCGCTGTTCGCGGGGTACGGGGCCTATTTCGCGCCATTGCTGGTGGTACTCTTGCAACGTTTTAAATGCTCGCACTACACCATCGGCAACCACAAGTTTTTCAGCTGCTTCGCACAATTTAATTTTCGTTTCGAGATTTTTCTTCAAATCAAGGTCGCGCAGTTCTTTATTTATTTTTACAAAATCGTAAAACTGTTCAACGGCAAAATGGTATTTTTCCCATACCTCTCTCATTTCGCCCTGAGCGATTTTTCCGGCATTTTTCCAGCGATCCTGAAGGTCTCTGAATTCATCGAATGTTTTATTCAGCGACTCTTTTTGATTGATTAGGGCTTTGATGCCTTCAATTATGGCTTCGCGTTCTTTTCGATTATCTTCTTTGGTTTTTTCAATTTTTGCCAAATACTCAATCCGCTTATCTTTATAAAGCTGCATTAATTTATTAAATGCATCGTTTGTCGAATCTGGAGTGGACTGAAAGCCTTTCTCATCGCCATGTTCTTCGACATAAGCCTCTTTTTCTTTGGCCACATCGCGCTGATGTTTTTTATAAAACTGACTTTTAATGACCTCTACACGCTGCCTGATTTTCTGTACTTCAAAATCGTTTAAAATACGTTCCAGTTCCGATGTCAGTTGATCCTTGCTTAACTTACTGTAATCTTCAATTTCCTCAGGCGCTTCGTCTTCGTAAGGACTTTGTGCAGGTGGTAATAGCTCTCCCTGCTCGGAAAATGTACCTGAGGCCGAGGAATCTTCCGGATCCGATTCGGCTTCTTTTTTATGATTTTCAGTAGGCCGTTGCTGTTCTTCTGCAGCTGCATCGGTGTTTAATGAACTGCCTGTGGCATTTTCATTTACGGTCTCGTTTTGCTCTTGCATATTATCATCTGAAACATTCTGCTGGTCTTCAGATGCTGGAGAATTATCATTCTCAGGCATTTTCGGCTTTTCGTTGAATTCATTCACATTCATACTACGGCGGTATTTACTCGAAATAAACAATTTCTAATTAACGTACGAAAATAGGTATTTCATTGAGATTCATCAAAATTATCTTAACTGTTTTTAGTTTTATTGTAAAAAAGCATGGTATAACACGATATATGGTGCACGAAACAGGCACAATTTATCTGTTTACAAAAAAAGATGCTTCCATGGCAAGCAAGATTTTTATAAATTTGTAGAAAAAAAAATGCGAATTGATATTTTGACAGTTATTCCTGAAATAGTAGAAGGAGCAGTAAATAATAGTATCCTGAAAAAGGCACAGGAAAACAACACAGCAACAATTCAGATCCACAGTTTGAGGGAATATTCTGAAGATCGGTTTAACCGCATTGATGACTATGCCTACAGTGCAGGAGCAGGAATGGTATTAAAAATCGAGCCCGTTTATAAGGCCATAAACCATTTAAAATCGCAACGCGAATATGATGAAATAATCTACACTTCGCCCGATGGTGAAAGGCTTACGCAGAAAATATCGAACCAGTTATCGACCTACAAAAACATCATTATTTTATGCGGGCACTATAAGGGTATCGATCAGCGAATTAGAGATCATTTAGTTACGCGTGAAATTTCGATTGGCGACTATGTGCTAACAGGCGGGGAACTGGCGGCTGCAGTAATTGCTGACAGTGTGGTTCGGTTGCTTCCCGGCGCCATGGGCGACGAAACAAGTGCGCTAACCGACTCGTTTCAGGACGGGCTTTTGGCGCCACCAGTCTACACTCGTCCGGCAGAGTTTAATGGCTGGAAGGTACCAGAAATATTGCTTTCGGGCAACGATGCTCTTATTGAAGAATGGAAATTACAACAAGCAATTGACCGTACACGTTCGTTACGCCCCGATTTATATAAACAGTTCGACGACGAACAGTAACTTCGCATTTTACAGGCCTAAAAATGTATTTATAATTACCAAAACCAACTTCGCATGCGCACCACACTATTGCTACTACTCATAATTGGAGTATTTTGCACAAATGGAAAAAGTCAAGACAAAAACTATGCTCACAAAGTAACCCAGGAACTAGCTTCGAAAGAGTTTTTTGGCCGCGGAGCGGTAAACAATGGGGATATTCTGGCTGCGCGATACATTGCAATGGCTTTTAAGCAGCTAAATGTATCGCCCATTGGAAAAAGTTACCTGCACCCTTTCGAAATAAGTATCAACACATTTCCCGATAGTTTGTCATTGAAAATAGACGAAACGGAATTGACACCGGGCTCTGATTACATGGTTGGTGGCGGTTCGCCCAGTGTAGATGGACGTTTTGAATTGGTGCATTTAGATACTACCCAACTTCAAAATACCAAGGAGCTTGCAGCAGAGCTAACAGGGAAAGTGGCCGTATTGCCTGCAATTGCTGAAAAAGACAAACGAACATATGAGCTAAATGCGGAAGGCTACATTTTTACACGCGCAAAAAAATTATACTGGCGCTTAAGCGATGCCGTTACAACGCGTTCCTATTTCTATTTTCACACGTACGACTCATTGATAAGCAATGCAAAAGAAGTAGACGTTAAAATCAATAGTGTATTTTACAAAGACTATAAAACGGCCAACGTAATGGCGACTATTGAAGGAACTACGCACCGCGATTCATTTTACGTATTTACGGCGCATTACGACCATTTGGGTATGATGGGCGATGAGACCATTTTTTACGGTGCTAACGATAATGCAAGTGGAACCGCAATGATACTTGATTTGGCGCGACACTACAGTTTGCCAGAAAATAAACCAGAATATTCAATGGTCTTTATGGCTTTTGCGGCGGAAGAGAGCGGGCTTTTTGGATCGAAATATGCGGCAGAGAACCCTCCAATAGATTTAAGCAAAATAAAATTTTTGTTTAACCTGGATATGGTTGGATCCGGAAGCGAGGGCATTGGAATGGTCAACGCCAAGCTTGAACCGAAAGCCGATAGTTTAATTCGTGTTATAAACGAAGAGAACAATTATTTTACAGATATTCGCTCGGGAGGCGCAAGCTGCAATAGCGACCATTGTGCGTTTGCCGAAAAAGGTGTTCCGGCAATATTTATTTTTACACGTGGAGAGGAACAGCCACACTACCACACTCCTCTGGATAAGGGAAAACTAGCACTTACCAAATGGGACGAGTTGTTTCAGCTTTTAATTGAATTTACCGAAAGGTATTAACCCAAAATCTGCAAGAAGAAGGATAATTACTGCACTTTTACGGTTTTATAATCGTTTTCAGTTCAAGTTAGCAAGAAGTGCTTCAACTTTTCAAGCAGTTGTGTTGATGAAATGGGCTTTGCCACATAGTCATCGCAACCGGCATCGCGCGCCTTTTCCTCATCGCCGGAAAGGGCAAAGGCGGTTTGTGCAATAATGGGCAAATCGGGTGCAAGTTTTTTGATGTACCGGGCAGCATCGTAACCGTTTAACTCAGGCAACTGAATATCCATGAGAATGAGATCGACAGGCTCCGTTTTTACTTTCTCGATAGCTTCGTAGCCCGTTTGGGCTCGTATATATCCAATATTTTGCCTTTTCAATATGGACGCAAGGTAATGGTATGATGTATCTTCATCTTCGACAATTAGAATATTACGGCCTGAAAAAGCTCTCCAGGCGCTCTCTTTCCCTTTTTTAAGAATTGCATCGGCTTTTTTATGAGGAATAAAAAACGTAAATGACGATCCGGCTCCTTCTTCGGACTGCACACTAATTTGCCCGCCCATCAGTTCTACCAAGCCTTTGGTAACGGCTAGTCCAAGGCCTGTTCCTCGATAGATTTTATCAGCCAGGTTATTTGCCCGGCTAAAGCGTTCAAAAATTCGCTTACGTGCCATATCGGGAATACCAATTCCGGTATCTTTAATCTGAAAAATAAGATTCCTATTTTCGACACGGGCAGTAACATCTATTTGTCCTTTTTCGGTAAACTTGACCGCATTCGACAACAGATTTTCGATCACCTGCATCAGCCTTCCCTTGTCTCCATTTATCCAGACATCTGCATTATTTAAAATGGGTTGAACATTTAATGCAACGGCCTTATCGGCCATATCAATTTCTTTTTGATAGGTTTGTTCTAATTGGTGAATTAAATCATTGATATTAAAGTCGATAAACACAAGGTTTAATAGATTAGTTTCAATTTTCGATACATCCACAATATCATCAATCAATTGCAATAATTGGTAATTATTTTTTTCAATGATATTAAAATACTCAATGCGTTCATCGTATGGAATATCGTCTTGCAAAAGCAATTCGGCAAAGCCAATAATTCCATTCATTGGAGTTCTGACTTCATGCGACATATTCGCTAAAAATTCAGATTTCAACCGGTCTGACTCTTCAGCCATCAGTTTGGCTTTCATTAATTCGTCTTCGGCTTGCTTTTTAGCAGTTATATCGCGAACAATAGACAGTACACGGCTCTTGCCTGCCGGAACCATGCGTGCTTCGAAGAATACTGTACGCCCACCAATCAGTGAGGAGTACTCGTAATTTATGTATTGGTTATTATTGACTATTTTTCTGATATAGTTTAGGTTTTGAGAAGCAATATCGGGAGGTAAAATTTCGATTCCCTTTTTTCCGATTACATCATCCGGTTCTACGAACATTCTATCGTAATGAGTTTCTGATGCGTAAAAATCGATAAATACCCCTTCACTATCCTGAATAAAAATCATATCGGGAATGGCCTGAAGCATTGCCTGCCGCTCTTCGGTTTTTCGCATATGGTCTGTTTCAAGCGCACGTATATCAGTTACGTCCTGAACAACGCCAAAAACCACGCCGGGCATTGCATCTCGTTTGTGCAATTCGCAATGCATGAGATGGGTACGCAGCTCGCCGGGCTTATTGGCAATGTGATACTCATACACAAAATATGGATCTGTATTAATCTGGCGCTCGATGCCTTGCAATATCTGTTTTCTATCGGTGGCCACCACTTGTTTCAAGAAAAGGTCGCGATCGATGTGAACGTTTGAAGGCAAGACAAGCAGTGTATTCATCTCATGGGAAAAAACAACTTGCCCCGTACTTAAGTCCCATTGGAAATAGGCCATTTTTGCAATTTCTTGTGCTTTACGTAAGTGATGGCGTCTGTTTTCCAATGTTTGCGACATATTTTTACGTTCGGTAATATCGACCACTACAAAAACAAACATTAGGCTGTTTGTCGCGCGAACACGCGAAATTCGACCTTCAAACCACTTTTCCTCATTATTCAATACGAGCTTATATTCGATGGTTGTCGGCTTGTTATTTTGTAAGATTTCATCAATGGCTTTTTCGGCCAATTCGGCAACTTCGGTTGGAAGCACTTGCCGAAAAGTTTTTCCGAGCAGGAAGGAGGCTTCCTTAAATAACAGCGATGAACGCTCGGTTAAAATATCCAGGTAAGTTCCTTTTTCATCGATAAGAAATACAATGTCGGGCAGGGAATGAATAATCGCTTCGAGATATCCGATTTTATTCTCTGGAGTGTCTGAATTAAGAATTTTACGTAAGCGTCGGTTCTCCAACTCTAAACGTTCGATTCGCTGCTGCAACTTCTCTTCTTTGCTCATAGTGCAAACTCTTTATAAGGAACAAACAACAAGCTTTTAGCTATTGTTCTTCCGATCGTCTTTATTCAAAATTAACACTTTTATATCAATTTTTCGGCTTAGGGGGTTGTAGAACTACTATTACCACTCAGAGGCTTAGGACTTGCTGAAATTACAAACCATTAATGCAATTGTAGCACAGGCGAAGGATATTATCCTCAAACTAGCGCCGATTTTGGATTATAATTTTTGTTGATAAATGGGCAAGGTCAAACTGAACGTGCTTCCTTTATTCACTTCGCTTTTTACGCGAACATCGCCTCCATTGCGTTTGGCAAATTCTTTACAAAGAATTAATCCCAGACCAGTTCCCTCTTCGTTGGCAGTGCCTGGCTTAGAGGCATTATAGCCAATTTTAAATAGTTTTTCCAGCTCATTTTCACTTATTCCAACGCCGCTATCGACAATACAAATGGATAGAAATTTATCTTCGGGTTCCGAGGTAATTTTCACCGTACTGTTTTTATGGCTAAATTTCATGGCATTGGTTAATAAATTTCGAATTATGGTATTTACCATATCGGCATCGGCCCAAACTTCCATGTTAGGATCAACATCATTGATCAACTCAATATTTTTCACTTCGGCATTTGCATTAAGCAGAGAAAAATTATCGCTAATAATTTTGTGTGCCTGCAACTTACGGGGTTTGAATGACAGGCGACCTGTTTGTGCTCTGGACCACTGCAACAAGTTTTCTAGCAATTAGTGTAGTTGCTTGGAGGAATCGAACAAAAGATTAATAAACTCTTGTTTTTCCTCATCGGAAAAAGATTTCATGTCCATCGCCATTACTTCGGTTAACCCAAGAAATCCGGCAATGGGGTTTTTGAGATCGTGAGCAATAATGGAAAAAAACTTGTCTTTACTCGCATTTAATTCATGTAATTTTTTCCTTTGCTGCTCGATCTCTTTTTTTTGATTATTGATAATATTGTATGCTTTACGCAGATCGACCATTTTACCAAAAAGCTCAATGGTTCGTTTCCTGAATTTAACATACGTATGCTCGAGGGCAGTTCGTTTTCGATTTATTTCTTCGTTCTTTTTTTCGAGCTCCTCGTTTTGAAGCACAATAATTTTCTTGGCTTTTTTAAGGTCAATCATTTTGCCAAAAAGCTCAATGGTACGGCGGCGCGCTTTGATATTTTGCATCTCAACTTTTTCGCGATGCAACTCCAAATCGCGGTTTTTTTGCTGAACCTCTTTAATCAATGCGGTTAATCGCGCATTCTCGTTATGTGTACTTTTATTGTCCATTCATCTGCGTTTCACCTACAAAACTAAAAAAATATAGTAATAACCCATATTTTTTTATTGATTTATGTTGGCTCAATCATATTGATGAGTAATTTCGTCGTTTAATTTCACCTAAAAATAGAATATGCTATGTGGTTCATTAAAAGAATCCTTTTCAAAATAGTTGGCATCAGATGTTACCTGAAGCTTGTTCGGAGCACTTTTTTACTAGCCTATAAAAGCGGAATGCTTCGCAATAAAAACGAATACTACTGCCACTACAAGGTACCACAATTCATTAATAAAGGAGATACAATTATTGATATTGGGGCAAATTTAGGTTACTACAGTTGGATTTTTGCCCGTGCAACCGGTAAAACGGGGGTAGTTTATGCAGTAGAACCGGTACAATTGTTCAGAGATATTTTACAAAACACCATTAAAAAACACCCTCAAGTTAAGGTTTTACCTTATGCTCTGGGCGATGAAAATGGCAAAGAAACAGTGATGGGACTGCCGGCAACAAATAAATATCTGAGCCACGGCCGAACAAAAATTATTGATTCGAAGCCCGATGATACGTATGCGTACGAATTTACAACTGAAATGCGCACGCCGGACAATCTTTTTGGCGACCTGAAAAAGCTAGACTACATTAAGTGTGATATTGAAGGATTTGAAATTGTGGTTATTCCACAGTTTAAATCCATTATTGAAAAGCATAAACCTACAATCCAGATCGAAACGGATGGGGAAAACAGAAATGTTATTTTGCAGCTATTACTTTCAATGGATTACAAGGCTTTTTACATTCATAAAAACGAGCTTGTTCCTTACGATCAAGAAAACCCACCAGCCTTTTCGGGCGATTTAATTTTTAGACATTCGGTAGGGAAATAAAGAAGTTTAGTACTCAATTCCGGGGCGTTTTTTGAAGATAAAATTTTCAGTCAACTATTTACCCTCTCAGAAGCCCTGTGTCAGTATAAATATTCAACAGTCAAGTAATCCTGGCTGGAAGCTCAGATCACCGATCACAAACCGATTTTGGGTTATAAGTCTTTCCGTAATCGGAATCCATTGGCAGCGTTTGTAATAATTGGGTTGGTTTCGGCTCTGTAGGCTACCCGGCAGTATTTAGCGTCGCCGTTCCAGATACCACCACGCAGCACTTTATCGACACCTGCTTCAGGGCCTGTAGGGTTCTCCTCCGGGCTTTCGGCATAATACGTCTCACTATACCAGTCGCTGCACCACTCCCACACATTTCCACTCATATCTTGCAAACCTAGTTCATTTGGGTACTTCGTCCCTACTTTTTGTGCAGAATGGTTTGAATTTACCGAATACCAGGCAACTTCATAAATTGTGTCGCTTCCTGCATATTCTGTTGCCCGGGCTCGATTTCCGCCACGAGCGGCGTACTCCCACTCCGCTTCGGTGGGTAACCTTCCACCAAAATGCTCGCAAAACGCGTTGGCACCGACCCATGAAACCTCTACAACCGGATAGTTCTCATATCCGCTTTTAGCGATAAATTCCTCGTTGCGATAACTAATCTGGCACGTTTCGGCATTCATATGAATGTATTCAACATCATTGATAACACCGTTTTCAGATGCTTCTATTTGGTTCAAAAACTGAGCGTACTGATGGTTGGTAATTTCATGTTTGCTTAATTGAAACGAAGAAACAGAGACATCGTGCGCGGGTAACTCTTGGTCAAAACAGTTTGTTTGCTCTGCGGTACAGCCCATTGTAAAGGGTCCTCCCTCCACATCAATCATTTGCAACTCGGTATAAACCACTTCGCCCGTTAGTGTTATCTGGATTTGGTCAGATATTTGTTCCATATCAATATCGAATGCTTTAGCACTTATGGTGTACGTTCCGGTATCAACCTGGGTTGTTTCCCACACACACCGATAAGGGGCTTCCCGATCAACGAATATCTGAAAACCATCTACGAAAAAGCGAACTTCTTTTACTCCTCCGTCGCGATCACTGGCATCAACAACAATTATAACATTTCGTCCCTGATCAAATTCATCGCCATTTTGAGGGCTTGTAATTGCACACAAGGGAGCTTGGTTTTTAGCCTCCTCTTTTTCGCAAGCAATAGTACCAGTGACTAATAATAGTCCTATAAGAAATTTGTATAAAAAATGCATATTTTTAGTTTTTCGGTAATTTTGTCACAAAATGACAAAAATCCGCAAGAAACAAAAACTCTCACGGATTTTTTATTTGCAAATCGGTTATTCGAAAGGTAAGCTACGGATATAATTATCCGTTTCAACTTCTTGTTTTCTGACAGTTAGACTTCATTGGCCACAAAAAAATCTATGTCTGCTAAATATGAATAACCTCATCGTAGGCTGCGGCAGCAGCTTCCATTATGGCTTCCGACATGGTTGGGTGAGGGTGAATTGCTTTAATTAATTCGCGTCCGGTGGTTTCGAGTTTTTTGGCCACCACAAGTTCCGCAATCATTTCGGTTACGTTGAGTCCGACCAAATGTCCGCCCAGTAATTCGCCATATTTCGCATCGAAAATAAGTTTTACAAAACCATCTTTATTTCCGGCAGCGCTGGCTTTACCTGATGCAGTGAATGGGAATTTACCAACTTTAACTTCGTAGCCGGCTTCTTTGGCTTGTTTTTCTGTCATGCCAACGGAAGCCACCTCGGGCACGGTATAAGTGTTACCGGGTATGTTTCCGTAATCGATGGGTTGCGGATTCTCTCCGGCCATTTTTTCAACTGCACAAATACCTTCTGCCGAAGCCACATGCGCTAATGCCGGGCCATGCACAATATCGCCAATTGCATAAATTCCCTCAACATTGGTTTGATAAAATTCATCGACTTTTACTTTTCCATTTTCAAGTTCAATGCCCATTTCTTCAATTCCAACTTTTTCGAGGTTCGGAGCAATTCCAACAGCCGATAATACCACATCGGCTTCATGTTCTTCTTCACCTTTTTTGGTTTTGATGGTAACTTTACATTTATCGCCCGAAGTGTCGACTTTTTCTACCGATGCGTTGGTCATAACCTTCATGCCGGCTTTCTTAAACGACCGCCCCATTTGTTTTGAAACCTCTTCGTCTTCGTTTGGTAATACATTTGGCAAATACTCTACAAGTGTAACTTTTGTACCAATGGTAGTATAAAAATAGGCAAATTCGCTGCCAATGGCTCCTGAACCCACAACAATCATTGATTCAGGTTGCTTGTCTAGCGTCATGGCTTTCCGGTAACCGATGATTTTCTTTCCGTCTTGCTTCAAATTTGGCAGCTCCTTAGAACGAGCACCTGTGGCCAAAATAATATTTTTTGCCTCGATGGTTTCTTTTTTGTCCTCGGCGTTGGTTACTTCAACTTTACCTTTGCCTACAATTTTGCCAAAACCATTAATGACTTCTATTTTGTTCTTTTTAAATAGAAAGGCTATTCCTTTGCTCATGCCACCTGCAACTTCGCGACTTCGATTCACCATGGCTTCGAAATCGGGCTTAATATCGCCATCGATCTTAACGCCATAGTTTGATGCATGTTTGGCGTAATCGAATACCTGGGCCGATTTCAACAACGACTTTGTTGGGATACATCCCCAATTAAGACAAATACCGCCAAGTTCTGACTTTTCAACAACGGCAGTTTTCATTCCTAATTGCGATGCTCTTATTGCAGCCACATATCCACCGGGGCCGCTTCCTATAACTATTAAATCGTAACTCATAATTTGTACTTTTCTATTAATTATTTGATATCGTTTCCAATTTCATTTCGCACTATCTGCTTTAACTTTAGCTTTTTACTGATAAGTAAGATGGTTCTTGCTACAATAAACATAAGCAATAATGCAAATATAATAGTTGCTCCGGAAGGAATGTCAATACTAAATGAAATAACCAATCCGATAAATATTCCTACGAAAGAAAGAACAACCGAAAATAACATAATGTTTTTATAGTTATAGGTAAACATATTCACAATAGCCTGAGGCACCGTAAGTAAAGATATAACCAGAATAATTCCGGCTACTTTTATGCTAAACACAATGGTGAGTGCAACTAACGCTGAAGTGAACAACGATAGGGCATAAACGGGTAATTTATGTGTTTGTGCATATTCGGGATCGAATGCAATAAACATTATGGCCTTATGAAATACACCAAAAAAAACAACTATAACCAAAGCCAGGATGGCCAGCATAAGTACATCGAGCGTGGTTACGGTAAGAATACTACCAAAGAGGTAGGTCATTAGGTTTGGTGTGTACCCGGGGGTTATGTAAATAAAAAAAACGCCAAGCGCCATTCCGGCCGACCACCATAGGCCAATGAGGCTATCGTGACGCATAATTTTGCGTTGTGCAAACAGGTCTATTCCAACTGCTGAAAACACAGCAAATACAGCGGCTCCCAAAATGGGGTTTAATCCCAGAAAATGGGCTAACCCAATTCCTCCAAAAGAGGCATGCGTAATACCTCCACTTAAAAAAACCATGCGTCGCGATACAATATAGGTTCCAATAACTCCGGCTGCAACACTTGCAAAAAATGCTGCCATTATTGTATTGATAAAGAAATCGTATTGAAATATATCAAAAAAACTCATGTAGGATCAATTTATTATTTGCTCTCATTGATAGAGATGTGTCTATGTTCGTGATCGGCCAACACTGTATGCGGAACATTCCCGTGTGTTACCAATTGTATTGGGCAATTATAGGTCTGAAGCTGTGTTGGCGATATTACATTGCTTTTATGGTAATGCAAATCTCTATTTACACAGGCAATTGTTTTGATGTATGAGGATATCATACCCAAATCGTGCGATACCATCATGATTGCCATTTGATTATTCAACTTTTTTAGTAATTCGTATATTTCTCCTTCAGATGCATAATCAACATATGTATTGGGTTCATCTAGGACTAAAAGTTTCGGTTTAGCCACAATAGCTCTTGCCAGTAGGGCTTTCTGAGTTTCGCCACCCGATAGGCTTCCAATATGATGATTGGCCATATGTTCTATTCCCACCCAGCTTAAGGCTTCGCAGGCCGTGCTCCTATCAGCCTTGGTGTAACGGCCAAAAAGTTTTTTCTTTTGCATCAATCCGCTGAGCACTACATCGCAAACTTTTAGCGGGAACCGATGATCGACGTTGGTATACTGCGGTAAATAACCGATTTCTATATTTTCACGATGAAAAATTACATTTCCGGAGACTGGTTTTATAAGTCCGAGCAAGGTTTTTACCATCGTGGTTTTCCCTCCCCCGTTGGGCCCAATAACTCCTATAAAATCATTTTCATAGATACTCAAATTTACATTTCGGAGTACCTCTGTACCTTCATACGCAACCCGAATATTTCTTAACTCAACTAACTTTTCGCTCATCTTCGTCCTCTTTTTAACAGTTATTTATTCATGGCACGTCGCAACTGTTTCGAAATTCCCACCATGTTCTCAGGCCAATTATAAGCCAGCGGATCGATCACTTCAACATTGGCATTGAGTTCATTTGCTAAAGTACCTGCCCGCTCAACAGGAAACTCTTTTTGTATGAAAATGGTTTTAATACCCTCTTCTTTACTTGTTTCAATTAATTTGGCCATATACTTACCACTAGGCTCTTTGCCTTCGTACTCCAACGGAATTTGTTTTAACTGATAATCGCGTGCAAAATAGCTCATGGCGGGATGATAAATCATAAATGAACGGTTCTTTATATCATTGAAGTTAGACATGATCTTTTTATCGGTATCGGCAATTGTAGCCAATAGCTCTTGGTAATTATTTTTAAAATACTGTGTGCTATCAGGCATTAATTGGCAAAGTGAATTGTAAATATTGCTTGCTTGCACGTTCATTTCCGATGGCGACATCCAAATATGGGGATCTACATTTCCATCATGGGTGTGATGCCCTTCTTCGTTATGCTGGTGATTTGCTTCAATGAGGTTTACGTTCTTCGATTGATCAAAAATTATCATCTTTTTATTTGTTGATGCAATACGATCCATCCAGGCCAGTTCGAAACCTATATAACCAATGCGGATATAGGCTTTAGCTCCGGAAAGTTGGCGAAGCTGTGCGGGTGTAGGCTCATAAATAGCCGGACTGGCGCCGGGCGGCAGCAAGGCATGAACTGCAAAAGTTTCTCCGGCAATTTGTTCAACAAGGTATTTTTGGGGTGGAATACTTACGTAAATGGCATTTTTTGCCGAAGCGTTCATATTTTTATCGGGGGTAAAGCATGCTGAAAGCACAAATACCAAAACAACAGGAATAACAAATAGATTTTTTTTCATACTAAAAAACGAATAATGTTTAACAATAACTTAGAGTATATACCCTCATAAAAACAAAGCAACCCCAAAGAAGTTGAAAAAAAAAGCAAAGAACTTATAGTATATTCCATGTCAAGCTCAAAGCACTTCTCGCACACTCATTCAACCTTGAATTTATATACAAAGTTACACAATTTCATCTGTTTATTATTAATTTTCAATGGTCAGATGGAGCTCTCCCTGATTTTCCCAATGCACATCATATGGTATTTTTAGCTTTATTATAGTTATAAAAGTATAGGCTGACAAATTTGTTGTGGCTCGGTTCATTTATTTCCCAAATTGAGCGATTTTCGCTCACGATAAAGAAATTGTAAGGTTTTTACCTCACCTAGTCGGTGAAAACCGACAATTTCTAAATCGGGGTTAAACCGAAGTAAAGCGCTTTTTCATTACGTTCAAACCGCTCAACTTAGGTATTACTTACATTGAATCGCAGTTGGCATAAATCTTCGGGGAAAGGCTTCACGTTTGAGCACGCGGAATGGTTACTGTAAATGTTGAACCTTTGTGGAGTTCACTTTCTACATTGACTTTTCCATTATTCATTTTTACAAAATCGTTTATTAGCCCAAAACCAAGGCCTGTACCTTTTTCATTATCCGTACCGGGTGTCGATTGCTGTATGAACTGAGCAAAGAGCCGATCGATCTGTTCGCTGGTCATTCCAACTCCATTATCGGCCACAGCCACACGGATAATTTCTGTATCGACAGTAATTTTTACAGTTATGGTTCCCCCCGAATTGCTAAACTTTATGGCATTGGAAAGTAAATTCCGAAATACGGTTTGCATCATATTTGAATCGCAGAAAGCAATGGCTCTGGTTGCACCGGCATACTTAATGGAGACATTCTTTTTGTTGGCCATGGTGCTCAAAAGCTCCACAGTATCTACAATAAATAAATAAATATCGGTCTGTTTTAGCTGTGGCTTAATAGTATTGGTTTGTATACGCGACCAATCGAGTAAATTTTCAAGAATACTGTAGGCATGATTTGCCGTTGTGTTAATGGCTTCGAAATATTCGGCAGCTTTTTCGGAAGAAATTGCCGTGCCTTCGAATGTGGCCAACTCCGACAAGCCTATAATTGAATTGAACGGGTTTTTTAAATCGTGAGCCAAAATGGAAAAGAACCGATCTTTTGTTGCATTCAGTTCAGAAAGCTCGTGTTCGGAATTTTGAAGAGCTCTTAATGCATGTATTTTCTCTGTAATATCGATTGCTACGGCAATTACCAGTTCTATTTCGCCAACACTATCGCGAAGGGTTGTCATGCTTACATCGGCCCAAAGAATTTTGTTGTTTTTTCGCACAAACCGCATTTCTGCCCGAAATTCGGCTCGTTCTCCATTAATTAATTTTTGCAGTTCAGGCTGATAATGGTCATAATCATCTTTATACAAAAGCTGTTTTACGTTTTTCTCTAAAACTTCAGAAACAGAAAAGCCAACCATATCTGCCCATCCATGGTTCAACCGAATATAGTTTCCTTGTGTGTTTATTATGCCAATGCCAATTCCGGCATTTTGGAATATGGCCTCCAACTGTTGCTCGCTGCGTTCTACATTTTCAATTATATTCTGATAATCGGTTACATCTTTAATAATTAACAGAACATTGCGAGCGGCACCTGGTCCAAAAGTTAATACAGAAACCCGCAAATCAATAGTGCGGCCGCCAAGTTTTACCAGCTGTTTAATTTCATCGCCTGTTTGGTCGGCCTGTTGCAATGTGTCGCCAAAAGAATAATTGTCGGTAGAGAACACGCTGTCCATTTCGGCCAACGAAGGAGTGCGATCTGAGAATAGCTCATGAATAATTTCACCTTCGGCCATGTAGGTTTCTTGCTCGGCGATGTTGTATATTACAATACCGGTTTTAGGTAGATTTCTGACTAAATTTAACAACACAACCTCATCTGTAATTGATTTTGACTCAATTTTGACAAGATTTGTGATATCTTCCTGGATACTAACATACCCACGAACTTCGCCATTACAGTTGCGCAATGCGCGAATTGTAGAATATACCCAGTAGGTGGATCCATTCTTATGTCGGTTTTTAAAGCGGTCCTCAAATGGGTTTCCGGCAAGAATTTTTTCCCACATATTCTTGTAGAAACTCTCCGGCTGATGTCCGCTATTAAATATTGCACTACTTTGCCCGGTCAATTCTGTTTTCGAATAACCACACAACTCAATCATCTTTGCATTAGCATACACAATAATGCCCTGGGTATCGGTTACCAATATCGGATGTGGATTCTCCTCCAGAAAACTACTGTACAAATCAACCTCGCCCAAACGGTCGAAAATAAACCCAATTGACTGGGGAATGTGAGTATTATGTTTTGTTTTGTCGTGTGATTCCATAGGGATAAGATTTCAACCTAAATAAAAACAATAATAGAAAAGTCTTTCTACCAACTTACAATTTATAGTTTATTTCTTATACTGGCAATGATTTAGTGAAACAATCATCATCGGCATCAGTCCGTTAAGGTGAAAATTAATCCACAACAACATGGAGTATGATAACTTAACCAGGTTATAAAAGAAACACAGCAACGTAATTTAAGTTCTGCTAACATCGAAATGATGAATAATCGCAATAAAAAAAGGGAGGGATTGATTTAAGCGGAGGAAGTAAGTAGTGCATGCACTAAGTAGGTGTGCCCAAAGGTTCAATCCTTTCGTATCGGGGGGCTCGCTCACCATAAACCATTGATTATCTGAAAATTTTTTAATCAAAGGGCGTTGCTGCTGTTCAAATATGAAGACCTCAAATTCGTCTTATGGTTCTATGCCACGTGAATTTCAACTTACAGTTTACCGGCAATTGATGTAATAAGGCTAAAATCGAATGTTAGTCCGAAGTATGGCGAAAGTTTCCATTCGCTAACGGTGGGAATGGAAGTGCCCTGAGGCACTCTGTCTCCTTCGTTAAATCCACTCTTCAACATACGAAACTCCGCAATATTAAGTCCGGCATTTATATGAATAACATCGAAAAGCTTAATATTGGGGCCGATATAAAAATTTTTGAACAGGTTTTTACCACCAAAGCCCATAAAGAAACCTACGTCGGATGTGAATTTTCCTTCATCTGAACCAATATCGAGCAGGCGAAATGTTGCTCCTGTAACAAAATCAAATTCGTAATCGCCGCCATTTTCATTAGAAATTACATATTCATCAGGATTGTCGGAGCTTTCGGGGTTCAGACTATACAGTGGCGTTCGAAAATTCCGAATGGCCATTCCCTGAACCAGGCGTATGGTCTTCTTTTTGTTGGTTAAATCGTGAATTTGTTTTTTTAACCGACTAACATCCTGCTCAGCGTATTTAAGTTTTTCTTTTGTAACAATCAGTTCTTTTTCGGTTTCCTGAAGATAATTGCGTAACGTATCGAGTCGGTGCGTCACCTTCTCTCTTCGTTGGCGTATAGCATCTATTTCCTGATTTTGCTTTTCAATGGATTGCTTTCGTTCCTCAATGCTTTGAGCAAGTAATTCTATTTCGCGCCCCTTTCCGTGCAACTCACTATTTTTACTTTGGAGCTGTCCTTGGAGCTTTACCAAGTCGATTTTTGATTCCTGTATTGCTTTTTGGTAGATCTGTTCTTTTTCGGCAAAGAGTTGTTCTTTTTCCCGAATTTTTTCAATTTGCTCGTTCAGCATAGCCCCCTGATCATCAATTTTTGATTGCAATAATTCAATTTGGCTACTCAACTCTTCATTAAGCGGCTGTAGCGACTTTGTTTTTTCGTAATAGTGCCGGGCGGCAGAATCGAGGCTATCCAGAATAAAGTGTAGTTGTACTAAACTATCTGCAAGAACAGCTCTAGAGCGCTTTACGCGATACTGTTCCATAGCCATGGAGTCGAGTTTGGCAGTTGCTTTTCGGATAGAATCTTTTATAAGAATATTTTCTGTATTACGCAGAACAGCAGAATCGTGTAAAGTCCGGTTGCGTTTAATGCATCCCGTTAGAGAATCTTCAATGTACTTTAATTGTTCCGATTTTTTCTCCAGCAATTTCACCAACGAGTCGGTTTGATGTTTACAGTTTAGCACTGAATCTGGCTCATTTTCATTCATGGCCGCTTGCAGCACCTCTTCCAATTCCAACGAGTCGTTGATCGTTGTATGTTTAGTCATCGTATCAACCTGACTAAGTAGTTGTAAATGAATAAATAATAATAAAAGCGAGAAGAAAATATTTTTGATAGCCATATAATCCTCATTTTTTTTCAAGTACCCTTTATCAAAAAATATTCAAATAGTTTTAGAATAGCTCTTTTCACTGATGGTAACCTATCAGAAAGTTGAACAAATTGCAGTTCTATCACGCACGCTAACAAGAAGGTACAATGGAAAAAACGCGGCTAATACGAGAAGCAAATTACGAATCTGTTATATTTTTTTGTGCGAATTGCATATGGACAATGGTAGCACATACAAAAAAACCCACAAATTCTACATTGCGAGATGTACTCAAAAACAAATAATCCGGCAAGAGATTGCAGGCTTTTTGCAATACGCACGATTTACTTGTTCATATATTTTTTAAGCAGTGTAAACAGGGCTGTAGGATCGATGGGTTTAGAAATATAATCGTCGCAACCGGCATCTAAACAATGCTGTTTTTCATCTTCCATGGCATATGCTGTTTGTGCTATAATAGGAAGACTCGGCTTTTTCACCTTAATTTTCCGGGTAGCATCTAACCCGCTCATTACCGGCATTTTAATGTCCATAAGAATTAAATCGATATCGTCGTGTTCCAGCGCAGCATCAAGTGTCGATTGTCCATCAGATGTAACAATTAACTCAACGCCAGTATCTTCAAGTAATTCTTCGAAAAAAATCAAATTAACCTCTTCGTCTTCAGCAAGTAAAATCTTTTTGCCTTTCCAGTCGATATTAGCCCAGGGTAAACTATCCATAATATATTTTTTTAATAAAGTTAATGCGTTTAGGGAAACAAACAAAAAAAACATAAAAAAACGGGAATAAAAAAACTTTTCCCTTTACAAAAGTAATTTCTAGCGCTCTCTGTCATTTATTCCAAAATCTTCTGTTTCCTACTACATAGTGCCCGTAAGCGACCATCGTTGTAGCGAAAACAACTATAAACACTACTTGTAGTGTATATGAGAAAACTCCAATAACTGCGTTATGTTCATTTTGAAAACAGTAATCCCGAGAATCGGGACGCCTTGATCTTCAAAATGAACAAGCCTTGTTCTTGAAGTTTTATTACTGGGCACACCAAAAAACAGGAGGTTTTTAGCTACAGAAACAACAAATATGACTGCAGAGGTAACAAATTAAAATGAATAAACCAATAATTGCTTCTCGGGACCAGAAGAGCAACACAGCAGACACCGTATGCCTGTTCGGTAATTTCATCATGTAACTAAAAGTTTGTAGATTTGGAGAAATTGAATTAACCATGTATCGGTTTCGCATATTGCTCTACGCGCTTGTAACTATTTTTATTTTCGGCACACCTGTGCACGCCCAGCATAAAGAAGATTCGCTGCAATTTACAATACAACCAACACATTTAATTACCGCTGAAGCAGTAAGCTATGCAGGTGCAATGTTGGTACTAAATGAAGCGTGGTACAAGAACTATCCCAGAACCCGGTTTCATTGGTTTAACGACAATAACGAGTGGTTACAAATGGATAAAGCGGGGCACACCTATGCAGCTTATCAACTATCGTTACAAAACGGAAGGTTACTGCAGAAAACAGGTCTGAGCGAAAAAAAAGCGGTCATACTCAGTAGCGGCATAGCCTTAACGATAATAAGCAGCATTGAGCTTTTCGATGGTTTTTCGAAACATTGGGGCGCTTCTGCCGGCGACCTGATGGCCAACACAACAGGCGTTGGATTATATTTATCGCAGGCACTTGCCTTTAACGAGCAAATTGTTCGGTTAAAATACAGCTACCGGCCTTCTCCCTATGCTACTATGGCGCCCGACAAGCTGGGAGGCAATTTGCCTGAGCGCATGCTGAAAGACTACAATGCACAAACATACTGGTTAAGCGTGGGATTGAACAGGCTTACGGGAATTAAAGCCATACCCAAATGGCTGGCCATTTCCGGCGGCTACGGAGCCCATGGAATGGTTGCCGGACACAAAACGGACAACGCTTATCCCGAACGATACCGACAGTTTTTGTTATCGCTTGATATTGACTGGCAGCAAATTAATACAAAAAGAAAAGGGCTTCGCGTACTGTTGCGAGCCCTGAACATGATTAAAATACCATTGCCTGCTGTAAGTTATCAACAAGAAAAGGTTGTATTCCATTGGTATCAATAATGCTAAAAACGATACTCGACCTTCACCATCAGTGTTCTTCCCAGCGATGGCAAACCGGCATGGCCTCCATTATACGCTTGATAATAAATAAATCTATTGTCAGATAGGTTTTGAATACCGAAAGATGTACTCAGGTTTTGGACTAAAAACCGATCGAGAACAAAATTAGCATCCAAATACAGTCCATCATCCGATTTAGCAATAAGTCCATCGCCCACAATTCCATATCGGTTACCATAGAAACGCATAGCCAAATTAAAATAAGCATTATCCTGAATTCTCAAGCTGGCATTTGCATTTACCCGATGATTGGCAAAGCCCAGGTAATAGTTGTCTTTTTGGGGAACAATATAATCGTTCTCCAAAGAGCCCATAGGCTTATAATAGGCATAGTTAATATTCAAGTTCAGTAATCGTGTAACATATCGGTAAGCAGCTTCAACACCGGCTGTTCCAAGTCTGCCACCGTTTCCATAAAACCCAATGGCTCCTTCGGTTTGATATACAATTACATTACGCAGATCATGATAAAAGCCGTTAACTGTAAGGAAATTGTTCTCCGAAAAGCGCAGCCCCGCCTCCAACTCATAGGACCATACTTTTTCGGGTTCAATTTTCGTATTCACGTCAAAAGTTCGGTTAGGAATAATTCCACCGGGTATTCTGAACGATCCGCTGGCCATGCCTTTCATATGGAAATTTCCAATTATTTTTGTTACTGCCAATCGCGGTACAAAGGCATCACCAAATTCGCTAAACCGATCGTATCTTACACCAGCCATTACGTTTGCAATTTGGGTTTTCAATGTGCTTTGCGCAAATGCACCAATGCTACTAATGGTCATCACATCTTTTCCGGAACGAAAAACCTCTTCGTAGTCCGATATATCGTCTGGCAACATTAAGTTATGCTCATACCCTTCTGTTCCGGCAGTAAAAGAAATTTGATCACTCAGCTTATACTGAAGAACAACCCCGGTGGTGAGTTTTTGAGCATTTTTATTGTTTATGTACTCCTCCGCCACCATTTGAGTATTCCAGGGCAGCTGATACTTTACTTTTGTGTATGGCGTAATTTTCAGGTCGCCAAATTCAAAGTCGTAGCTCATATTTGCGCCATAAGTGTCCCATTTCTCGTTAAAAGCAACAGGAGAATGAGCTCCCCACAAATCCATCGTGCTTATTTCGTACTTGTCCATCAGCATAGAAACTTGTAGCCCTTGGTAATTAATATTAGCCCCAAGATAAACGCTGTTTATTTCATTTGAATTCAAAAAACTTGTATCGCGACCTGTAAAATCGCGATAAACGGCATCACTCCGATTTCCTTTATTGAGAGAGGCATTTATGGATATCTGTAAATCGTTGTGCGTGATTCCAGCAGAAGCCGAATAGTTTTCTCGCACCATCCCCGATTGTGCTATAGATGATGCATGCGAAATACGTCCCTCATTTTCTTCCTCAGATGTAATAACATTAATAACGCCCATTTCGGCATATCCACCATAAACGCTACTTCCGGGACCGCGAATAATTTCTATTTTCTCAATCATATCGGCATTAATATGGTTTCCGTATTGCGTAGTGGCAAATTGCTCATCATTCATGCTAATTCCGTTAATCATGAGAAGCACTTTACCTTCGTGTGCCCATATTCCTCGTACACCAATACCGGTAACACCTTCCACATCGGTACCAAAAGCAAGTCCCGGCACCAGCCGCTGAAGCACCTCCATTAAATCGTAAGCACCACTCAATTGAATTTCTCTACGACTAATTGTACTAATCGCTCCGGGTGTTTCCCGAATATTCGAAACGGCATTTTTACCTGCCACGCTCACCTCAATATTCATCAATTCTTCCAATGACATCTCAAACATTGCGGTTTGCTCAATATCGTCGCTTTGCGCGATGCCGTTAATCGTAAAAAACAAGACAATAGAAATCGAAAGTAAAATAACTCTTTTCATAAGCATTAGTTTGTGATCGTAAATTTTCAGTTAACAATTCTCAAAGTCAATTCACTCAAAAAGAACCGGTAAAACAAGCCCCTTCGAAGCTAAAGCTAAAGATAAAAATATATTTTAGAGTAAATCTACTACCAAACTACCATTTTTAACATAACTGTATAAACAACTACATCTTCGTTGTAATAAATGGCGCGTTTTGAAACTGGCCGACAAAGCACTAATTATGTGGCAATTAAAAGTGTTCGCGGAATCAAACGTAAATTGGAGGGATATTGCTGTGCTAGTAATAGCAAAGAATTAGAATAGCAAAAGTAGTAGAAATACGTAGTTACTTTAAAGAGAGGGAGTAAATAATAAAAAATTACAAACCAAGATTTCATAATTGCGAAATTCTCATTAAGTATTCAAAGCACAAAGTTTTCTAAGTTAGACTATAGGGTTTGTAATGATGGAATTAAGGAAAAAGTAGTTTTAGAATGATGATGAACGCACGCAACAATTTGTTAATCTAATTTAAATGCTATGGGGATCACGAACTTAACACGCACATTTTCACCATTTTGCATTCCGGGTTTCCAGTTCGCCAAGCCTTTAACAGAATTTATAGCGGCTTCGGAAAACGATGCAGAAAAAGCATCTCCAAAAGTTACCTCATTGCCCGCCAGATCGACAATACGAGCTACGCCAACATTGGTAACCCTACCCGACTCGTCGATAATAAATTGCACATACACTTTGGCTTCAATACCATCGGCTTTGGCTTTTTCTGGAAAAACAACTCCTGAGCTAATATCCTGAGAAAGCTTCTGCATGCCACCTTCGTATTCGGGCATTTGCTCCACAACTGAGTAAACTGGTGTAGCATCGTCCACTTTACTCGGCGCTTGAACGGCATCTTGCGTTACGGCGGGAACTTCTGTTGGAGCTGTAGGAACATCCTCATTTTCGTAATCGGTACTACAAGAAAATACCAGAACCATAATAATGGTAAAAGGTATCATAACCAGCACTTTAAGTGCTTTGGTTTTTGGTGTTTTAATTGTTGACATCATTTTAAACCTCCTTTTTGTAAATGAAACATTAAAAAAACTTAAACTTCCGGGCATTAGCCCTCCGGCCTCTTCAACCATGGTTTTCCTATACAGAATGGGATCCACACCCTGCTTTAAAACCTGCTGATCGGCCATATATTCGTGTACTTCGCGAAATGCATCTCTGTAAATCCATGCAAATGGATTAAACCATTGTAATGCTGCTACTATACCTGAAACTAATAAATCGATTGTGTGATACTGCTTTACGTGAACTTTTTCGTGAATTATTATATGGTTATATTCCTCATTGTAAAACAATTTCGGATGTAAAAATATGAAGTACCCAAAAGAAAATGGATGTTTGATTTGTTCGTTAATAACAAACACAACGCCGTCTTTCCGAACAATATCGCTACTCAATCTCAGTGAAATTATATACCCGAAGCTACCTACTAAAAAGAAAAGAACAAGGCCGGAGCCCGACAAAAGTAAAACGGCTAACCACGGAAATTGCTGCATAGTTTGAGCTGCAACCCCTTCGGCATAGCGGGCGGTAACCACCACTGTATCAAGAAGCACTACCGGCGCCGCCAAAGAATTTGGGATATGAATTAACCAATCAATAGCCGGAATAAACAAACTCAGAAACAAGGTAACCAGTAAATAATATCGGTTTACCTGAAACAACGTTTGCTTCCGCAAAAATAACAGATAAAATACTGCAAAAAACATCAAACATACTGTCGATTCCAGCAGGTAAATAAACCACCCGGGTGTAGTGAGCAAGTCAATCATAATTTCGAGTTTAAAATGATCTATGCATTATTTTTTTGACGTTCAATTTCAACTTCCAACATATTCTTCAGCTCCTCCATTTCTGCTATGCTTAACGATTTATCTTTAGCAAAAAACGAAACCAGGTTTTTAAAAGAATTACTAAAATAGTTGTTCAAAAATCCTTTCATAAAGCCGCGTGTATAGGTCTTTTTTGAAACCAACGGGTAATATCGATGCGATTTTCCAAATGCATCATGTGCAACAAATCCCTTTTTCTCTAAAATGCGAACAATTGTAGATACAGTATTGTAAGCCGGTTTGGGCTGAGGGAGTTGATCGACAATATCTTTTACAAATGCGTTTTTCAGGGACCACAGTTGCTGCATTATTTGTTCTTCTGCTTTGGTAAGCTCTGTCATAGTTCAAAATTATTACTCCGTTCGACAAACGTGCGTGCGTTCAATCATCATTACACTGCAAATATAAAACTAAACTATTAGTTACACAACTATTTTTTTAGTTAGTTAACTAAATTCTTAGTTTTCCCGTATAAAAAAGAACCGGAAGAAGCCTTTCAGCCGCTCCCGGTTCGCTTGTACCCCAAAAATTACACCTGATTCATGGCATAAAAATTCACTTCTGTTTATTGGTAAAACTAACAAATTTAAACCTCAGACGAATTATTGGTTGCGCTGAGTTATCGACATTGAAAAAAAAATTAACGAATCATTAAACGTTTAGTATCTGCAAATTCATTTACCTGCATGATATAATAATAAATTCCGGGTTCAAATTGGGTCAGATCTACAGTAGTTTCATAGGTATTTGGCATTAATTTCCGGTCGAACACACTCAGCACTTCTTTTCCCAACGAATTATATATTTTTAATGAAACATGTTCATATTTAGGAATTGTTAATTTTATTGTGGTTCTATTATCAGCAGGGTTCGGATAGTTTTGCTCCAATTTATATCCTTTGCCAACAAATTGCTGATTTAATCCAACAAGTTCCTCTGGTGTTTTATCGAGTAACCATTTGTTGGGATCAATAACCAATTCTGCGTCTCCGGGCACGGGGAGACTCCCAAATCCATCGACCATTTCAACAGTATATTCTACTCCATTTGCAACAACCGGGATATTCAAATCGAGCAGAACACCCGTTTGGGTTCTCCACTCAAAGGCAATTTCCGATTCGTATCGTGTATAATAAATTTTGGGGTACCAAGCCTCTCTGAAAAACACTTCAAAAAATGCATCCATGTCTCTTCCTGTAATATCCTCTGTTTGTGCCAGCAAATCGTCTGTTGTAACAAGCCTGCACTGTCTGCCATTTGTATTATCGTAATCGGTAGTATCTGGATATGCCCAATGCTTTAAAACGTTAAAAAACTCCTCATCGCCAAGGTAATAGCGTAATGTATGCATCACGGCAGCTCCGCGATAGTATGGATTCAAGTCGTACCCTTCATCGGTAGTAAGCTCCTGACGCGGAGCCAATGGTACAGTAGAGCTAGATGGCCAAATATTATGTACATAGTCGAAATAACGGTCTATCCCGGCAATATGCTCTACATAAAGAGCCTCGGTGTAGGTCGCAATGCCCTCATGAATCCACACATCGGCCCAGTTTTTTGCTGTGAGAAGATTCCCCCACCATTCATGAGCTAATTCGTGTAAGTGAATATAATCAAATCCCCAACTATTGAGAGCAAAATTAGATCCATAAGCAATAATGGATTGATGTTCCATGCCGGGATAATGACAATGTGCAAATGCGTGTTTCTCATGTCCAAAAGGGTATGGCCCACCAATCGATTCAAGAAAGTCAAATTCTTCCTTGTAAGGCTCCATCATTTCCATAGCACGGTCGTAATGCGATGGTCGTACCCAAAAATAAAATGGTATTGAGTCGCCAATAACACTAGAATACTTATCCTCTATAAGCACAAATTCATCAATGTAAAATGTTACGTTATAATTATTTATGGGAGAAGAAACAAACCACCGGAAAGTGGTTGTGCTATCGCCATGATGCAAGCTATCGACAAAAACACCATTTGAGACACATTCGAGTGGCTGAGGTACGGTGAAGCTCAATGCTACAGAATCGGGTTCATCAGAAGGATGATCTTTGCATGGCCACCAAACATCTCCTCCATCCATTTCACATGCAACGCCCACATAACCAATTCCATTAAAAGTAGTATTCCAGTCAAAGCCACTGCTCCATGGCAAACCCGAGGTGAGCGGAGGAGCACCGCCATAAAATACTTTTACAGTAACCACCTGATCAGAAGTTGCATCTTCGGGAATATTAATCATCAGTTTGCCGGATTCGTGCCGAAAACCAACTGCACTCAACGTATTATTATTCAAAGCACACAAAACAGAATCAACATCATAGGTCCTTCTCAAATCAAGCTCAAGTGAGTCGATTGGATCAATTACTTTAGCACGGCAAAGTAATGAGCCCTCAATTGTTTTCGTTTCGAAATCAAATGCGATTTCCAAATCGTAAAAATTAACATCATAGGCGGCCTGTCTGGGGGAAAGTACGCCACCCGATTGGCTGCTGACATTTGGCACAAGGAATGTCAAAAAAAATGCAACGCTAATTAGTCTATAAAAACCATTTTTACTTTTCATAAGCTTATCTTTTATTGTTTCATAAGTAGTGCGCATAAGAAAACTCCAGTACATAGCTATCCATTTTGAAAACATCAATTATGAGAATCGGTATGCATTGATTTTCGATATGAACCAACTCACGATTTTCGAGGACAGGTTGACTGTTCCATCCGCGTTCATTGAAGCTATGCAGATGCAAGGCTTGTTCTTGAAGTTTTATTACTGCCCACAACAAAAAAATGTGTTTTCTTGGAATTACTAAGTTAAGGGATGCAATATAATAAAACTAATCCATTAGACGCTCAATCAGATTTTTAGTTGTTGGGGTTTTCAACCGACTTTGAATATTTTTATCCGAATTGGCTATTTGCCATAAAGTTTCAGCTCCTACTCGTGTTATTTCAGTGAGTTTCGGATAATTTATTTTGTCGGGCGTATCACGTGAAGTGTGATAATCGGGGTGCAAGCCGGTAAATAGGGTTATAAATGGAATGTTGCGGCGTTTAAACCGAAAATGGTCTGAAGAGAATGTCCAAATAAGTCGTTTATCGAGCCCCGGGTGGAACGAAATATCTAAATTCTCGTTTAATTTACCATTTCGTTTAACCATTCGTTTATACATCCGTTTTCGTTTTCCATTTGCTAAGAAAAATACGGTTTCATTATATTTCTCCTCTCCTGCTCTGTTGCGTCCAACCATATCTAAGTTCATATTGAGCACTACAGATTCTATAGGAACCGGACAGTTAGAAACGAAATAGTCGGAGCCGCGTAGTCCAATTTCTTCACCACTAAAAGCAACAAAAAGAATACTTCGAAGTGGTTTCCCCTTTTCTGCCGTTAATTGCTCTAATGCATTGGCCATTTCCATTATTGCAGCCGTTCCGGAGGCATTATCATCGGCTCCGGATACTACTCGCTCACCATGTTTACCCAGATGATCGTAATGCGCACTCACCACAATTACCTCATCTTTTTTGGCAGTTCCCTCAATAAATGCAACCACATTTTCTGTTTGCACGGTATCTTTTATTAGCATTTTGGTATCGGCAAAAACAATTGCGGTATCGTTACGAAATGGGATGTCGCGACTTGCCTTGCCTTTCGTTATCTTTTTTTCAAGCTTTACTAACTCTTTGTACGATACATTGAACAAGCTTTGGGCTCTTTCGGGACGTGCAAGGGCTATTAATAATGTATCGTCGTGAGCAACAAACTCTTTGTAGGAATCAACAGACTGTTGATATTTGGCTAAGTTTTTTTCCAGTGAACAGGTCGAAAATCGATCGAATAACCCATTTAATCGATCTACTTTATTTGTTTCTCCAATAGAGTGTTTTTGGGGATTGAAGTTTCGAAACCCGATTTTGGGAAATAATACCACAAAAAAACGGGCTTCAGTGTCTTTGGCGATATGCTTTATATTACCGTAGGTCGTTCCAAAATCCCGATCAAGAAGTAATACGACCACCTTATTTTTCAGCTCCTGCTTTGGCACTTGTTTACCATAGCCCAAATAAGAAAAGGTAAGTGTATCGTTGTACGATATAGGATGAGTAAAAAAAGCATGTCCGAAAAATGACATAAAATTCCTCTTTTTGGCCCACTGCCCGGTAGCTTTATACGAAATGTATGCCCGTCCACGATTGTATGTAAAAAGGTTATACGATTGATAATAATTATTGAAGCCCAAACTATCGAGTTTATAATTTCGAAAATGACTCGAAATGTAGTCGGCAGCCATTTTTTGTCCGGGTTCACCGGTTTCTCGGCCTGCCATACTATCAGCAGCCAGTGTATAGACATGTTTTTCAAGCTGTTCGGTAAGCACAATAGTAGTGGTATGGTCGACAGTAGTTTGTGAATAGGTTGAAAGTGCGAATAATAACGGAAGGAGTAAACTGATTTTTTTCATATGGGGAAATTTAAATATAATTCTAAAGCTCTCGATAAAAAACGAGTTAATTGTGCCTAAGAAAACTCAAATAACGGCATTATATTTTTGAAAACCGTTATCCCGAGAATCGGAACGCCTTGATCTTCAAAAAGGCCAAGCCTTGAACTTGAACTTTTCGAACCGAGTCATGTCTAAAATTTAGTCTCGAACGATATTTATTATTAGACAATTATAAAATAGCATGTTACTTATTGTACTTATCATGGCGAGCTCCATATGACCATTAAAATCAAAATTATAAACATATAAATCAAGCAGTCAGAAAAGCAGGTGGTTTTCGTCCTGGCATTACTTATTGCCAAATTTTTTATGTAAAAACTGGTTTCCTATTACATAATGTGTAACTTGATTATAAATTCTAAATGTTACTGCTATGAGAAAATTTTTACTACTCCTTGTGTTTATTTGCACATCGCACTTTATTGCCAGCGCGCAGTCCGGATTCTTTAACGAAACCGTTCACTATTATGAATTTTTTTACCAAAGTATCTGGCCTGTAAAAATTGATTCACTAAACGCTCACAACGGCGATACAACACTATACTTTAATAGCGGAATGATTTCCTACAACGGCTTCGATTGCCTGGACACTGCAGGAACAAACATAATAGGGCCAAAAACAACTAAACGTTCAACGGGAAATTATCTGTTTTACAATCGGTACGGCGATAGTATTCCAATTTACATGGATAGAGATGAAGGTGAAGAGTGGATTTGTTACACCGATTCAATCATCACAGTTAATGCAACTGTAGAATCTATTTCATCTGCATCGTTTAATGGCAACAACGATATTATCCATACAATTCGATTTAGTATCGAAAGCGATGCTCCGGAAATTATGTACCAAACTATAGACAACAACTTTATAAAAATCGGAGAGAAATCGGGTGTGATAAGAACACTTGCATGGGTTATATTCCCGTATCGGATACCTGAACTTTTATCGCCGTACAATCGTTTTTCAAAGGAAGAATTCATTGATGGCGCATATCCTTCCTTCGAAGAAATAACAAATGTGAGCCAGGCCGAAATAAATGATTTCCATGTTGGTGATGAGTTTCATATTGAGTATTCTTACTGGGATGAAACACCATACATTACTGACAGAAAACTTCTTAAATACCAAACAATCGATAGAATTGAGAATGCCGATAAAGTAATAATTAAATTCATACGTGAAAAGCAAATTGGTGTTGATTCTGCTGCATATGATGACGAGGAAAATGGCACTATGTATTATTTATATGGTGATGTTGCTGTTGATACGATTACCAGTGAATATAGCAAAAGCTATTTTATATTCAGTAAACCCATGTTTTACAACCCAAATGGGACTAACATATTGACAATAAAACACGAAAAACCCGCTTACATGCCATTTTCACTTCCGGTGTGGGCAAGCCCGGGTGATTCGTGTGGTTTTTATGATGACCTTCTTCATATTGATGAATACTACTATATTAAGGGCCTTGGAGGTCCCTATTATCAAAGAATGGAATACGAGTATCACATGATTAATGATAAAAAAACGTTGAAGTACTATTCTCTGGCAGATGGGAGTACTTATGGAGAACCGATACACTTTCTTGACATAGAAAGCGTCCATCAACAGGCAAACCTTCATGTTTATCCAATTCCAGCCGAACAGACACTTAACGTGAAATTAAAAAATCATTTGGCCGACAGTTATAAGATACATGATATTACAGGAAGATTAGTGCAAGAAGGAAGTATTGCGGCAAATCAAGAACTAATGGCCATCAATATTGCCTCTTTGTCAAAAGGCATTTATCTAATTGTTATTCAACAAGATGGGCGCCCAATTGATAAAAAACGAATCATTAAAAAATAAAAAACACCATTTCGCGGCATTCGATTACTCACACGGTGACTTGCCGGAATGCCAAATCACTTACGCACAGCGTGCACAGACAGTCGGCGGTTTCGTTCCAAGCGAAGCCGCCGTTGTGGTTTTTGAAAATCAACCGCACAGTAGTCGCTGCGAGAGAATCAGCAAACAAGAATAAAAGAAAATGCATAATAATCCTAAACTCAATTATTGCGTTCCTTTACGAAAACAATTGAGCAACAAGGTTTGCTATGACTGATTTTCCAAATTCGGACTCGAACTGCACAACGAAACAATGGGGGCTGTAACACATTGCTCTCAATTTACATCTAAAACTGAGCAGGTAGCAAACGGATAGCTATGCAAAGCACACGCCGGGTGTGTGCCGATACAGCAAAATGGTTATGCGGCCGAATACCCGGCAACCAAATAATAGCGCTTTTATCGCAAACTACCGGATAATTTTTGCGGGCTACATTTGATATTTTGGCATCGGTCAGCATTTTTTTTATTTTTCGATTTCCCTGCATCCCGAAAGGAATCATTGTATCGCCCGGTTGCCAGACCCTGATACTGACCGGCAGTTCAATTTTATGCGCATCTAACCATACAACATTGGCACCCTGTGGCATGGCCAATTCGTCGGACACATCGAATGTGGTGAAGGTAAATTCGTATGGATTAAATTGCACCTTACCGGGAAATGTTACGACCTGAACCGAATGCGGCGTATCTTCAGAAGCTTTGGAAATAACCAATCCTGAGCGTTCTTTTACAATTTGCTGATTGCCAAATAGCACTCGCTTCCCTACCTGCAATTGTGCCAACGCAGCAACCTCTGCAAGCGGAGCATTAAATTCATTTTTTTTGAAAAAATAATGTAAAAAATCAGTAAAAACAAGCATCTCAACCTCTTCCGGAAAATGTATAAACAGGTCGGTACCGTTTTGTGTAACCAGCCTCTGTTCCATGGTTTCGAACTGCGTTTCCATAAAGCGCGCTACGTGTTCAAACCGTACCATGTTTTGTTGCATGGTATTTAAAAAAGAGGGATTGAGTTGTTGAAAATGAGGAATAATTTCATGCCTTATAAAATTCCGCTTAAAGCGAACATCTTCATTCGTATGATCGGTGCGAAATGGAATTTGTAAATCGTATGCATAGGCATCAATCATTTGGCGCGAAGCAAAAAGCAAGGGACGAACAACATTTCCATTTTTGGGAACAATGCCCTTTAACCCCGATATGCCTGTTCCACGAGTTATATTTAGCATAAAGGTTTCTACATGATCGTTCAAATGATGGGCAACGGCTATGGCTTGTGCTTTTAAGTTCTTACGAATATCTTCAAACCAATTGTACCTTAGTTCCCGGGCTGCCATTTCGATGGAAATATTTTCTTTTTCGGCAAACGCCACTGTGTCGAAATGTTTTATGTGGAAAGGAACATCGTACTGTTTGCACCACTGCTGCACTAACTGCTCATCGGAATCGGAAGCCTGTCCGCGCAAGCGAAAATTGCAATGAGCCACAATTATTGCATATCCCATTTTATGAAGAATTGAGGCCAGCACCATACTATCTTTACCGCCACTCACACCCAACAACAAAGAGTCGTTTTTGGTAAACAACTGATGTTTCTCAATGTATTGTGCACAGGCATTTTCAAGGGCATATTCACTCATTTGTTCCGATTTTCGGCAAAGATAAGGCTTTGTTTGTTTTTTAAGCTAATCTATTCAGGGTGCAATTCTCATCCATTACGATTTTGCTGCCAATGCATAAATTTCCTGATACATATCGATGGCCACCGGTAAAATATCGTCGGGGAAATCGTAATCGGGATTATGCAATTGGGGATGATTTGTGCCGGAACCGATTCCAAACAAGGCTCCCGGAAATTGCAAAGTAAAATGTGCAAAATCTTCAGACCACCGAAAGGGTTCATCTCGCTCAATAATTTCTAAATTAAGGTTTTGGGCAGCTCTTCGAACAATTTCCACACACTCGTCGTTGTTCTCCGTTGCAGGAAAATACTCACAATAATCCACGTCGGTTTTCAATCCATACTTTTCAGCCAGTGCAGATACAAAACCTTCTGTTTTCTTCTGCATTATTGTAAGATCATCGTTATCGAACGACCTTAATGTAGCGCGCACCTCGGCATATCCGGGAGCGGTACCAAAGGCAATTTCGCCCAGTAAGGCATGCACCACGGTTGTGAGTGTAAAATCGTTAAATGACGCTGATTTGGGAATATTTTCGATTTGTTGAATAAGCTCTGCAACAGCTGGTGCAGGACTCACACCCCGCTCGGGATGCCCGGCATGCGACGTTTTGCCATGAAACTTAACCGTAACACCAATTGATGCAGCCGAGAAAACATTTTTACGAATAATGATGCTTTTCAGCGGAAAACCGGGCAAATTGTGGTACGCAAATATTTTTTTTGGGCTAAAACTCGTCATAGCGCCATCGTTAAGCCACTGTTCGGCGCCCGTTCCTGTTTCTTCCGCACCCTGAAAAACGAGATTGATGGGACTTGTGCGAGAATCTTTTATGCGATGGGCAAATCCCAGCATTGAAGTAGCATGTCCATCGTGTCCGCACTTATGTGCCACACCATTATGCTGACTTTTATAATCAAACGTGTTGATTTCCTGAATAGGCAACGCATCAATATCGGTACGAAAGGCAATTAGGGGTTCCGGATTCTTATGCTTGTACTGCACTAAAAATCCATAACCATCTTTTTGCTTTGTCACCTCATCGGGGCGGGTTTCAGCAATTTTATCAATTAAATATGCAGAGGTCTGCTTCTCTTTATGCGAGACTTCCGGATGTTGGTGTAAATATTGGCGTATTTTAATGAGCTTATTCAGTTCCATTATCAGCAAATTTTTATGGTTTAGTGCAAAAAATAAAAGCCGTGGACATTACGAAAATGTATACGGCTAAACGAAGCGGTTAAAAAATAATGCTAACTTTTCGTTTCTTTGAGTTTACGTAACTCTTCATGGGCTTTATCGCGTTGTTTAATTATATTGACGAGCCAAATTACCAACCCGATAATAATGATAAACCCAAAAACAGTGATGAAAATAATTAGATTACTCAGATGAAGATCATCGTCGGGTGAGGTTTGACCTTTAAAAACAACATTTGCAGTAGTATCTCGAACTGCAATATATTTCTGATAATATGCCAATGCACTTCGCGTATCGTTGTTGCGAAAATAGAGTTCGTACATAGTTCGGTACACCTGAGCCTGAAGCTCCTTGGCCTGAACAGAATCGGCAATTTCCATAGCCTGATGCAAATATTGTTCTGCCTCCTGAAATTCAGACTTATAAATGAGTACTGCGCCATAGTTCGACAATATGCGACCAAGCAAATGAGGATTGTCGATTTGTATTTTTTCTTTGGCTTGTTCCAGTACCTTTTTTGCTTTTTCATATTCCTTAAGATCGATAAGCGTTCGGCCATAATCGTTAAGTACAGCAGACAGACCGCTATAATCGAGATAGTTCTCATAAATACTAATGCTTTCACCGAAAAATTCCTGCGCTTTCACCAAATTTCCCATTTCGTGGGCTGTAACTCCCATATGGTGGAGCGTCTCTGCCTGTCCGGTTTTATTATCGAGTTGCTGGAACAATTGCAATGCTTCTTCAAACTCTTTAAGGGCGTTTGAATATCGGTTAGACAAGCGATAAATTACTCCTAACTCGACGTGTGTTTCTGCTTTATAATCAATGTATTTTTCCTGTTCAAATATCCGCTGGGCAAACTCATAATACTCAATAGCTTTGCTGTATTTTTTTTGGTTAAGGTATGACAGTCCTATTTTCTTCATCATGTTGGCAATCTTGTCCTTATCGCCCAACCGGAAAAAAACTTTTAGTGATTTCTGGAACTGCTGAATAGCTTCTTCGTACTGCTGCTCGTTGTAATAGGTTATGCCCAAGTAGTTTAGCGCATTCGCTACTGAGCGCTGCAAATCAGCACCTTCTGCAAAAGTAAGAGCTTCATTGATGTATTGTCGGGCTTTTTGTGGATTGCTATCGATGTGTTGCGCGGCGCTGCGAAGCAGGCTATCAACTTTTTGAGATGAAGAAATAACCGCTGCGTGTGTAGTGCATATGGAAAGCACAAATACAAAAAGCAACGTAAATAGCGAATTAGTTAGAGTTCTCATTAATCACAATTTTCTATATTTTTAGAAAAATAACAAATTTTTCTGTACGAATAAAATTTTATTTTCCTCAAAACTGCAATATGATTTTAACAACGCGTTAACTTCACATGCTTTGTTACTTTATTTCAATCTGCTTTTTGCGGGATATGGCAGTGTAAATGAAAAAGCACTTCCTTCGCCCGGCGTACTTTCTACCATAATATCACCGCCCATTTTCGTCACAAAATCTTTACAAAGTATTAATCCTAAACCTGCACCACGCTCCTTGTTAGTTCCTTCGGTAGTGTAGTGCACATTCAAATCGAACAATCGTTCCATAACACTCCGGGTCATACCTACTCCGGTATCTTTTACACTTACCAACAGATCATTCTTTCTTTTTTCCATCCGGATAATAATTTTTCCGCTAAATGGGGTAAATTTCACTGCATTGCCAATGAGGTTGCGCAATACAAACGAAAGCATATGTTTGTCGGTAGTTACCTCAAGGTATTGCGATATGTCTATTTTTACATCAATATCTTTTTGATGTAATGCATTTACATACAAATCGACTGCATGATTAATTTCTGTGGCAACATCCACTTCTACGGGAGTATACACTACTCCACCCTGCTGGGCTTTGCTCCATTCGAGTAAATTCTCGAGCAACCGGAACGTATTTTTTGCTGCAATGTGTATTTGGTTTAGTATTTCGCTTTTGCGATGCTCTTCCATTACCTGGAATTTTTCGTGCAAAATATCAGCCAGCGAAACCAGAGCAGTAAAGGGGTTTTTAAGATCGTGTGCAATAATGGAAAAGAACTTGTCTTTGGTCGCGTTAAGCTGACGAAGCGACTTTTGAGATTGTTGCAAGTCGGTATTTAGGTTAGACAATTCATTATTGAGTCGGTGCAGTTTTTTATTGGTTCTCACCTTCATTATAAAACGGCTAATTAATAAAATAACCACCAGTAATAGTCCAGCTGCTACAGCAATAATCAGGTTACGGGTTTGCAATTGATTTTGCTCCTTCAGCTCAAAATATGCCTCCCGTTCTTCACGATTTTTTCGAAGCCGATCGATTTCCATCTGCTGTTTTTTCCGTTCAAACTCAATTTGCATGTTTCTCCGTTCGGGTTCGTTTTGCATTTGCACTTGAGTAATGCGTTGGAGCGTTTCATAGTTGAACACAGAATCTTTCCAGGCCGTATATTTTTCATGATGCCGAAGTGCTGCCCTATATTTCCGCCGAGCCGTTTCGAGTCTATACACTGCAAAATGCACATCGCGATTTAGCTCAAAGTTATGAAGCGATTTTGCCATTTCTAAGGCTTTGCTAAAGTATGCGTTTGCGGCAGTTAGTTTTTCTTGTGTCAGATAAATTTCGCCAATATCAAGTGCCGAATGAGCAAATCCGTAATTATCGCCAATTTCGCGGCGTTCAAAGTAAGCCTTTTTCAGAAAATTTAGTGCTTCAGAATCATTTCCCCAAACCACATGTAAATTTCCAATATGGTTGAGTGTGGCAGCATACTGCTTTCGATTTCCTTGCTTCTTGTAATAGGAAAGGGCCTCATTGTAATAATCGAGCGCCTTAGGATAGTTTCCAATGTTTTTATAAATCATGGCCACATTATTGGAAATTCGTGCCACTTGCCGCTGATCGCCAGACACTTCACGATATCCGAGGGCACTTAGGAAATAATCGAGGGCATTATCGTAGGCGCCTTGTTTGTAATAAACACCTCCTATGTAGTTTAAAACGGTGCTAACACGTGCTTCGTCGCCAATTTTCTGATATAACTCCAATGCGTCGGTATAGTATTCCAGAGCTGTTTCAACCAAATTGAGTTGCCGGTAGATACTACCTACATTAAGCAATGATGCAGCAATTTGCAATTCATCGCCAAGCTGGCGTCGAATAATGAGTGCCTGTTGGAAAAACTCAATACTTTTGGCATAGTTGCCTGTTTCTTTGTAAATACCGCCCAAATCCACGAGGCTGGAGGCCACTAAATCGAGATCGTTGTGTCCCCGCCTAATTTCCAAAGCTTCATTGGCAGCTTTGAGGGCTTGTTCGTCGTTACGTTGCTTCAGGTGAGCCTTGGCTATATTGGTTAGGCTCCCCGATACGGCCAAACTATCGCCTAAAGTTCTGCGAATAGCCAGTGATTGCTGGTAATATTTCAGGGCCGCATTGGGTTTCCCCATTTGCAAGTATGTGTTTCCAATGAGGTTTTGTGTACTCGAAATCCAGTACTGGTCATCGATTTCGGTAAATATAGTTAATGCTTTATTATAATAATACAAGGCCGAATCGTACACGGATCCACCTCTGGAAATGGTTCCCAGGTTGTTGTAGGTTTTGCCCACTTCCAGTGCATTTCCCAGCTGCTGATAAAACCGGAGGGACTCCAGAAAGCTTTGCAAGGCCAGGTTATGCTTATTGAACCGCCAAAAGAGATTACCCATTTTTTTTCTTGTGCGGGCAAACAGCTCTTTTTGGGTAAAAGGAGAAATAAAATCAACTACTTGCTCGTAGGCTGCAAGCGATTCATCGTAACGGTTTTGCTCTTTTTCATAATCGCCTTTAAGGGTGTAAAAATCAACTAGGGCAGCCGTATCTGATGCTGCTTTGGCCAATTCCAGGCCATCGTTGATGAATGAATCGGCCGAATCGGAGAATTTATCCCCATTTAGTACACTATTTTTCAGGTATTCAATCCGTTCAACATAAACCATTGAGTCGGCCGTAACTTTCTGTGCAAACAGTTGGATCGTTTGCAAACTCAACAACAAAAGCAGTATTAACCTATTAGTTATTTTCATAGTGTTCAATTAAATGCAACAATGCATTTTGTAAGTCTCTTTCTGCATTTAATACGAGGAACACCCGCTGTTCAAATTCAGCCATTCCGGGTTTTCTATCGGTATCTTCCTCTATACCGAGCGCTACCAGGTACAGATCCTGGTTCCCCAAATAGGCAAATGAATTTTTCAACGAATGTGCTGCACTTTTGAGCAAATCGAGGCTACCGGAATTAAATGCCCGGGCGAGCATATCTATTTGCTTAGGCAATGTTTCCCGGTACATGTTCAGTATTCCGGCAATTTTTTTACCATTATTGTTATACAACTTAATAATCCGTTTCGGATTCAACAGGTATGTGTAATCTGACTGAGGATATTCGGCAGGGTCATCCATTGCTTCATGCTTATTTATGAAATACATTTTTAATGCTATTTTATTGATGGGCTTCGTAATTATTTCATCTACTCCACCACGGAGTTCATGTCCAATTGCATTCATCACATCATTGTCTACTATTAACAAGAGAAAACAATGCGATTTTTGTGCAATATGATTTTTCAGGGTTACGAAAAAATCGCCATCAAGAAACTGTATATCAGGCACATTACAGAACACACACCTAAAATTATGATCATTCAATAAATCCATTGCTTTGGCAGTACTAACCGACTTTTTTAACACGCCATACGGAAGTACCTCATCAGTAATCTCTTCCAAATAGGCTTGTCCAACACGCTCATCATCAATAATTAGTACCTGAAAATCCTTAGCATTTTCCATAGCTTAGTCTCATAATTACATAGTAACTAGTGCTTGCACCATTCGGCAACATTGTTTGAAATATCGTCTCAACTCGTTTATTTACAATGCATTTGCCTTACAAACAGCTTTTAAGCCTTTAAGTTACAAAAATTGCTGTAAACACGATTATATTTCGAGTCCAATTATAACAATATCATCAATTTGTCGGTAATTGCCCTTCCATTTTTCAAAAAATGTATTTAATTGGGTTTTCTGTTCAGGCATATCGAATTTTGAGGATTCGAGCAGTAATTTTTTAAAGTTTTTAGACATGAGTTTCCGTCCGTATTTACCGCCAAACTGATCCACATATCCATCGGAATACATGTATAGCTTATCGCCTTTTTGCAAACTAATCTGGTTATTTTTAAATCTATCGGCATGAATATGCACTCCAATAGGCATTCGGTCGCCATCGTAAGCTATAAGTTCGTCATTTCGAACTATTACCAGTGGATTATTTGCTCCCGCAAAATGAAGCTTTTGTGTTTCACGATTAAGCATAATGAGCGAAATATCCATTCCGTCGCTGTTTCCATCGCGCACAGATGTCTGGTGCAGGTTTTTCATCACCTTTGCACGTAGGATTTGTAAAACATCGGCAGCATTTTCTATCTCTCCTGTAGCCATAATTTCATTGAGCAACGAAATGCCCAGCATGCTCATAAATGCTCCGGGAACACCGTGTCCGGTACAGTCTGCCGCAGCAATTACGGTGTATTGCTGATAGTTCTGGAAGTAATAAAAATCGCCGCTCACCACGTCTTTTGGTTTAAAAAAAATAAAATGCTGCTTAAGCAGTCCTTCCATTTGATCGTCGGGTGGCAATAGCGCATTCTGTATTCGACTGGCGTAGAGTATACTATCATTGATTTTATCGTTTTGCCCGGCAATTGTATCGCGTTGGTCTTCGGCCAAATCGCGTTGCGCTTCAATTTCAGCTTTTTGTTCCTGAATTTCCATGTTACGCATTGCCAGCAAACGGTTCGATTTTCTTTTTTGGAGTAGTGCAATAATTACCACCACAATGAGTACAAGAAGCAATGCCAATCCGACCAGCAGATAGTAAATACGCATGGCCTGTTGTTTTAGCTCTGCATCTTTCTTTTCTACAATTCGCATGCGCTTTTCGGCTTCGAAACGAATTTGCATATCGGCCACACGGCGAATGGACTCGTCTACTTGCAGCCGCTTTTCGGCAGCATGAAACTCCTGATAAAACGCCAGTGATTTTTGATAATTCCCCGTTTTCTGATAAATGGCAGACAGTAGCAAACAACTCTCTTTCAATAAGTAGTCGTCGCTAAGTTCCTGTGCAATGGCTCTGGCTTCCAATAGTATTTTTTCGCTTTTTCTGCTTTTCTGTTCAGTCCAATACACCTGCCCTAAATTTAGCGAACTGTACCCAATTCCCTGTCGATGCTCAATACGTTTGCGCAATGCGAGCGCTTTTTGCAGGTAGTGTACCGCAGAATCAACAGCACTATCTCGCTTATGCAAATTCCCAATATTATTAAGGATAGCGGCTTCATTACGCTGATCGTCAATTCCTCTGTAAAGTGTTAATGCACGACGATAGTTAATCATCGATGAATCTTGCATTTCCAAACTCTTATAGGCCAGAGCCACATTATTGTAGCCGCCGGCAATATGCGATTTATTCCCCAGTTCTTTTCGAATATCGAGTGCTTTTATATAGGTACTTAACGCCTGGTTGTAATTTCCGGCAGACCAATAATCACCGGCCAAAATACTCACGGCAACGCCAATAAGCGGCTTGTTTCCAATTTCGCGATACGTATCTAAAGAGCGCATGTGGTACTCCACTGCTTTGTCTATATTGCCAATGTCGCGATAAATTAATCCGATATTTTTTTGCGCCGATGCTACGTGTTGCTTACTTCCTATTGATTCGTATAAACGCATGCTAATGAGATATTCCTGCAACGCCTCCTGGTACTTTTTGGCTTGCCAGTATGTTCCCCCCAACAATAAATATGTGTAGGCCACTTTATCTTTATCTTTGAGCGTAGTATAAATTTGCTGTGCTTTTTTATAATGGGCAATCGCATCGTTGTAAACACCCTGCTCACGGGCTATTTTCCCCATGTTGGAATAACTGTCGGCCATTTTGAGCGAGTCTTTCATAGCAAACCGAATATCAATGGCTTGTTCGTACCAAAAGTTGGCACTATCGTAATTGTGTAATCGCAAAAATATGCTTCCCAAATGATTGTAAATATCGGCCAGCGATGCACTATCGTCATCATTTGTGTAGGGAGCAATAAGCGATTTGGCCAGATCGATTGCCTTACGGTACTGCGACAAATCCCGGTAAACCAGCGTAAGGTAATACTTGCTTTTATTTGCCTGGCTATGAAGTCCGTTCTGCATTCGCGCATCAATAGCACTATCGTAAAATGCTATTGCCTGATTGTAATATCCGAAACGCCAATTTAGTCCGCCTTGATTATGCCAGTAAACCGCCTTCAATGAATCGTTAACAGCCATTGTTCGTGCATTGTGAAATGCAATTTGAGCACTGTCGAAATTACCGGCTTCACGATAGTGTAATCCAACCTGTACCCATAGTTCAAAATGCTTTGCATTTGGCGACTGCGAAATAACCTTTTTAAGACTATCAATGGGGTTTGCACTTAACCCGATGGTAATAAAAATAAAAAATACGGATAAAAAGCGATGTCTGTAATTCTGCATTCGAATGTTTTTTTTCATGTATAGCCATTTAAGCTGCTGTGTTGCGAATTTATGCAACTTTTACAAAAAAAACGGCGCTACCCTGTTTTTTCATTCATTATTCTTGAAAATATGTTCTACGAAGGCTATTTCAGGTCTTTTTTTGTTTTCGACATTATGCGAGCACTAATAACTCCATCGATAAACGCAATATTTATTTCGTCATTCATGGCCAATTGGTCTACCGACGATACTCTGCGCCCTTGATGAGTAACATAACCATAACCACCTTTGAGTAATTTTTCGGGGCGGTTCTGCATAGCAATTTCCTGGTAAACAGAAAATTTATGAAATTGGTCGGAAATATAGCGCCGTGTAGCGGCTTCGGTGTCGTAACGGTATTTGTCAAACTGCATACCATGTCTGCCAATGGTCAAAAACACCGCTTGTTTGATGATGGCCGATTGTGATTTTAATTGGGTTTTATATTGTTGCAATTGCTTGTCTACAGTATAACGGGTTTGCGATGCAAAGCGCTCTAGTCCGTGCCGTTTATCGGAGTGAAACGTTTTAACTGCTCCTAAAAGAGCCGCTTGTTGTTGCTGCAAATAGTAGTTGCTCTGTTCCATCTTCTGTCGCACACTTTGAAATACTGCGGACGCTTTGTTGTCTATAGCTTGCTCGAATGCAGCCATTTTTTCGAGTAAAAAATCGGCCACAGCCGTAGGGGTTTTAAAGGCCTGCCATGCTACCACATCGGTAACCGACTGATCGCGCTCGTGGCCTATTCCGGTTAAAACCGGGATAGGCGACTGCGATACCATAAATGCAATATTGTAATCGTCGAAAGCAGCCAACTCCGCCTTTGCGCCACCGCCACGAATAATGAGTACAGCATGAAATTCGTCTTCGCGTTTGTATACAGCTTCCAGCGCAGCCACAACCGATGGTGAGGTTTGATCGCCTTGCATGCTGGCAGGAAAAAGCTCCATGGTAAACCGATAGCCGTAGGGGTTTTTAGTAAGATGTTCCACAAAATCGCCGTAGCCTGCTGCCGTTTCCGATGAGATAACAGCAACTCGCTGCGGCACATTGGCAAGGTCCATTTCTTTATTCATATCAAGCACGCCATCTTCTTCGAGCTGCTGCAAAATGAGTTCCCTGTGCCGAGCCTGATCGCCAATGGTGTATGTTGGGTCGATATCGACAACATTTAGCGACAAGCCATAAAGCACATGATAATTTACACGCACCTTCACCAAAACTTTTAATCCGGAGGTTAACTCCTGCCCCGTAATGCTTTCGAAGTGCCCTTTCACCAGGCGGTATTGAAAAGCCCACACGGTGCCACGCTGCCGGGCAATTATTTTTTTTGTCAACTCATCGCGCTCAATCAGGTCGATGTAGCAATGCCCCCGGGCATTAACGTTAAGTTCACTAATTTCTGCCACTATCCAAAGCTCATCGGGAAAGTTGGCTTCAATAATATCGCGTAATAAATTATTTAGTTCGGCTAAACTTAGCGTTGGTTTACTCATTCAAAAAACAATTTTGTCGAAAATGTTTGTGTCCAAATCAATCAATATCAGGGCAATATAATTTTTTTTGTTTCGCTAAATCCCTCGCCGCTAATGTTCACCAAAAGCAGTTGACCACTTCCTCCCACTTCGGCATTGGGTATAAAAATATCAGTAACCCGGGCACCTTCGAGTTGATGTTTACGGTTGTAAAAAAGTTGTTGTTGTAAATTATAAATTTTCACTTCAGCTTCGATGCGTCGTGGCGAGTAGAACTTAACTCTAATAGCCTTTTGGTTATCGGTATAAGCTGAAATAAAATCGACTTCGAAAAGGTGACTGGGGATATACTGCGAATCGAGCAAGCTAAAGTAGGCATCTGTAAAATCGGGAATTCCGAACCCCATTTGTTGTGTATTATCTGGGTGGAGATGACTGCTTTGGCGAATTGCATTTAAGATATCGATTCCCGAAATTTCGGGGAGTGCCTGACGCAAACAAGCAACTGCACCGGCTACCAGCGGACTGGAAAATGATGTTCCATTGCCATGATAAACCGTACTGCCGGAAATGTACGGTGTGTTTTCGCCACATGCTACCACATCGGGCTTACCCGATTCAACCGATAACCCAATGGAGCTAAACGATGAATAGTATCCATCTACATTTACCGAACCGATAGTTAACACATTGGGATGATCGCCCGGCACACCGATGTACGTCCACGAGCCTGCACCGGAATTTCCGGCTGAGGCCACAACTAGCATTCCCTTATCGAAAGCCATACCTGCAGCTCGTGAAGCAATGGCCGTTTGTCCATCTAAATCGTCGTAAGTGTGGCTATGCTGAGGCCAGTCGAAGGTTGTGTACCCGAGCGATGTATTAATAACATCTACTCCCAGACTATCGGCAAACTCCGCTGCTGCCACCCAATTATATTCCTCCACTAAATATTCGGTAGCTCCGGTTTCTGAGCGAATAAAAATATACTCGGCATCGGAGGCAGAACCTTCAAATTCGTTTCCCAACCGGCCACACATGATGGAACTAACCGACGTACCGTGACTGTGACCATAATAAATATTTGCATCGTCGGCAAAATTCCGTGTTGCAATAACGCGTCCCTCATCGAATAAGTGATCGAATGCCTCCATATCGTCGAGGCTTGTAAAACCGGCATCGATAACCGCCACACGGACGCCGCTCCCCTTAAAGCCCAGCTGGTGCAATGGTTTAAGGTTAATTTGCTGTTGCACATCGTCTGAAGTGGGCGAACTCGCTCTTTTATATTTTGATGGCGCACCAAATTTGGAATCGTCGGTTGCTTGCGAAAATACTTTCCCTGTTCGATTTAAGCGCGAGGCATCCACAAAACTCATTTGCTCAATAATAGCAACAATTTCGTCGGTAGCCTCAACCACTGCAAAGTTGAACCAACGGCTTGTATAGCGTACATCGGCTCCTGCAGCGTAACAACTATCGACAAATGCGGGATTGACAGGCAAGTCGGTTTCATTGACAGGAATTGAAAAGCGAGTACGACGCTCGATGGCGCGTTGCGTTAAAAAGTTCTCTGGCTCATCAATACTGTATGGGGTTCCCTCTTTGGTGTTAAAAAAAATCACATATTGGTCGGGAGCCACTTGCGCAAAGGCAATTTGGCTGAACAAGACAATTAAAAACAGGTAGGTAAATTTAATCATTGTAGTTTCTTTTTGTTAATATTATAGTAGCTGTTTTTATCCGCTCCTCAATGGGCAGCGTATAATCGTAATTTGGATCGTCGGAAATAATACTCACGCTTTCGCGATACAAAAATCCGACTCCTCTGCCGTAGAAGCTGCGGTCGGTATATTTGTAAACCAAGGTAGAATCCATCTGATGATGAATAATTAATGTGCTGTCGAAGGGCTGCTGATTCACCATGCAAAAAGCATCTTTCCGATATACGGTATTACGTGCAGAAGTATCGGAATAAACGCTGTATGCAAATGAATTCCACGAAAGAGACTCATATAAGGGGAAAACCATATCGAGCCAAATCTCATTTTGATCGAAACGTAATAATTTTTTCTCCCATTTTTCAAACCAAAATACATGCTCTAATACCCATTGAGCATTGGAATTTTGACGGTAACGGGTGCAATAAAATCGCTCGTATTTGGGAAAACTTGCCACACTATCGACTACCGTTTTGATGGAATAATTTATGGTGTCGTACACTTCGCTTGGCGCATCAATGGATATGTGGGTAACCTCATCGACCCACGCGTAGTCTGCATGCAAAGGAAAATAAGGGTAACCATAGTCAATTTGGGGCGCTTCAGTAGTTTTGTCTGTGCATCCGAAAGCCAACAAAAGGAGTAAATATGTAATAATTTTTCTCATAGGTGAAATCCGGTTAGCCGCATCGGGCATTCATCGGCATAAAATTGGCACGACGGACATTTTTTTTGGTTAGTACAACGAATGTACATTACAAAATTAACAGATAAAACCTTAATTTTGAATTTTATTTGGAAAAAGTTATCCCGCTAAGCGGAACGACTTAATTTTCGGAAATCACAAAAAGTAACAAGTGAACGCCTGAAATAGATTGCAATGAGAATAGAGAAAGACAAAATGGGCTCGTGTGAAATTCCCAAAGATGCCCTTTACGGAATAAATGCTGTGCGTGCACAGGCCAACTTCCCAAACAGTGCGCCCTTTCATAAAGCTTGGTACAAGGCCATGGGCGCAGTAAAGGAAGCCTGCTATTTAACCTATGAAAAGTATGCTGTGGCACTGCATCAGAAATATGGTGAGAAAATTCCGATTTCATTAATCGATAGCAAAATAATAACGGAGTTGAAAAACGCAGCTACGCATGTAGCGCAAGGCAAGCATTACGAGCATTTTATTGTACCTGCAATGCAAGGTGGTGCAGGTACAAGTATCAACATGAACATAAACGAAATTGTTACCAATGTAGCGCTTAAAAATACGGGCAAAATGCCGGGGGAGTATCACATCATTGATCCGGTCGAACATGCCAATATTTTCCAATCGACCAACGATACTGTGCCTACAGCATTGCGGGTGGCCGCCATGCAGCTTTTTACCAAGCTGGAAACATCGATTAATGAATTGCGTACCGCATTTGAAAAAGCAGAACAAAAATACCGTGAGGCAATGCGACCGGCTTATACACAGTTGCAGGAAGCAGTTCCTACGTCGTATGGAAAAATGTTTAGCGCTTATAGCGATGCCCTTTCGCGCGATTGGTGGCGAGTTTCGAAGTGTTTTGAACGCATTAAAGTGGTTAATCTGGGCGGAAGCGCCATAGGTACAGGCATTACGGTGCCTACCTATTTTATTATGGAAGTGGTGCAAACACTACAGCGCCTTACAAACTTGCCTGTTACTCGCAGCGAAAATATGATGGACACAACCAGTAATCTCGATGTTTTTGTAGAAATACATGCAACACTCAAAGCCCACGCGGTAAACCTCGAAAAGGCAGCAGCCGATATTAGATTATTGGCCTCTGATCTTTCAAAACACAACGAAATAACCATTCCAGAAAAACAAACCGGTAGCTCCATTATGCCCGGGAAAGTTAATCCGGTAATTGCCGAATTTATTATCAGCAGTGCACACAAAGTATATGCAAACGATATGCTTATCAGCTCGTTATGCGGCCAGGGACAACTGGAACTCAATGCTTATTTGCCCACTATTGGCGATGCATTGCTCAATAGCCTCGACTTGCTAATTGCAGCCAACAATACATTCCAAACAAACTTACTGGAAGGTCTGCAAATTAATAGCGAACGAGCCACACAAAGGCTGTACTCCAGTCCATCCATAGCTACTGCACTAATTCCTTACATTGGCTACCACAAAGCCGGCGATTTGGCACAAAAAATGAAACAAAACAGTATTACCATTTTTGAAGCTAATGATGAACTAAAAGCAATAAACAAAGAAAAGCTGGAAGCAATTCTCACACCATCGAACCTGTTGAAAACAGGATTTAAGCCCGGTGATGTAGACAGGGACATGCACTAAGATACAAAATATATGCAAAAAGGAAAAACAAACACGCCACATATAGGAATATACGGGAGACGCAACAACGGGAAGAGCACACTCATCAACGAGCTGGCCGGACAAGAGATCGCCATTGTTTCTGATTTTGCAGGAACAACAACCGACCCGGTAAAAAAATCGTTCGAAATAACCGGATTCGGTCCTGTAGTACTCATCGATACGGCGGGAATAGATGATACGGGTGAACTTGGACAAAAACGCGTGGCCAAAAGCAAAGCCTCCATCAAAACCATCGATCTGGGCTTAATCATTATCACTAACAACACTTTCGACACCTATGAGGAAGACCTGATTAACGCTTTTCAAAAAACTTCGACGCCCTTCTTTATTATACATAACAAATCGGATTTGGTTGCTCTGAATCCGGACTTTGCTCAAACATTAATGCAGAAATACAATTGCAAAGTTATTGAGCACAGTACAGTAAAAAATAATACTGAACCAATTATCGCCACAATAAAAAGTACTATTCCCGAATCGGCTTTTGCCACACCATCGTTGGTTGGCGATTTAATTTCGTACGGCGATATAGTTTTACTCATCACTCCCATCGACATTGAGGCTCCGGAAGGGCGGCTAATTTTACCACAAGTACAAGCTATTCGGGATATTTTGGATAACGATGCCATTTGCATTGTATTAAAAGAACGGGAAGTAGATGCGTTTTTACGTAAAACAAAAATAGAACCTGCACTGGCTATAACCGACAGCCAAATTTTCACAAAAGCCGACGCCTCTATTCCCAGACACATCCCACTAACGAGTTTTAGTATTGTGCTGGCGCGATACAAAGGCGATTTTGACGCGTACTTGAATGGCACGCCACGTATAGATCAACTAGCCGACGGCGACCGAATTTTATTATTGGAATCGTGCACGCACCACGTAGCATGCGATGATATTGGACGCGTAAAAATTCCCCGTTGGATTAGTGCCTTTACGGGAAAAAAGCACGAATATGATGTGGTATCGGGTCTCAATGAGCTGCCACGACCTATTACAGATTACAGTCTTGTAATTCAGTGCGGTGGCTGCATGATTACCCGTAAGCAGTTGATTAACCGTATTAGGCCGGCAATTGAAGCAGGAATTCCGGTTACCAACTACGGAATGGCCATTGCCTACGTGCAAGGGATTTATCAGCGTGCCATTGCGCCATTCACCAGCTTTGAAGAGAATGCTACAGATTACTTATAATTTAGCCAGAAACTCCTTAAACGCCTGATTGGGTTCGGCTCCCATTCCATCGACCGAGAAGTCGGGTTTTATTCCATCGACAAAGTACATGTCGAATTTGCCAATATTTTTGGCTTCAATTTTACCACGGTATGTGCATTCGAAATATTCCTTCACAATATTGTAGGTGTCGCCCGAAATATTAATTCGGCCTACATCGCAGGCACTTTCCATACGGCTGGCAATATTTACGGTATCGCCCCAAATATCGTACGCAAATTTCTTTTTACCTACAACCCCTGCAACTAAATCGCCGGTATGAATTCCCATGCGTAACTGCCATGGTTGTCTTCCTTCTTGTTGTTTTATCAGGTTAATATTGTAAGTTTTAATCTGTATTTCCAGCGCTGTAAGTACTACATCAAATGCATGACTGCGATTTCGGATGGGCAATCCACCGGCACACATGTAAGCATCGCCAATGGTTTTAATTTTTTCCACGAAGTACTTTTCAACAATATCATCGTACACATCGAAATATTCTCGTAACTCGCTAACCAACTGCTGAGGCGAAAGCTCTTCACAATAGGCAGTAAAGTTCTTAAAATCGCAAAATAGCACCGATGCGGAATTGTAGTACCGCGGCTGTGCCTGTCCTTGAGTTTTTAATTCCTCGGCCGTTTCGGCAGGCAGTATATTCAGCAATAGTTCGTCGGACTTTTTCCGCTGCTCTTTCACTTCCTCTTCCACCTCTTTAATTCGGGTAATGTCGGTTTCTATTGCAATTAAGTGATCGCTGCCATTCCCCATTCCGGCCACCGGAGTTATAAGTGATTGAATCCACTTATGCACACCCTTACGTGTAACAAACGATGAGACAAACGATTTCGATTTTCGCGATTTAATAATTTCTTCAACATTGAATAATCCCTGTACATCGGAGTGTAAGTCAAATATGGTTTTCTGATACAAATATTTAAACTCTTCCAACGACATATCGTAAAATCGGTGAAACGCATCGTTAACCCACTCAATTCGTCCGGTTTCATTCATCATTATTACCGAGTTGTCTGTTTTACTTGCCACAAGAGACAATTTCCTCAACTCATTGTTTATCTGCTTAATGTGGGTAATATCGGTATCAATAACAATAAACCGTTTAAGAGCATCGTGATCATCAAAAATTGGCGTTAGTGTAGATTGCACCCAAATTTCGGTACTGTCTTTTTTCGAAGCTTTTGCCGTATAGGTAACCGACTTTTTGAGGTACACAGCCTCTTCGATAATATGGTTAATTTTAGATGTAGAACTGGCATTCAAGATAGTTTCGCCACGTTGTGCAATAAATTCATCGAGCGTATAACCATACATTTTGACAAAACCTTCATTCGCCCACTCCCATTTTGCATCTTTATCGGCAATAAGCACAGCATTATCTGTTTTACTGGCTACCAGCGACAGTTTCTCAAGTTCTTTGTTTGCCTGTTCAAGGTGTTCGGTTTGTGCTCGTAGTTCTTCCCGTTGCTGTTCAACTACCAACTTTTCGTTATTGAGTGCTTCTGTTCGCTCATATACTGCATCCATCAGTTTCCGGTTTCGGGTACGTAACGAGCGCTGCCTCATGTACATGAAAATTGTAACAATTCCTATAAACACTAAAACAATGGAGGCATAAAACCAATTTGTTTTCCAATACGGTCGTTCAATAGTAAATGGCAAGTGCAAAGGACTTTCGGTCCAAATTCCCTGTCCGTTTATCGCACGAAGTTTAAATACGTATCTGCCCGGCGGCAGGTAATTATACTCGACTTGCTGCTGGGTTGTTAGCTCGTGCCAGCCGCCTTTCAATCCCATTAACACCCATTGGTACTGTACAGAATAGGGTTGCCACTGGTCAATTCCCTTGAATTGTATTCTCACATTATTGCTATCGTGCGGAATTTCTGGAACCCTGTCCCATTCAATATAATCGAAACGATAAGAAGTATGAACCGGCAATGATTCTCCTTGATAAGTGAAGCCTTGAATGCTCAGCTTCGGTGCAATACCGGGAGGGAAATACAAATCGGGGAAAAATTGCGTAACTCCCTTAACAGTTCCTGTCCATAAGCTACTGTTTTCGGAATCGTACAAAATGGCATTCCGATTACATTCTACTCCTGAAAAGCCCTCGTCGCCTGAATAATTATTAACTCTGATTGCTATTGATTTGGCACTAATTGCAATTTTTGCTATTCCCAAATCGGTTCCTGCCCACAGCGAATTATGTTCATCATCGTAAGTTAATGAATAAATATTCAGCGAGTTAAGTTGTCTGTTGTATTTCATTGGATGCAGGGCTCCATTTTTAACCGAAGCTATACCACCACCAAAAAAGCCCACCCAAATGATTCCATTTTGGTCTTGCACTATAGTAAGAATTTGTTGTGGTGTACTCATTTCATTTTCCAGTACAATGGTTTCGGTGGGCACGTGGGAGCTCTCGCCCTTGATAAATTGTTGTAAATCTGAATATGAAATTTTCACCAGGCCAGAAGTAGCCGAAGCTAGCCAAAGGGTGTTATTATCATCATCGAAACACAAATAATTAATATGATTATCGGGCAATCCATTTTCGCGACTAAGCTGTTTCCACGTATTTCCATCATATATAAAAATACCTTGATCTTTGCTGGTTACGTACAAGTTACCGTCCGAACCCTCCTTCAAATACAAAAGATTATTACCCACAATACCGTTTCCTGAATGAAAATGCTGTATGCTTCCCGTTTGAGGTGAAAATTTCACCAATCCATCTTCGCGGGTAGTAAACCACATGAAACCATTGCCGGTTTTTTCTATAGAATAAAAAGTGTTTGAGGGAAAACCATTAGTCTTGTTGTAGATTGTATATTCGCCCTTATTTTTCTTAATGATACCGTTTCCGTAAGAAGCAAACCACATTTGGTCTTCATTTTCTTTAAAAATATTCATAATGGGCTGCCCCGAGAGCTTATCATTAAACGAGTAATGAATAAATTCGAAACCAGAAAAACGGCTCACTCCTGCACCGTCTGTGCCTATCCAAATAAGCCCGTATAAATCGCGGTGAATAGCCAGTGTATAGTTGCCTGCCAACCCATTCGCCTCTGTTAAATACGAAATGGAGCCATTAATGTATCGTGCTATGCCATTTCCGTAGAGCGCAGCCCAAACGGTGGTTGTACGGGCATCGAATGTAAGACCCGAAATTTTGGAGGCAAACTCGGCTTTAAAAGAAAGTTCATTGGTTTGTACATTATAAACATGCAGTTCGTTATCGACACCTAAATACAAATTATCAAGGTGCAAATACATGGTATTAAGCTGATCTGCATCAAATAGAAGGTATGTATCGGTTTCGGTTACACGATAAAGTCCTTTTCCCTCTACGGCTACAAACAGAAGTGTATCGTGAACTAAAACACTGTTAACTTTGTGATTCCCAAAATTATGGTGCAGAACCATATTGTTTGCTTCATTTTTACGAAAAAGCAAGCCATTGTCTGTACCTGCATAAAGTTGGTCGGCATAACCGTCTATAGCAGTAAAAACGTTGTTTTGGCAACTGTCGCACCCCACTTCGTGCACTCTTTGATCATGAATAACACTAATTCCGCCATTTTGCAATGCACACCAAACGTTATTATGGACATCTACATAAATATCGAGAACTTGATGGTGCGGTAACCCCAGACTTGGGTCATACGTTCGGAAAGTGGTTCCATCAAAACTATTTACTCCTCCTCCGTAGGTGCTAAACCATACTAACCCCTTCTTATCGTGATCAATAGCTGTAATTTGCGATTGCGAAAGGCCATTATCGACAAAATAATTCTTAAAATTCAGTACCTGACCAAAACTTTGCAGTAAAGGAATACACATCAATAGTATGATCAAAATTCGCCTGGCCATCATCAATCTTATAAAAAATATTTTTTAACAATTTAAACGTTGTCGAAATCCCTTTTCCCGAAAGGGAAATGGTTAATTAATAAAAGTACGAATTAATTAGAGGTGATGCCAAAAAAAATGGTCAAAACCCGGAGTTTTTGACCAACTGTATTTTTAATGCTATAAAGCATTGATATATTCGGATGAGTACACGAAAAAGGCAAGTTATGCAAAGTACAATCTAATGCTAAACAAATTATTTGCAGCTATTTTGTACGTATTTTAACTTTGAGTAAGAAAAAATAACTTTCGTTATCATCAAGCGGCAGGAACTGATAATCAAGTCGCTCTCCGGTTTTTCTGGCAATATCGATAAGCCCCAACCCGGCTCCACCTTTTTCGGAAAGTACTCCTTGCCTGATTTGTTTTTTGTAGAGAACCTTTAGTTCCTCTTTATTCATACTATTAATTTCGTCGATAGATTGTTTTAATTCATCGATCCGGTTTTTGAAAATCTTATTGGCAGTAATGATATTCCAGTGCTCTTCACTTTTACCGACAATAAACATTCCGTTCCCGATACGGTCATCCTCATCATACGAATCTGAGTGCTTAGTCATGTTCTGCAAACATTCGACCATAACATGAAATACTCTTCTGCGAATTGTCCGATCCTCATTGGCTTTCTCCATATTCTGCTCAGCCATTGAGGTAAACATTTTCATTATATCATGGCTAAATTCGCCCTCATATACAAGAGAGAATCCGTTAGAAACCATTTCATCGTGCAGGGAAAGAACCGTTTTAATGAAATTGAATTTTGTGCTCATATTTCTTCTCATCGTTTTATGAATATGTGTAAAAATACAAATTTTTCAGTTTAAGCCAACTTTTATACAAAACTAATGCTAATTAATTACAATTTTCGGGTCAAATAACCCGTTATAAACCAATATTCCAAAAATAACGATTTAATTCCTGAACAAATCGTAGCCCAGTCCGCACGAAATATTCATAGCCTTGCCAAAACGCGAAGTCAAACCACCCACAATTCGGATACGTTCGGTAAGTTTTACTTCCAATAACCATCGGTTATACACATCTTTTCCGGTGGGCGAAATAATGTATACTCCAAATTCAAACGAGAAATAAACCGGATGCATATTCAGCATATAACCCGCCTGTGCACCAAGTGAATAGTAATTACTCGTTTTCATATTGTACTCGTCTAACGGGGGCAAATAATCAAATTCGTTTCGGCTAAAAACTTTGGCTGCAGATCCGTCGTAAAATGCGCTAATTCCACCGCCCCAGGCGTGAGCAGGACGGAACGTATGCCATGCATTTACATGCATATCGGCTACAAAGAACTTAACACCATCGATGGGCGGTTCTTCTTTAAACCCAGTTCCACCATAAAGCGTTACTCTGGTGCTTTTTTCATCAATTTTAGCAGATTGCTTTTTTGTATGAGCATCTGTAAGTTTATAGTTATAACCCAGAGAATAGTACAGCGTATTAACACCCCAATTCGGCAAAGTGCTATTCCCGTTCGACAAGTGGAATAGTCCTCCATTAAGACTCACTGCATGTTTACGGGCAAACCGGTATGAAACACCCGTTGAAACACGTAAAAAAGCATTCCAGGCCGATCCATTAACAATATTTAGCGGATTCTTTTCCGGATCATAGGGGTTGTCGACATATCCAACTCCGGCACCAATATCATAGCACCATTTCCAGCGTTGTTTATGAATAAACGAAGATCCCACGTAAAGGTACATAGCATAAGCATTTCCCAGATAACTACTCCCCAACTGCGAAGCTTGAAACCCCAAGCCATAATGCGGCATTTTCAAGTCATTTTCCCATGATTTGCGTCCACTACTGTTAAGCCCTACCTGCAGCCCAACGCCATATGGGGGATATTGCAAAAGATAATTAATTGCATTGTGATGCGCATAGCTGTTTCCTGCAAGTCCTTCGAATTTTAAATACAAACGATCCTTTATAGTCAAGCTGTCTTGTGCCTGTATAGAAAGCCCAAAAGACAAAAGAAGAAGTGTTGTACTAATGAAATACTTAACCCAGGTTGCATTACAAGTGGTAGCATATCCTACTTCCATCATTAATGGGCTATTGGAACACGTTGTATTTTTTCGCTTTCTCATTCTGGCTACCCAATTATCATTCTTGTTGAACTTCAAATAGTCACTTATCTGCCCCATAACGTATTAATTTTCCTGTTCCATAAATGGTTCCCTGGATTTCAGGGGTTCCGTATAAGTGAATATCTCCTCCTCTACGTATTTCGTAATTGAGAAAGTCAGTAGCATTAATCCACACATCCAGATAGGATTCCTGCCTTACAATAGCTTTGGGCACCACAATTTGGGAGGCGTCGATCTTCGATTCTCCTCTGTTTAAGATGCTCAGCACAGCGACCTCACCATGCACTTCTGTCACTCCGGAGGCACTTTCTATACTAATTTCAAGCAAAGGGACATCAACTAAAAGCCGTGCATCGTATAAATCACCAACTACCTGAAATAAAAACCGGGAATGTTTTAGTGTGTCAACACAATAGAAACCGGCGGCAGTTTTCACAAACAGGTGCGAAAAGCCCGGCGAATAAATGGTTATTACGGGCTTTCGGATATCGGTGTACCACTGAGACGAAAACGCACTTTCGATGGTGAGAATCTCGTCGGTTACGCTAAGTTTTATATCAGAAAGGTGCTTGCGGTAGAAATTTATTTCAGCATAGGTTGAGTCGCTGTATTTATAAATAACATCCACAACATCTTTCACATTTACACGATAAAAGTCTTCTGTGTTTCGCACTTCAGTGGCCCACTCGCCTTCGTCGTAAAAAGCATCGCAACTATTTATAAGCAATAAAAATGCTGGAACGCTAAGGATGAGCCACGCGGTAAATGAAGATATCTTGGTTGGCATTGTGCTTAGGATTAATTTTAAAAAATATGCGGTCGATAATTCCTGCTTTTATGGTTTTTTTGTATTGCAGACTAGGTAAATAAGGTTTCAACCGCTGAATACGTTCATCGAGGCTCTTCTGCCCCACAAACAACACAAAATCGGGAGTGTGCGCAACTGAATCAAGAAAATAACGTGGAGTAGAAATTATATATTCCCAGTTAGAACGTTTCCGAACCGAAAGGGGAGCGCCATACTCTTTGTAATCGGGTAATTTATACATTTCGACCCATTTCTCCATATAAAAAAGCGGCATCGATTTTACAGATGTTCGATTAGAATCTTCAATCAATACAGTATTAATTGTGTTTTTATGTTTTTGTAAATAGAGCATTGCTTCAACAGGCGATCGTTTGGAGTACATAGTTGACGCTGAAAAGAGTAGAGTAAAATTAACAATCCAGAAAAAGATTACCATACTTCGGTGCATCCCGGGGTGATTATTCCAAAATACCGATTTCTGAATAATGCGGTTCCAACCCACAACGCTGGAAATAAGAATGAAGGGAAATACCACCATAATGTGGCGTTCGTGCTGCTGAATAGAAAAGGAAAAAAACAGGAATACAAGAAACGCGGGTACGAATAATAATAGGTTACGTTTAGCGCTTTTAACCCATCCCACCAGCCAAAAAATACTGATTGGGGGAATTAAAACCAAAAGAAGCATCACTGCATACATTGAGAATATGGTTCGCCGGGGTTTTGTAAATGGAATTTCGATTTGCTGAAAGAATGTGTACAATTCTGCGAAAGGCCGATCCCAGAAAAAATAATCGACAACCCCCTGTAGTAAGCCCATCGATAGTGCAAAACCTATAAAAGTAATAAAGGCAACCTTCCAGCGCTTTTGATAAAGCAATACTCCAAAAAAACCAATAACAAAAAGAAAAACAAATAACCATATAGACATGGCTACACCTAAAACCAGCCCTCCTAAAAATGCCCATTTATAAGGCTTATCGCGATACTGTGGTCGTAGAAAAAACCAAGTGGCAAGCATGAGAAACGGGACAGCAAAAAACTCGGCAAAGTTGTGCACACTAACAAATGGAAGCAGCCAAAACGTGGCAACCAAGAGTCCCACGTATCTGGCAATGTCTTTTTCACTCACTAAATGCGTAATACGATAAGCATAGTTGACAACCAACAACGAAAATAGTGCGTGAATTAGTCGTACAATAAGCATTTTACTTCCGGCATTCATCACACCCAAAAACTCAAGGAACTGAAATAGCAAATAATGCATGCCAACATACGTAATACTCTTCCCTTTTGGAACTGCCTGGGGATTAACTTCCCCGCCTGGCAACCAATCTCTGTAAGCCGTTCCATCGAGCCAGGCTTGTGCTGTTTCGATAACCATAAAGTGGTCTTCGTGAACTGCATACCCTTTTGAAAAAATAACAGCGATAATACGCAACAGTAATGCTATAATAATTATTGCTCGTAATGGTTTTTGTGTCCAGAGTTGTGCAAAAAAATTCACTTCGTTCTTGTTGGTTTATTTAACAATATACTATTTCGTTCCGAATTCACTCGTTCAAAAAAAGACGAGAAGGTTCAGTAAAAACGAGCCTCTCCCAGCTTCGCTGCCAAAAGAGACATGCAATTTACTTTTTCTTAGTGAATTCCGGTATAATTGTGCGGAGTAATTGTTTTCAACTCCTCTTTTACGGCATCTGCGACAGGCAAATTTTCGATAAAACGATGAATTTTTTCTTCGGTAATTTTATCATTATTTCGAGTCAGGTTCTTCAATTTCTCGTATGGTTTTTCGACGCCTTCGCGACGTAAAATAGTTTGAATAGCTTCGGCAACCACCGCCCAATTTTCATCCAGATCGCTATCGAGTTTGTTGGCATTCAGAATAAGCTTGTCGACTCCTTTGATAAGGGCAGATAGGGCAATAAGGGTATGTCCCAACGGTACGCCCATATTCCTTATGACAGTTGAGTCAGTCAAATCGCGCTGTAAACGGGATATGGGCAATTTTGCTGATAAATGTTCAAAAATAGCATTCGCAATTCCGAGATTTCCCTCAGCATTTTCGAAATCGATAGGGTTAACTTTATGTGGCATGGCGGATGAGCCTACTTCTCCTTTTTTTATTTTTTGCTTGAAGTAGTCCATGGAAATGTAAGTCCACATATCGCGACTAAAATCGAGTAAAATGGTATTTATTCGTTTAAGATTGTCGAAAATAGCTCCCATATCGTCGTAATGCGAAATTTGAGTTGTAGTTTGTAAGCGCTCAAGCTTCAAATGGTCGCGCACAAAGTCATCGGCAAAAGTATTCCAATCGATTTCGGGATATGCTACATGGTGAGCATTAAAGTTACCTGTAGCTCCGCCAAATTTCCCGTTGGCCGGAATTTGTTTTAAGAGTTCGTATTGCTTAAATACCCGCTCAATAAAGACCTTAATTTCTTTTCCTAATACGGTGGGTGATGCCGGTTGACCGTGAGTACGGGCAAGCATTGGCTGGTCTTTCCACAAAATGGCTTTATCTTCGAGCTCTTCCATAAGGTTTTCTAAAAGCGGATAGTATAGTTTATTAACCGCATCGCGCAAAGCGGCCGGAAATGCGGTATTGTTTACATCCTGCGAGGTAAGTCCGAAGTGAATAAACTCTAGATATTTATTAATTTTCAGTCCTTTGAGTTTATCTTTAATATAATACTCAACCGCTTTCACATCGTGGTTGGTCACTTTTTCAATTTCTTTTACCTGCAAAGCATCTTCGGGAGTAAAACTATGGTACAAAAGTCGCAACTTTTCGTATAACCGTTTATCAAAGTCTTTGAGCTGAGGAAGCGGCAATTCGCAGAGAGCAATAAAATATTCTACCTCTACCCAAATACGGTATTTAATTATGGCGTATTCGGAAAGATACTTTCTGAGCTCTTTGGTTTTTTCAACATATCGACCGTCAATTGGAGTAACTGCAAGTAAACTAGTTGTATTCATCTGTTTATAATTTTAATTTTATTTATCAAAACTCGTCTGCCTAATAACAGAGCCGTGTGGAGGTCACATTGATTTCTAACCATGCTTCTGAGTGTGTAGCTTAATCTGATTAAAATTCATGTGCGGTTAATACTACTTGATTCAAATTTCACTGCAAAAGTAAAAAATTACAGCGAAAAGTAGTGGGTGTAATAAAGAATAGTAGTAAGCAAAACTATATTCTTTCTATTAACAAAACTAAAAACTGATATAGAAAAACTAAAAAACGCTGATACAAATTTGTCGGGTTTCATTCTTTCTCACACAATGAACCCTATCATCGTCCCATTTAAAAAAACTCATAATTATTCGAAAAGAACTTATACAATTGGAATATCAATATCATATCTTACACCATCTCCGGGTTGCGAAATTATACGGTAGCCGGCCTGCATAGATTTTAACCGCCCAAGAATATTACCTACGCCACGTCCATCATCTTTTTCTGCTTCGGTTGGGTTCTTTAACCCTATGCCATTGTCGCTATAATGAATATAAAGAGTGCTTTTGGCTTTGATCAATTTTATGTTAATGACTGTTGCCCGGGCGTGCTTCATGGTATTATTTACCAATTCATTTACTATACGATAGGTATTAATCTCAATTTGCTCACTAAATCGGGTGCTTTGCAAGGTTGATTCAAAATGAATTTCAAAAAAGCTATTTAAGGCCTTAATTCTGCGTTCGATGGCTCTTTCCAGCCCTCCTTTATACAAAGATACAGGGCTCAAATCTTCTGATAGTAACCGTACAGTTTCGACAGCTTCGGTTATTAATTCATCAAAGTTGTTTGATAAAAACTGTAATTGCTCCTCTTTTTTGCCTTTCAAAATGTTATTGTAAAGTTTTAACGAAGACAAAACAGGTCCGAGCTCATCGTGCAAATTGGCAGCTATACGTTTTCGCTCTTTTTCTTCAGTTTCTATGGTGCGATGCAGCAAGCGTTGCTCAAAACTCTTGCGAAACGAAATATCGCGTACAATTACCAGAAACACACCAGTAGCACCTAATTCTATTCTGCGACAGCCAATTTCTACCGGAAACACAGCCCCCGTGGCTGATAAAGCATCGAATTCCGTTAGTTTGAGCTGCTCATCGGCGTTTTCACTCATCCAGGTGGTAAATGCTCCAACTGTCGGATTGTGAAAAAGAGTATCGACTCTCACTCCCATCAGATCTGTATGTACATATCCGTACCGGGATTCAAAGGTTTCATTTACTTCCTTTATGCCGAGCGATTGATCGACCACAATAATGCCGTCTGTACTACTGTGGAAAATAGATCTGAACTTGTATTCGCTCTCTTCAATTGCGCTATGCGCCTTTTTAATTGCAGTATAATCAGTAAGGTGAGCCAGATAATCATTGGTGTCGGCAATAGCAATAATCTGCATTCTAAAATACCTTTGTGTATTTCGCCCCGAAGGCCACACATCTAATTGACGGGTTCCTCGAGTAGGGAAATCTATTTGCGCAAAATTTAAACCAAGTGCTTCAAACAAGCTTTTAGGTGTTGGCGAATCTGAATAAATTCCAGCCATATACTGCATTTGCTTATTAATATAAATGATATTTTCACGCGAAAATACAGCTACGCCGTCATTAATTGCAGACAATATGGTATTATTCAATTCTTGCTGTTTCTGAATTTGCTCCACTAGCTTTTCATAGGCTACATTTTGTCGTTGGTATTTTTTATTCAGATGTCTAATAATTTTATTCTGATTCTCCAACCTTTCCGTATCGAGCCTTTGCTTAGAGATGTCACGGAAAATAACCTGAACTAACGCCTCATTGTCAACCACAATTTTATTAAGCTGTATATCAACATAAAACCGTGAATTATCGCCTCTCAGATGCACCCAATCAAAATTCCGATGTTCGCCATGAGCTAACTCCTCGATCAGTTGTATTGCCTTTTCTTCGGAGCTAACTCCGTCGGGCTGATATTTTGGGGACAAAATAAAGGGTTCTTTGCCAATTATCTGTTCTTTAGGGAGTCCGAAAACTTCTTCGGCCATTGAGTTACAATCGACAAAAACAAACCCGCGAATCATTAATATAGGTATACCGGCAGTTTCCCGAAGCAATACACGTTTTTCGATATCACGCTCCAATTGCTCTATACGTTGGCTTAGTGCAGCTATATTTGCTTGGTAACCCTTTTCGTCCATAATAAAAGATTGTGCTTATGGCACAAGTTACTAAAAACTTAAATAGTGCGCATAAGAAAACTCCAATAACTACGGTATATTTATTTTGTGAATAGCAGATGAATATGCACAAGACCCTTACTTTAAAACAATACATATGATAGCATGCCTTTCAGTGTATTGAGAACTAAAATCGACCAATCTTTAAAATTTTGTGATTTGTAGAGTATTACCACTTTAGACATTTAATAATAGGTGGATACAAGTTTGTCATTAAAAAAAAAGCACAAAAAAAAGCCGTCGGTAGAACCGACGGCTTTTGAGTTATGCAATTTCTTAAGAATTACTCAAGAATGATGCGTTTTGTAGATACTTTATCACCTGATTGAAGGCGGATAAAATAAACTCCTGACACATTATTTGAAAGATCGATAACTGAGTTTCCATCGATTTGCTCAGTAGCAATTACTCTGCCAATAGCATTTACAACAGTTACATCGTAGCTACCCTGAACTTTAATGTTCAAGTTACCAGAAGTTGGGTTTGGATAAATGTTGAAATCAACAGTTATAGCTTCCATACCAGTAAGAGTTACAGGTACTACCTCGTCTGCACCATCAACAATAACGGGTTCAGTATATTCTGAATATCCGTCTTTGGTTACAGTAACTGGATAAGTTCCATTAGCAAGATCAGTAATGATTACTTGTCCGTCAGCATCGGTAGTATAATCTGTTCCGTCAAATGTAACAGTAGCTCCTTCAAGAACATTACTATTATCATCAACAACATTAAATGTTACGTTATAAAGAACAGGAGCAACTTCTGAGAATTCAACCATAATGTTAGCATCAGCATCCAGTTCTGATAACTCAACATTAGGATCAGTAATACCAGTAGAGCCTCCGTTATATAACCAATCGGATACTTCCCAACCGGCATCAGGAGTTGCAGTAAACAATACAGTAAGTCCCTCTTCAACCATATCGCCAGAAGCAATAGCTTCCTCGTTTACAGTAGCAGAAATGGCACCATTACCCTGAGCAACACTAAACGTAATTTCGTACTCAACAACTGGGTCTACAATTTCGAAACCAACAGTTACAATTTCAGAAGTACCATTAGTATAAACTTTCTGAACACCTGCAGTATAAGTTCCAATAGCTAAATCAGTAAACTCAAATGAATTTGCAGTTACATTTTCAGCATATGGAGTAGTCATATCATCTAAGTAGATAGTGTAGTCTACAAAAGCTTTATCTCTAGCTCCATCAATGAAGGTATAATTATATCCGCCATCTGATTTAGCAGTTTTAGATACATTAGCAGCATCAGAAATTACGCGACTACCAATTCCACGTTTAGCGCTACTAACACTAATCATGTCAACTTCATTAGTACCATTATCGTCACCTAACACATTAAATGCAATCTGAATTGATTGTCCTGCATAAGCAGAAAGATCAAGAACGGTTTCAATCCACGCAAAGTCTTCAAATTCACCATAGTCTTGTTCTGACCAAATAGAAGTCCAAGTAGCACCATCATCAGTAGAAATTTTCACCATCAGATCATCATTGTCATAAGGATCTACTGACCATGTATAACTCTTATTCCACTGGAATCCAAGTGTCATACCCTCGGAAACTTCAACTGAAGGAGAAATCATCCATGTATCAATAGAATATCCCCAATCAATATGGGCAACATTAACACCATCAGGAGCTGTACCACCATCAGGAGCTGAAACATACCAGTGTGCCAATCCTGCATCACCTACAGTTCCATCACCTTCAACCACTTCAGCCCATGCGTCGAATGTTCCATCTTCGAAACTATCGTTAAATAAGACAACAATATCATACATCATTGTAGCATTGAAACCATCTACATCAACAGTAACGTTAATTGGGTCAACAATAGCTTCTTCTTCGATCATAGCTACATCAACGCCTACAGTTTGATCAACAACCTGAACAGTTTCAGTATATTCGATGTAACCATCAGCGTTTACAGTGTAAGGATAGTCACCGGCTTCAAGCTCGATAGTTGCTATACCATCAACATCTGTAGTAAGATCAGTTTCGTTTACATTAACAGTAGCACCTTGTATTACGGTACCTGCCTCGTCGGCAACGTTAAATGTAACCATATATGCAGAAGGCGCAGTAACCTCAAATGCAACAACAAAGCTTTCTGAAACTTCGTTAGCAGCAGTTACTTCAATTGTAGCAGTGTAAGTACCTGCGGTTAATCCTTCGGCAGGATTTACAGAGAAAGTAGCTGTTTCTGAATATGTAATCGAAGTAGCTGACAATGCAGAAACTTCAAATGCAGCATCGTTAGAAGTAACGGCTAAATCAGCGATTTCGCCAGTACCTGCATTTTCTACAGTGATAACTTCACCGTCGATAGCAGTATAACCTAACTCAGCAGTTGCAAATTCTAATAGAGAAACAATTGCGTTTTCACCATCAGTAAGAGCTATTTCATATGTTTCAGTTACAGTAAATGTAACGTCAAAGCTTTCTGATAGATCATTATCTGCAGTTACAGTAATTGTTCCTGTATATGTTCCGGCAGTAAGATCGGCAACAGGAGCTACTGTAAATGTAGTTGAGTAAGTTGCAGCTAAAGTTGCAGCTGGTTGTGTTACCACAAAGTCAGTTGCGCTAGAAGCAACAGCTAAACCAGTTAATTCACCTGAACCAAGGTTTTCAATAGTTACAGTTTCTTCAACAGGTGTGTAACCTACCTCAGCAGCAGTAAATACAACTTCTGCATCAGCGTCAAGTGCTAATTCATATGTATCAGTTACATTAAATGTAACGTCAAAGCTTTCCGACACTTCATTATCAGCAGTTACAGAGATAGTTCCTGTGTATGTTCCCGCAGTTAAATCTGCAGCAGGAGCTACTGTAAATGTAGTAGTATAAGTAGAAGCTAGTGTTGCAGCTGGTTGTGTTACCACAAAGTCAGTTGCGCTAGAAGCTACAGCTAAACCAGTTAATTCGCCTGAACCAAGGTTTTCAATAGTTACAGTTTCTTCAACAGGTGTGTAACCTACCTCAGCAGCAGTAAATACAACTTCTGCATCAGCGTCAAGTGATAACCCGTAAGTATCATTTACAGTAAAAGAAACAACAAAGCTTTCTGAAACTTCGTTAGCAGCAGTTACAGTAATTGTTCCTGTATATGTTCCGGCAGTTAAATCTGCAGTAGGAGCTACTGTAAATGTAGAAGTATAAGTGGCAGCAATAGTTGCATCAGGCTGATTTACTTCAAAAGAAGCATCAGAAGAAGCAACTGAAAGACCTGTTATCTCGCCAGTTCCAATGTTTGTAATTGAAATGGTTTCTGCATCAATTGCAGCATAACCATAGTCTACAGCACCAAACTCTACAGAAGAAACAACTGCGTCAGCAGCATCTTTTACTTCAATTTCGTAGTTGTGAGGCATTACAAATAATGACAACTTTTGCTGATTGCTTGTATAACAAGCAAAACGAGGAGCACCTGCATTGTACTGAAGAATCCTTGCAGTATTATCCACATTTGTCATTATGAACTCACTTCCACCAGCGTCGTAAGTAATCGTCCATAACGATTCGTTACTATCCTGATTAGCTACAGCAAAAGCGTTATTAGAACTTCCAGAATAAGCAACATACTTACTGGTCTCGTGATTGTAAACAATCTTGTTGCCATTTCCGTCATCTGTAATCTCCCACACAACTGATGCTGCTGGGTCAACAAATTCACCACTAGCAGGAGTCAAATCACTTTTGTCAAAGTACGAACCTCCATTAGTGTTGCTCATGACAAACTCTTCACTAGTACTATTGGCTATCACATAGAAGCCATCTACAAGCTCAGCTTCGCTTGTGATTTTAGTGAAGGTGCCAGAACCTTCATACTGCCCCCAAACGGCGCTTGACCATGCAAATAGGAGCACAGTCAGCAGGGCAGATTTAGTAAAAAAATTAAAAATTCTCATAAAATTAGAATTTGGTTTAAAAATTAATAAATAAAATTATTTCCATACATTAGATGTTTCTAATCCATGGTTAGTTTACACAATCAAACTTCGTAAAAAGTTCGTTTCATTTGGGTCTAATACACTAAAATAGCACTCTCATAGCTCTATTCTGTTACTTATGTTTCATGAATTCTATATCATATATTCACCGTATCGTACTTATCTTTACGAACTTACGCGAACAAACATAAGAATTACACCTTTTATTTGGTGGACAAAGTTACAAAAAATAAGGGAATATCAAAGGTATTACCATTGATTCTTTATTTGTTGCATTAAGTTTATAGCCCATGCGGAAAACCTAAGGTCTAATATGCTTAACTATTGACTATTAGCTAGCTATCTTTTTTAGGGTTAATGTTTTGTTAAAACGAAATAATTGATATTGAAGTAGATTGAATGAATCAAAATAATAAGGGTTAAAACTCCCAAAGTACTCCATGTTAATCGCCATCTTTTCTTATTCAAAAAAATATGGAATAAACAAATTCCCAAAATCGAGGATGAGGATATAATACTGCAAGGAACCCCTTCTCCGGATTGGGAAATTAGTCGGTATCCGGCAGATTCCCGAAGCAACGCACATTTTTCCAATAACCTGCTTTAATTGCATTATATGTAGGCAATCGATTGTTTTCAAAGCTTCTTCAGCAGCTATTGGGGTTTCTTTCACACACTATAATAATTGATATAAAAAATCTGGATGAAAAGCGCATAAAATTTGTAGTTTATGATTTTTGCTATATTAGCACTCTAAATATTTATGATATGCAGACAATAATTGATCTATTCGAAAGTAGCGTAACGCAATTTGGTTTGCGGCCATTCATGTGGCAAAAGTCTGATGGAAAATATCTTGCCACTACTTATGAGCAAACAAAAGAGCAAGCTCAGCAATTTGCTAAAGGCCTCATCGAACTTGGCGTAGAACAAAAAGATCACATTGCGCTTTTGAGTGAAGGACGCAATGCATGGATTATTTGCGAATTAGGAGTTCTATACACAGGCGCAGTAAATGTTCCACTTTCCATTAAGCTGGAAGCAAGCGAGGTGCTGTTCAGAGTTAATCATTCAGAAGCAAAATTCCTGATTGTAAGCAGGCAACAAGCGCCAAAAATAGAATTGATAAAAGAGAAATTTACGCACGTTAAACATATTATTTACATTGATGGTGCTGATTCGAATGACGAAGGCATTACGTTTAGCGAGGTAATTCAAAAAGGCCAATCTACTGATAATAAAGAAATAGAAAATCGTAAAAAATCTCTTACCGGCAAATCTTTGGCCAATATTTCATATACTTCGGGAACAACAAGCGATCCGAAGGGAATTATACTGACCCACAGGAACTACACTGCAAATGTAGAACAAGCCTACAGTTTAATGGATATTCCGGCAGACTTTAAAACATTATTAATATTACCATTGGATCATTGCTTTGCTCATGTAGCGGGCATCTACAGTTTTATGGGGAAAGGAGCTTCCCTTGCCATGGTTGAAGCCGGAAAAACGCCACTTATCACATTAAAAAACATTCCAAAAAACATTCAGGAGATT
>JAQICA010000269.1 GCA_027858775.1 Salinivirgaceae bacterium | reverse complement strand
CTTTCTAATTAATAATGTAAAATTTTCTCAAGCAGCAAAAATTGCCTTCTTTTTAGCTATATTTCAAGGAATAATGCCTTCAATTGGATGGTTGTTAGGAAACTTAATGCACATTCCTGCGAGTTCGGACACCCAGTCTTGTTTTTCTCGGACACCTGTTCCTGTTTTCTTGGACAGTTTGAGAACATAAAAATATGAGTTATTTTTTTAGTGTCATAATTGTTTTTTCAACTTTCTCATAGATTCGCCTTTTATCTCGATTCTGTGAGAGTTATTTGTAATTCTATCCATAATGGCATCAGCCATAGTATTATCATTTACTAATTCATACCAAAGCTTTACTGGATACTGCGAAGTAATAATTGTTGATCGCATGGCATGACGATCATCTAAAATTTCAAACAGTATTTCTTTATCCTGTTTATCTAGTTGTTTAAGACCAAAATCATCAAGTATTATTAATGGTGTTTTTGCTATTTTGTTAATCTCTCTAATATAACTGCCATCTGCTTTGGCAATCTTTAATAGTGAAAATAATTTACCGCAATTAAAGTATCGCACACCATATCCATAGATGCATGCATTTACCCCAATCGCTGATGCCAGAAAGCTTTTACCGGTACCTGTAGCGCCTGTAATTACCAAGTCCTGTCCCTTTTTTATCCAGCTACAGGATTGCAATCTTAGTACATTGTTTTTATCGATATTCCGAACTGTTGAAAAGTCAACATCGGCAATAAGCGCCTTGTATCTAAACTTAGCAGCGAATAATAACCTTTTGTATCTATTATCTTTTCTTTCTTCCTGTTCGGCATCTATTAATAATGCCAGGAACTCATCGTTAGTGAGCTTCTCACTTCCAGTTTCAAGGCATGATAAGTACGCCCTTCGGATGCCTGATAGTTTAAGTTCAGAGAGCTTTGTAAGTGTTTGTTCTGTATTCATATCAATTTATTTAAATGTTTCTTTTCCTCTAATATTAGCATGTATATTTATTACTTTGGTTGTATCCTGTGTTTTCTGGTCAAAGAATCGGTAAGTGCCATTTTGAAGCGTATTACGTATGAATTTTGAGCTATATGTTTTTAGTTGATTGCCCATAGTGCAAGCTTTTTCAACATTAACTTTATCATGCTTTTTCGCTAATGATAATACTCCTAAACATGACCTATATGCTTGTTCGGGATGGTTTCGGGCTGCAATCATTGCATTGATATATTCCAATGTTTGATTGCCAATTCTTACAGCCCAATCACAAATTTCTTTATGCCCAAATTGCTCTTTAAACTGATGGTCTTTGGGGCGATGTTTTGTTTCTGTTGTATATCCATAAGGTTGTAAACTTCGTTTATGGCTAGCAATTCTTTGATGATTTGCATAAATTTCAACCAATGAAGCAGAGTAAACCAGCAGTATTTCTTTACCCGTATACTCCCACGGCACACTGTAATAGTGCTTATCCTCTTTTAAGTATACATGATGGTTATATTGAACTCTCACTTTTTGAAAATCACGCAACTGATACAAAGTGGTTGGCAAAGGAAGTAGCGATTCTTTTTCAACCTCATCAAAGAGCGATTTTCTCGTAGTCTCCTTCTGTTGAAATTTCATATTATTGTGATCATCAAGTAACCTCCACATTTGCTCATTTAGCTCTTCAATTGAGAAAAACTGCATATTACGCAATGGGGCAAAAACCCTTGTGTAAATGGTTTTTACCATATTTTCTACTAATGATTTATCTTTGGGTTTTAAAGCCCGTGCTGGTAGTATGGTGGTGTTGTAATGTTTGGAAAAATCATAATAGCTTGAGTTTATTTCGGGTTCATATCGGTCTGATTTTATTACTGCCGATTTTAAGCAATCCGGCACAATTGCCTTTGGTACCCCTCCAAAAAATTGTAATGTATTTTGATTTGCTGCAATGAAGTCCCTTTTCTTTTGACTTGGAATAGCTTCAATATACGTATAATGGCTGCATCCTAACACGGCTACAAAAACTTCCACTTCTGTAATTTCACCAGTGTCACGGTTTATTATGGGTAGTTTTTTACCGGTAAAATCTACAAACAGTTTTTCGCCGGCTTTATAATGTTGATGCATGGACACATTTCTGCCAGCTTTCCAAAGTCGATGATAATGACAAAATCTTGTATAGCTAATCCCCTGAGGGTTGTTAAGCTTGTATTCTTCCCAAAGTATGTAAAGCGTTACGCCTGTCCGATGGAGTTCTTTATCGACATAGGGGAAGAGCTCAAATAAAGTGCGCTGTGTGTTGTTTTCACTGTTTGAGCCTTTACAAAGATAAAGTTCCAAGTCCTGATCTGACAGACGGTTTAAATCTTCAAGTGAGAGTGTGCAGCGTTTGAATCTTTGCACATATTCTGCTACTGTGGATTTGCTAACTTTTAGTAGTTCTCCACATTCTCGGGTACTTTTCCCGTTTTCTAAAACTAATCTAATTATTTCTCGAATCATGTTATTTTCTGTTTTGGCACCCATATCGTTTTAGGGTGAAAATTACATGTTTCAAACTGTCCAAGAAAGGCAACATTATGTGTCCGAACTTCGCAACACTGAATGTCCGAAGTAAACAACATTAAGTGTCCGGACTAAGCAACATTAGGTGTCCGAGGTGAGCAATATTTTGCACTTATGCTATTTACAGTAAATACAGGCGTGGACGCCTTAATTACAACGATCTAGCCTTAGGATAGAC
>JAQICA010000248.1 GCA_027858775.1 Salinivirgaceae bacterium | reverse complement strand
GTGACCAGCCATCCATATATGACCAGATGTGTCTTCTCCGATCATAAAAGGCACACGTAACAACCGCGGAAGAGCCGGGATCAATACAAAACTTTTTGTGATATTGTAGATGGTGATGTGAGTGCTGAAGTTATTGCAACCGATTACGAGGGAATCGTTCGCGAAGGCGAAGCGTTGGCCGCATTGCATGAGCAAATTGTTGTTAAGGTGCCAATGATTAAAGAAGGAATTAAGGCCATTAAATATTTCACCGATAAAGGGATTAAAACAAATTGTACTCTTGTATTTTCGCCCGGGCAGGCATTGTTGGCTGCTAAAGCAGGTGCAACATACGTTTCTCCGTTCATTGGTCGCTTAGACGATATTTCCAGCGATGGTGTTGAGCTGATTCACAAAATTTCGGAGATGTACAACTATTATGGTTTCTCTACCGAAGTGCTTGCGGCATCAATCAGACATACAATGCATATTTTGCAGTGTGTAGAAGCCGGTGCTGATGTGGCAACCTGTCCGCTCGATGCAATTTTAGGCTTGCTCAACCATCCTTTGACCGATTCAGGTCTGGAGAAGTTTTTGGCCGATTACAAAAAATTAAACGGATAATCATTTAGTTTTTATCGCATGGCAGACTATATAAAATTATACGAAGAAGCTACCGATATGAATTTGGTGCGTAATGCGGCCGAGTTTTTGGAAGATGGCGCAATCGCTATTTTGCCAACCGATTCGGTGTATAGCCTGGCATGCGATATTTTAAATGATCGCGCCCTTGAAAAAATGGCTCGTTTGAAAGGGCTGAAATTAAGAGAGGCTGAGTTTTCGATTGTTTGCGATAATTTGAGCTTGCTTTCAGACTATTGTAAGCCGCTCAATAATACGGTTTTTAAATTACTGAAACGTAATTTGCCCGGCCCCTTTACTTTTATTCTGGAGGCCAACTCCAACATTCCGAAAATATTTAAAAAAAACCGCAAAACAGTCGGAATACGCGTTCCTGCAAATAGCATTACCCGCTCGGTAGTGGCCGCTTTGGGACGCCCGATTATTGTTACTTCTATAAAAGATGAGGACGAGATTGTAGAGTATATGACCGATCCTGAATTGATTGCCGAAAAATACGATGCGCTTGTTGATGTTGTAGTCGATGGAGGTTTTGGCCATAATGAGCCATCTACAGTTGTTGACTGCACAAATGGCAATATAGAAATTATTCGGCAGGGAATTGGTGAACTGTTGATGTAATTTTTCGTCTTTACAGCAATACGAAAATTGCTCCTGCAACCATAATTGCAACTGCTACTGCCTTGTAAGGAATGTTCGTTTCCTTGAAAATCGTCCCCCCAATTAGTGCTGCAAAAAATACCGAAGTGCGCTTTACTGATAATGCCAGCGCAACGGCTCCCGTTTTTATTGCCCAAATATGACTGTATCTGTAGGCAATTGTGATTACCGAAATGAGTAAAATGAGCTTCCAGCTTTGCGCAAATGCCTTTTTTACCGGTTTCTTTTTGCGTGCAAATAGTACCATTATGCTGAAAAACAAGGCCATGAAAATGTGCTGAAGTGGCATGTATGTTTCCGGACTCACCTTGTAAGAGCCCAGAATAAGTTTGTCGAGCAATGATGTGAGCGAAAAAATAGCAATAGCTCCAGCAATGTAAGCATAGCCTTTATTGTATTTGGCCGATCGAATTGGTTGTAACGCGCCTTTCCAGCTGCCGGTTTGTAGAAAATAAGTTCCTATAAGCAAAAGCGCCATGCCGCTAATTTCTGTTTGGGTTAGCGGTTCGTTTAGAAAAAGCCAGGCAAATACAGCTACTACGGCCGGAGTGAGTACCAGTAATGGCAATGCGCTGCTCAGCTCCATGCGTTTTATGCTCATCATAACTAAAAGAAAAGAGATGCTTCCCAAAAATGATTTTATGCCAATGACAATATAGTTAGCAGTAGAGATGCTTGCTAATGGCTCGTTTATAAGGAATGGGAGCGATAATACAGCATTAAAAAGGGCTAGAATAAAGGAAAAATGAAGTGCATCGGACTTGAATAGTTCTTTTTTCTCCAGTATGGCTGCCGTAGCTGAGAGCAGCGCGGAGGTTATTGCAAATAAAAACCACATAGCTCTGCGTTTATTCCGGTTGAGCAAAAATAACTACCCAGTAATTTTCTTCTGCATAGTAGCCAGCGCCAATTTCGGTGAAGTTCGGATTCATGATAGCGCGACAATATTCCGGCTCGTTACGCCAGGCTTGAATTACATTTTCGGGGCTGGTATTTCCCTGTGCAAGCAGTGCTTTGAATAGTATGTACTTGTAATTTTGAGAAATAATCCGATCTTCAATAGAAATGCCTTGTGGCGATTCTACGTCCAAATAATTATTTTCACCCATATCCCGGGCATGCAGCTTAGCAGCGTCATTTAATTTCTCGTTTTCTCTAACGGTATGTGTCGGAGCGTATGTGGAGTCGCCACATGTGTGAGAATTCGATCGAACTGTATTTATCAACACTATAAAATCATCGTGTACCGATGGTATGTCCGAATTATCATCTTCTTCTTCGCAACCCGGAATTAATGTAAGTGCTAGAATGATAGTTATTAATGTGCTAAAAAGTAGTTTCATTTTTGCAGAAGTTTACAATTTCTTAACATACAAAAGTAATGATTTTTTGCAAATACACTTTTTTTTGGGTCACTTCATAAAATTGTGGACTACAAAAAACCTAAATTCTAATATTAAACAGAAACTTATAATAATCATAATATTCTTTTTGTTTGTTAACCTTTGATGAATTCTAACCTTCATTTTTGCTTGACCAAAAACGAAGCAAAACTTTAGTCCGACAACTAACGGATTTGTGAGGGTGCGGGCGGCAAAAAAGTACCGCTACCAACTAAAAACACTAAGGCTTTGTAGGTCTTTTCAACTATCTATATGTTCTTTTCCTTAATGAAAAGAACCAAAAATCAAGACTTAGTTTCTTTCG
>JAQICA010000246.1 GCA_027858775.1 Salinivirgaceae bacterium | reverse complement strand
TCCAATAGATAAAGTAATCACACTAATAGTTGAAAATAGTGGACCCGGAACGTGCATTGACTCAATTTCAAAAACTGTTACCATTTACCCATCAGTCGATGCAACCTTTACCAGTACGCTCGAAGAAGGATGTAACCCGCTTACCGTACAGTTCGAGCATGACCCGGTCAATGAACCGGCAATTACCTATTTCTGGGATTTTGACGACAATCAAACCTCAAATCAGAGGGATCCCATTCATACATTTACCAATCAGACTGGAGCCCCGGTAAACTTCGACGTGCAACTTAAAGTAACATCGGCATTCGGATGCAAGGATTCTACAAACACTCCAATTACCGTTACTCCCTACCTGGAAGCACGTTTTAACTCAGATAAAACGGAAGGTTGCTCGCCTTTGCAAGTGCGATTCAACGACATTTCGGAAGGCACTGTAGAATCCAGAACATGGAAGCACAACGGTACAACATTCTCTAATAATACCAACCCGCAACTAACATTCACTAACAGCTCATCTCAAGTAAGATACGACACTATTACGCTTATTGTAAAAAACGGCGGAGCGAACAACTGTACCGACTCCACAAAACGCATTATAACCGTTTATCCGAAAGTGGATGCCTCTTTTGTACACATTGTAACCGAAGGTTGTGATCCGCTAACAGTACGATTCAACCATATCCCCAGTCAAAATGTGCCGGTTACACACTACTGGGACTTTAGCGACGAGTCCAGCTCCATTGCCACAAATCCAATGAAAGTATTCGAAAACGATCTGGAAACCGCTCAAACCTTCGATATTAAACACATGGTAGAATCCTCTTACGGATGTAAAGACTCCGCATACTCTCAAGTAGAAGTTGCATCGAGGCTCAAAGCCGATTTTGTGATGCCGGAAGCTGCCGGATGCTCGCCATTTAGCACCTCGTTTCAAGATGTTTCGAAAGGTGATATAACCTCTTGGGAGTGGTACGAAAATAATGAGCTAATTTCGACTAACAGCAATGCCTCTACGGCAATTACAAACAACACCAACGCCAATATTACACGAAATATTAAGTTAGTGGTGAAAAATGCCGGCCCCGGCAACTGCATCGACTCCATCACCAAAACAATTACAGCATACCCCAAACCGGTGGCTACATTCAGCTTAGACGATAATCGGGGTTGTAACCCGCACCCGGTAGAGTTTACATACGAGCCGCAGACAAGCACACTAAACGTTGGGTTTGACTGGGACTTTGGCGATAATACGTCCTCTGAGGAACAAGATCCACAACATACATTTGAGCATTTTAACTACAGTACCATAACCACCTACAACATTACCTTAACTACTACTACCGAATATGGCTGTACAAATGAGTACACCGAGTCAGTAACCGTGGAACGGGCGCTCAAGGCAGAAACAACCACAGACCCCAGTGCAGGTTGTAATCCATTTTATGCTACTTTCAACAACTCAAGCCGCGGAGCAGAAACCTACACATGGAGCTTTGGCGATGGATCGGACAATTACACCACATCAACACCTCAGAACATCGACCACACCTACACCAACGGAACATATAGTGATCAGGCAAATTATATGGCTAAACTAGTAGTGAAAAACACCACTGGTATTTGTGCAGATTCTGTTGAGCAACCAATTACAGTTTACCCACGCATAAATGCCGATTTCGAAGCGAGTACACAAGAAGGTTGTCACCCACTAACCGTCGAATTAACCAACCAATCGACTGGTGCAGATGCTTCCTATTATTGGAATTTCGACGATGAAACAAACAGCGCCATCGTAAGCCCATCGCATACATTCAGGAACCCAAGCAACACAAACGATGCATACTTTAATGTACGCTTAACCGCAACAAACCCTTACGAATGTACAGATGACACCACGCTAACCATTCGGGTAAATCACTTACCAAAGAGCCAATTCGAAATAAACCAAACAGCGAGCTGCTCTCCACTGGAAATTCTGGCTCAGAACACCTCAATTGGCCACAGCTCATTTGAATGGCGCCTAGGCAATGGAGAAACAAATCAAAATAATCCGCTAAACTACACATACCACAACACAACGGGCGAAGTAGAAACCTACAAACTCGAACTACACACCACAACCAACCGCAACTGCAAAGACACTACATCGCTCCTACTCAACGTTTACCCGCAGGTGGAGGCCGATTTCGACATTGTCACTAGTGAAGGGTGTAACCCGCTTACAACGGCATTTGAAAACCTTAGCACAAACACTTCAAACTATTTATGGGAATTTGGCAATGGACGCACTTCGAACCATCAAAACCCCACAAACCGTTTCCAAATTTCCGGATACACCAACCAAACAATACCCGTTAAGCTCACTTCATCATCGGATTACAACTGCATCGATTCTATATCAAAAAATGTGACAGTTTACGTACAGCCTGAAGCCGACTTTAAAGCCACTCCGTTTATTCAACAATTTCCGGAAAGTACAGTCACCTTAAACGACGAAACTAACGGCGGACCATTCAATTACCTTTGGGACTTCGCAGACGGAACTACATCAACCCTGCAAAGCTCGGTAGTATCACATGAGTATAACAGCTGGGGAGAATATACCATTCAGCTTAATGTAACAAACAGGGATTTTGCTTGCGCAGATAGCGCCTCACAAACCATCACCATTGATCCACCGGAAGTTACAGCCAACTTTACCGTTTCCGACACCGTTGGCTGCATGCCACTTACCACGAATTTTGAGGCCGATGCTTCTGATTATGCCGGAGACGACTACATGTTCCTGTGGGATTTTGGCGACGGGAACACTTCTAACGAACAAGCGCTGGCGCATACCTACGACACGGCAGGCCTATACCGTGTAACTCTAACAGTAATTGGCCATGATGGATCAACCGATGCAAGCACAACAATAAGGGTACATCCATTACCCATAGTTGACTTTACAGTAGAACCCAGGTTAGTGATGATTCCTGACGACAAAGCTCAATTCTACAACTTAACGCAGAACGGAGAAACATACCTTTGGGATTTTGGCGACGGAACCACATCGACCGAAAAAAATCCACTGCACTACTACAGCACAGAAGGGGTATATGCAGTAACACTCACTGCTACAACCAACAAAGACTGTGAAGCTTCACTTACCAAAGAGGAATTAGTGGAAGTAAAAGGAAAAGGCAAAGTGGAGTTCCCAAATGCCTTTACACCATCACTTGCCGGCCCGTCAGACGGGCAATACGATCCAAACTCTCCAACTAATAATGTTTTCCATCCTCAAGCTGAAGGCGTGTTAGATTATAAACTATACATTTACAATAGATGGGGCGAACTTATGTTCGAATCGAAGAACATCGAAACAGGCTGGGATGGCTACTTCAACGGGAAACTTTGCCCGCAAGATGTTTACATTTGGAAAGCAGAAGGAAAATTTATTAATGGTAAAACTTTTGAAGAATCTGGCGATGTTACATTACTACGATAAAATACGTATCTGCATAAAGGGACTAATTGTGTTGCTGCTTTTGAGCCTAGTACAACCGGCAAAAGCACAAGATCCGCAATTCTCACAATTTTATGCCACTTCCCTTTATCTGGCTCCTTCACTAGCCGGATCCACAAACGGATCCAGAGTAACTATGAACTACCGAAACCAGTGGCCATTTATTGCAAATGGGTTTAACAGTTACATGGTTTCGGTCGACCATTTCTTCGAAAAACTCAATAGCGGTGTGGGAATTATGGCCTTGAGAGAAACAGCAGGAAGCGGAAACCTCAGCTCAACATACATTGGTGCTGCCTATGCATACAATGTAAACATCAACAGGAACTGGAGTATGCGCCCGGGGCTTTTCATGAGTTACCTACAGCGCAATATCGACTTTTCCAGACTGGTATTTAATGATCAGCTAAATTCAGGAGTCAGTACCATTGAAGCTCTCGAGGCACCACGCGTTAACAAACTCGATTTCTCGGCTTCAACAATATTTTTTAACAATAATGTATGGTTTGGCACAACTTTCAAGCACATGACCAGCCCAAACATTTCGTTCCTTGGCGATGAAATGAACCTCGACAGGTACTTCTCATTCTACGCAGGATCGAAAGTAAAACTACAAAGAATTAGTGCATCCTTTCCGCGCGGACAATATATTTATCCAAATATTCAATTCAAATGGCAAGGCGTATACAAACAACTCGATGCCGGAGTATATTGGGAAATAAATCCTCTACTCTTTGGAATACGGTACCGTGGAATACCCGTGTTTAAAGAAAATGCGGGCTCCGATGCCCTAATCTTCCTCGCCGGGTTCAGACAGGAACGCCTCACCATGTCGTACAGCTACGACCTCACTATTTCTAAATTACTTGGCGCAGGAGGTGGTGGCGCACACGAAGTTGCTATGATCTATAACTTTAGCGCAAACGTAAAAAGTCGTAGAAAACCAATGCCGTGCCCAAATTGTAATTATGATGATTAATTAAGATAGACAATAGGCAAATGGAGAGCTACTTCGCAATCTCCAATGATTGAAATTTGCCTGTTTGCGAATAAAGAATTACGATATATGGAAAGAACCGAAATAAGCACAAAATATCAGAAACCAAAACACTATGTACTTTCCAGCATATAAAAGGGTATTGCAATCAAGCAAAGGAATTTAAGGACTTAAATTTACGATTCGTAGGATTTCAGGCATGCAAAACAGGTAATACTTTTTCGAGCGTAATGCCACGAGACCCCTTAATAAGAACAGTACTGTTTTTTATCGGAGAGGACTGTAAAAAATTTATGAGCTCTTCCACATCTGAGAACCAACGAAAGTTCTTTGTTTCATCCGCAACACTTCTAAACTCTCCCCCAACAAAATAAACGTATTTAATTGAAGGTAAATCAGCAATATAATGAGTAAGAACATCATGTTCACGTGTACTTACCTTACCCAACTCTAACATATCGCCCAGAATCATAATTTTACTATCTCCTTCAAATTTAAGGAACACTTCAATCGCCAACCGCATTGAAGTCGGATTTGCATTGTAACAATCAACTATCAATTTATTAGTAGCTGTTTCAAGTAGTTGCGAACGATTATTATGTGGCTCGTACTTCTCCAACGCATTTTTAATATGAATATCATCGACATTAAAAAAATTAGCTACACATACGGCTGCTAAGGCGTTCTCAAAATTATACTTGCCAACAAGTTTAAGCTGAATTGCACGTTCAGATGCAGACCAATCCAATTCTGAATCGTCATATAAAAGTTCCTCGGTGGATATCCATCTGAAGCTTAAGAATGGTGTTTCTTTAATAATTTGCCCCTGACAATGAGTAAAACGAGAAACACCATAATGAATTGTTTTTCTCGGCGGGTTCATATCTTCGAGGTACTCATTATCGTAGTTGACAAATGCAGTTCCTCCGTTCACATAAAGATAATCGTATAACTCTCCCTTGGCGCGCATAATATTTTCAAAAGAGCCAAAACCTTCAAGGTGAGCTTTGCCCACATTGGTAATTACACCATGTGTTGGCTTAGCTATTTGGCATAGTTCCATAATATCGCCAACCTTATTAGCTCCCATTTCAATGATTGCCATTTGGCAATCAAGCGGGATTTCGAGAATACTCAATGGAACACCTATATGATTATTAAGATTGCCTTTGGTTGCATAGGTATTAAACTCCGTTTGAAGTACCGATGCCATCAGCTCTTTGGTTGTCGTCTTTCCATTGGTTCCGGTAATAGCAATTATTGGTATGCTTATCGATTCCCGGTGTTTCTGAGCCAATGCTTGCAAGGCAGATAGCACATCATCAACTAAAATGTATGACTCGCCTTTCACCACATTGGGATCATCCACAACTGCATACTTACATACTTCCAGAGCTTTTCCAGCAAAAATATTTCCATCGAACCTTTCGCCCTTTAATGCAAAAAACAAACTATTTGGCTCCAGTATTCGTGTATCGGTGCAAATCTTCGGATGGTCTAAGAAGAGTTTATAGAGGTCATCGATCTTCATGTTGTAAATGTACTAACTTTTAGGAAAAATGGAGATTTAATAATCATTTTATAGGACAATAACGTTTGTTTTTCCATTAATCGTCTAAAAAGCCGGATAAAGTAGTATTTATAAGGTGTAGAAATATTTACAGAATACTAGGTAATAGAAAAAAACTTATTGATTATGTAATTGAGATAGGGACTATTCTTTCTTTGTCGGATTTTTAATGAAAAAAAAAGGCCGCATAAAGCGGCCTTTGAATATATTAATTAAAATCTATTAGTATGAAGCTGGTTCTCCAAGGCGTGTCATTGCACAACGGAATCCTAAATCGTCACGCGCATCATCTTCTTGTAAATACCTACGTGATCCTGGGCTTAACCAGTAAACGCGGTCTCTATAACCACCACCTTTGTAAACACGGGTATGATCATTAATAAGTGAAACTGCCATCTGATCTTGCGGATCTTTTCCGGTATAGTACATTCTATCAGTACCTTCACCTTCGGCAGCCTCTTCGTCCTTATAATAAATACTAGAAGCAAGGTCGCCATCTTTGTAATTAATGTTATCGGCTTTACGATAGTTCCGACGGTCGGCTTCTTGATCGTTTACCGCACGGTATTGAATGCGGCCTAAACTATCTTTACGAGCTATTTTACCTTCGGCATCGGTTACTTTTGTTTTGAACACATTACCACGGAATGGTCTGAATTCCTCAAAATCAACAAAAGACATTGGTCTGTATACATCAAGAACCCACTCGTTAACATTACCGGCCATATTATATAAACCAAAATCGTTTGGCCAGTAGGCATAAACGTTTGATGTAATATCTGCACCATCGTTTAGGGCTCCAGCAACACCCATCATATCACCACGTCCACGCACGGCATTTGCACGCAACTCACCATCTTCAGAAGATTTCTCTTTACGTAACCTATCTCCGTCCCATGGGTAGATACGACGTTCGTATACGCGCTCCCCTACAGAAGTTCCAACAAGTGCAAGTGCTGCATATTCCCACTCAGCTTCGGTTGGGAGTCTATATTTTGGTAGGAATATACCATCTTCCAAACGTACTTTCCGCGTATCTTTATTTGGATCAAGATCTTCTAAATCTTCACCAACACTACCTTCATACTGGTGAGCCAAATAGGCTTCAGTATTAAAGTTTTCAGCATCCTGTTGGTTTGGATCTCTCAGGAGAACACCCATATCAATGAGTCGCATTTCGTTTACCCTATCGGTACGCCAACTGCAAAAATCGGTTGCTTGCAACCAATTTACTCCAACCACCGGATAGCTTTGGTATGCCGGGTGACGAAAATAATATTCTACAAAAGGTTCGTTATACGCCAATGGTCTGCGCCAAACAAGCGTATCGGGTAATGCATTCTTATGTACATCAGGATAACTCACGAAAACTCGCTTTAACCAATAAAGAAATTCACGGTAATCAACATTTTTTACTTCTGTTTCATCCATGTAAAACGACGAAACGGTTACCTGACGAGGGAAATTATCCCACTCGTGCATTACATCCTGGTCGGTGCGTCCCATTATAAAGGTTCCACCTTCTACGAGCACAAGTCCTGGTCCGGTTTCTTGCTCGTAATAATCTCCATAAAACTCAAAACCACCATTGTTGGAATTATTATACTCCCAACCGGTCACACTTGAAGATTCTTTACTACATGAGGCCAAGCCAAAAATAGCGGCCATTAAGAATAGGTTGAACGTTCGAATTTTCATACTTTTCCTATTAAGATTCATGATACAAATATAGCTAAATTGGTCTTAAATCGTAAGATTCTATCAAAAACTTAAACAATTCTTTTGATTTAATTTATGATACTTCTCTTTAAAGTCTGATATATAATAAATTATAGAAATCTCATGCGCTCCGGAAACAAGCCCTGTACCGTTCACAGGAAAGTCGTAACTATAAGAAAACTGCATGTTTTTGCTGTTTATTGTCCCCATCAACACGAAAAAACTAACATTAAACGGAAAATGCGTTCTCACCCAAGCACCTGCCCCAACAGAATTATACATTCCGTATACGCCCATGGTAGCCTGATTGTTTCCTTTTTGTTTATCTATTATCACTTGCGGCGAATAATACCCGTCGTTTCTGCCCGGCATAGAGAACGAAAACCTTGAAGCATAGTGCAATGTAAAACGCCGATAAAGCTGTGAGTTAGTATAAATAGATTTCACTCCCGTTTCTGTTAAATGGTGAGTTGCAAAACCAATAAAGTGATTATGATAATTAAGTCCGGCACCAGCCGACATATCGAATACTAGGGAAGACGGTAATACGAGGTTGGATCCACCATCTTGCCCAGTTTGAATATTGGAAGGAAGTACGAGCCGGCTTTGTTTATATTTTCGAAAAACACCCCCGGCTTCCATTCCTAATGTAAAAAACACATCATTTACAATAGTTATTTTTCGCGAGAATTGTGCAGAAAAACTTCCGGTTTGCATTACTCCTTCCTCGGCAACGTAGAGCATTCCACCAAATCCGGAATACGTTTCCGAAAAAGGAATATCAAAAGCTACGGACATGTATTTTTGTTTCAATGGGCCAAAATCTGCATGACGATAGTTGGTGTATAACCGACCACAACTGCGCAGAGCCGTTAGAGAGGGATTAAGAGAGTTTGGGTGATTATGAAACTGAGAAAAAATATTGTCTTGTGCCGAAGCTGACATGCCCATGCACATCAACCCCACCAAAACAAATATTTTTTTAATCAAATTAATTCTACAACTCACTTTTCTTTGCTTCTGTTGTTTTTTCCATCTAATGTAATGCGACTGCATAATGCGTGTAAGCAAACGCATCGCAAAAAATAAAAGTATATAAACCAATGGAAATATTGATTAACATACACCATCGTTTTTCCACTCTTTTGCTGTTCAAAAGTAAAAAGAAATAGTTAAAATCCGTATATTCTGAAGGTAAGATCCTAATCGTCACAGTGTGAATACTAAATTACCTTTCGTAATTTGTGGTTTTTTTAAAATATATGAATATCCGCTTCTGCACCTAAAGCAGAACCAACAAAATGAAAATCAATTACTTCCGCCAACTGGCGGATATGGGGCAAATGAAGAACCGTAGCGAAGTGGAGCTCGACGAAATCAAAATCAAATTGGGTACAAAAACGTATAACCATTAAAAATGAATAAATCAACATTTGAAATGTTGATTTGCAGAGGTTCGACAATAGAAAGAAAACGGGCTAAAATAAATTCCATGTTTTTTGAAGCATGGTCAACAATAATATTTGCCAAATAGGCGTTTACCGTGACGAAGTTTGTTCTTCTCATACGCAGCTAAACAGACCATGACAATAATTTTATGGGCATGATTTACTTATTGCATTATGAAAACTTTTCAGATAAAACTTACTATTTTGTCGGCTACTATTATTCTAAAAATCACATTTAACAAATGAAACATATGTACAGAATTACTGTAATATTACTTACACTACTGAGTATAAATACATTTGCTCAAAATAAATCGTACAACATTACTATTGACTGGAAAAACGATCAACCTTCCAGGCGTCCTTATTTTACCAACTGTCAGTACCCCGACACTTTACGCGAAACGCCTTACTATATTATAGTAATTGACATTCCTAGCAGCGTTACCGAAGCCAATATTACATTAAAAAACCTATCGATAAAAAGTGCTCCTAAGTTTAACAACTTGATAAACGAAACCATACCTGCGGACGTAACTCCCTCATACAAAATTGTTACCACAAAAAAGCAAAAACAACTACAGTTGACTTTCAATGCTGCTGTGGTACAAAATGGAGTATATTCGCTCCTGAAAAGTGTCGATATCGATGTGCAGTATAAACAACAAACTTCAGCTCAAAAGCAGACAGAAGCACCGAAATACAAAAATAACTCGGTGTTAAGTAATGGGTTTTGGCGAAAAATAAAGGTTAAGGAAAGTGGAATTTACAGAATTACCTACAATCAACTGATTAGTTGGGGTTTCGACAATCCGGAAAATGTGAGTATTTATGGTATAGGAGGAAAACAGCTTTCTTACCGCGTTAACTACGACGATCCGTACAATCTGCCTCAAGTAGCAATACAAATGCACCGTGGAAACGACGGCGTGTTTAACAGTGGCGATTACATCTTATTCTATGGCGAAGGGTATATCAACCGAAGTGTAGATCAATACAGCAAACAGATACAATTACATCCGCATGATTATAGTAATGTTGGACATTATTTTATCTCCACATCCGCAGCAGCTGGCGAACGTATACAAGAGGTTAATTACAATTCACTGCCCCCCGACAGAACATTAACCACTTTTCATGATGTACAACTCCATTACCAACGAACTAGAAACTTAAACAAAACCGGACGGATATTTTTTGGTGATGCGCTCACATCAGGCGAAAGCGAAACATTTTCGTTCAATTTCCCAAATATAGTTTCATCGGAGTCGGCTCGAATATACACCCAGGTAGGTGCAATTTGTGAGGGCACAACCTCCTATTTTTATCACTATCAAAACGGGGCACAATTTAAGCAAGTCACAGTAGATAAAAGTGGCTCATACGACAAAGGCCGCAGTACCGAAAACATTAGCTACATTAACGTAAGTAATGAATCTTTCGACATTGAGCTAAAATATATGTCGACTAATATTACGGCTTCCGGCCACGTGGGTAAGGTACTGGCAGAAGCCACACGAAGACTAATATACACAGGCAGTCAAATGATTTTTCAGGCTCCCCAATACGCTTTCCGCAACTTGAATATCGAATACAATATACAAGAAGTATCAGAAGAAACGCAGATATGGAATATTGGCAACGGCCAGGCACCACAAAAGGTAGAATGGGAAAAAAGCGGCACAACCGGCCGATTTATATTTCCGGCCGATGAAAATAATTTATTTGTAGCCTTTGAGAACGATGACTATATGACGCCAACCGATGCCGGAGTGGTAGAAAACCAAAATATTTTAGCCAATAATATTTACGATTACATAATCGTAACCCATCCAAAATTTCGCCCACAGGCAGAGGAGTTAGCCGAGTTTCATTTGAATCACAGTGGCATGCGTGTTTTAGTTATTGAACCCCAAACTATTTACAACGAGTTTTCGAGTGGAACCCAGGATGCAACGGCCATCAGGAACTTTTTAAAAATGCTATACGACCGTGCCACTACAGCAGAAGAGATGCCAAAACATTTATTACTCTTTGGTGATGGCTCGTACGATAACATTAGCACACAGAATAATACAAACTACATTCCTACGTTTCAAACGAACCGTGTATGGAGTTACCAATCGGTGGCATGCGATGATTTTTATGTAATGCTAGACATTGGCGAAGGTGGAGATGAAGGCGATACTGATATGAATGGCACACTAGATATGGGTGTGGGGCGTTTTCCGGTAAATACTACCGACGAAGCAAATATTTTATTGGACAAAACTGTTTCTTACATCGGCAATCCAATATTAGGCCCCTGGAAAAACGAGTTGCTATTTGTTGGCGACGATGCCGATGGTGGCGATTATTACTTGCAACAAGACAGCTACTCTCTATCTACAATTGTGCGAGATAAGTATAAGTGGCTCAACCCGCGAATGATTCTTATGGATGCCTATCCACAGCAATCGACACCTGCAGGCGAGCGATATCCAGAGGTTACTAGAGCCATAAACGAACATGTGCACCGTGGAGTGCTACTAATAAACTACACGGGGCACGGCAGTGAAACACGTTTGGCACACGAAGCCATACTCGATAAAAACACAATTAGAAGCTGGACAAACGACAAACTCCCTTTTTTAATGACCGGTTCATGCGAAGTTAGCCGTTTTGACAACAAAGACCAGCAATCGCTGGGAGAAGCCATCCTGCTTAAACGCAACGCAGGAGTAATGACCCTTTTCTCTACCACACGTGTGGTTTATGGATACTCGAACCAGCAACTCAGCGAAGAGTTTTACAATCAAATATTTACACCTAATGCAGATGGATCGTACAAAACGCTGGGCGAACTAATCGCAATTACAAAAAATTTAACTGGAGGCAAGAACAAACGAAACTTCACCCTATTTGGCGACCCAGCCCTACGTTTAGATATTCCGCCTATGCGTATTGTAGCCGACTCGGTAAATGGAAACGATGCCGAGGTGTACCGAGATACACTGAAAGCACTAAAAAAAGTAACTATTTATGGACATGTAACTGACTCGTCGGGAAATAGCAAAACAAGTTTTAACGGCACACTTTATCCTACTGTTTTTGATAAGATGACCAGAAAAGAGACACTAAATAATGATAACAACGCCAATGGTCCATTCAGTTATTCAGAATTTAGCAACATCATATATAAAGGACAGGCATCTGTGCAAAACGGCAAATTCCAATTCGAATTTATTGTACCCATAGATATTAATTATGAATTTGGACGTGGCAAAATCTCATTTTATTCGCAAGACGGCAAAACCGATGGGTACGGGTATTTCGACAACTTTTTTGTGGGGGGCTCCGATACAGCACAAATAAACGACACCAAAGGCCCGGAAATTTCAGTTTACCTGAATGATACTACCTTTATAACCGGAGGAACCGTAAACGAATCGCCTTTGCTCATTGCTCATTTAACCGATCAGTATGGCATAAATACCACCGGAAACGTTATAGGGCACGACCTTACAGCCACCCTAAACGATAATATCAACAATAAAATAATTCTAAACGACTTTTTCGAAAACGACCTGAACAGCTATCAATCAGGCAAAGTAAACTACCAACTATTGGATTTAGATGAGGGGTTAAATACCATGAAGGTTAAAGCATGGGATATAGTTAATAACTCATCGGAAACCTACCTCGACTTTTTTGTAGCCAACTCAGCAGAAGTTGCATTAAAACATGTGCTCAATTACCCCAACCCATTTACAACAAATACAAAGTTCATATTTGAGCACAATCAGGCATCGCAACTTATTAACGTACGCGTACAAATATTTACTGTTTCGGGAAAATTGATAAAAACATTAGAAACAACTATTGCAGGCACACAATATATGAATAATCCTATCGTTTGGGATGGGAGAGATGATTTTGGCGACCGCATTGGACGCGGCGTATACATTTACAAACTGAGAATTTCGACACCCGAAGGTAAGAGTGGCGAAAAATTTGAAAAGCTCGTAATATTACGATAATTGCAAAAAAAAACTAATTTTGTATCCTTATTTAAAAATATAATAATAATGAGATTAATAAAAATTTTAGTACTCCTAACTGCTTTTGTTTTAGGGAGTATTGTAACGGTTCAGGGACAGGCAGACTACAGCGAACTTCTTGCAAACAAAAAGTATAACCCAATACGTACAGCAGTACCTTTTCTAATGATTGCACCCGACTCCAGAGCAGCAGGCATGGGCGATGCGGGTGTAGCGACAAGTCCCGACGAAGGATCAATTTACTGGAACCCGGCCAAACTTGCGTTTATCGATAACGATTTAGGAATGAGTGTAGCATATACACCATGGTTACGCCAGTTAGTAAACGATATTAACCTGTATCACCTTGCAGGGCACATGCGTTTAGACGACAATCAAGTGATTAGCGCTTCTTTGCGATATTTTTCGCTTGGTGATATTAACTTTACCGATAATATGGGAAACCCGATTACAACATTTAATCCAAACGAACTGGCAGTATCCGGAAGCTATGCCAGACGTCTGGGCAATGCCTTTTCGATGGCACTATCGGCCAAATATATTCACTCAAACTTAAGTGGATCGTCAGATGCCAGCACACACCCCGGAAATACATTTGCATTTGATTTGGGCATGTTTTACACAAAACCATTAAAAATAGATGGGCGCGATGCAACAATGAATTACGGAGCCAGCTTTACCAATATAGGTGCAAAAATGTCATATTCAGAAAACACAAAAAACTTCCTGCCCATGAACATGCGTTTGGGAGGTTCGTTTATGTTTGATATTGACGGATACAATAGCATAGGTCTGGCGGTAGACTTTAACAAACTACTTGCACCAACAACTGTATGGGAATACAACGAAGAAGTAGAAGAATACGTAGGCAGCGAAACCAGCGATGTAGCAGTAGCTACAGCCATTGTAGAATCGTTTAGCGATGCCCCCGGAATTGATGGCATGTCGACTTTCGAAGAGGAAATGAAAGAAATAAACACATCAATAGGTATTGAATACTGGTACGATAAGAAACTGGCATTCAGAACGGGTTATTTCCATGAACCCCAAGAAAAAGGAAACAGAAAATACTTTACAGTAGGTGCCGGTTTGCGACTAAATGTATTCGGACTTGACATTGCCTACCTGATACCAACAGCGGCAAACAATCCGCTTGACAATACCATTCGTTTTTCTTTACTATTTAATTTTGATGCCGTAGCGCAGCAATAATATGCAAATTAGAACAGGACTAGGATATGATGTACACCGCCTAAAACCAAACGAAACGTTGGTTTTAGGCGGTGTTTCAGTTGAACACACCAAAGGAACCGTAGCTCACTCCGATGGGGACGTGCTACTGCACGCAATTGCCGACGCACTGCTTGGAGCTGCGGCATTAAAAGATATTGGGTATCACTTCCCCGACAATGACCCAACATATAAAAACGCCAATAGCCTCCACCTTCTTATAGAATGCTACAAATTGGTGAAAAATAAAGGCTACGAACTCGGAAACATCGACGCCACACTGGCAATGCAAACGCCGAAACTAAAACCTTACATCGACCAAATGTGCCAAACCATTGCCGATAGCCTTAAAATAGACCGCGACCAGGTTTCGGTAAAAGCAACAACAACCGAAAAACTTGGATTTGTAGGAAAAGAAGAGGGTGTGGAAGCATTTGCCACGGTACTTATACAAAAATGCAAATAGGTGAATACTTGCACGATTATTGATTACACCAACCGAATCAATAAATAACTACTTAAAGAAAAGTATAGTGAAAATCAAGTATTTTATCACGCCACAGTGCAGCACATGCCATGCGCTGGAACCGCGAGCACGAAAGCTGGCAGCACACTACAATATACCATTCGAGACCATCGATTTGGCAGCAAACGAAGAAGCCAAAGGGAAATACCTGTTGTTTTCGGCTCCTGCCCTACTCTTTTTCGACGGCGACAAAGAAATGAAACGGTTTGTACGAAATTTCGGACTCAACGAAGTAGAAGATTTTATTACACGCGTTATATAGTGCTCGCCCGAAAAACCCAATTTACTCACAATTAAAAAAATTTTTCAATTGTGTTCGTGAGCTAAAGGTTCTGCGTTACGCCCTTTCTGAAAACAGTTATCCCGAGAATCGGGACGCCTTGATTTTCAGAAAGGCCAAGCCTTTAACTATTCGAACAGAGCACTCAGAAAAGCAGATGGTTTTCGTGCTGGCATATAAAAAGAACACCTGTAACAATGGCGCTACAGGTGTTCTTTTTATAATTAATTGTACAAAAAACTACTTCGTTTGTTCTACACGCCCAAGCAATTCGGCGACCTGCCCAATTTCAATAAAGGAAGCTCCATTTCCATGACCAAAACTACCGGCAATAACCACAATAGTATCTTCTGTGCACAAATACTCTTTTTTGATCAGCTTGGCCAAACCCGAACGAATAAACTCATCGGGAGTATTTCGTTGTTCGATATAATTGACATGCACACCGTACGACAGCGCCAATTCCCGCATCGAATTTCTGGTATATGCCATGGCAAAAATGGGGCGATTTCCGCGAAATCCGGCTAAATTCCGAATAGTTCGGCCACTGGTTGTATCGGCAACAATGGCTTGAGTATTTAGTCGTGTAGCAGCTTCAACAGCCGACTGGCAAAGCCAACCCGAAATTTGCGATGCTAAAGCTGCCACTGGCAAGGTTTCATCGAAAAAACCTTTATTCTGCTCAACCTCTTTAGCAACTTTTGTCATCATTTTTACCGACTCCAACGGATATTTGCCGTAAGCTGTTTCTCCACTTAGCATTAAGGCATCTGTTCCATCATAAATTGCTGTGGCTATATCGCTTACCTCAGCACGTGTTGGCCGCGGGCTTTCAATCATACTATGAAGCATTTGTGTAGCGGTAATTACTACTTTTCGGCGCTCCATACATTTTCTGATAATCTGTTTCTGAATCATCGGAATACGCTCACGCGGCACTTCAATGGCTAAATCGCCACGGGCAATCATCACCCCATGCACTACATCCAAAATTTCATTGATATTGTCGATTCCCTGCTGATTCTCAATTTTAGCAATGATTTTTATCTTGCTATTATGCTCATCCAAAATGCGCTGCACAGCCATTACATCTTCCTTATTACGAACAAATGAATGAGCAATAAAATCGAGGTCGTGTTCTACTGCAAAATGAATATATCCAATGTCTTTATCGCTCAACGTAGGCAAAGTGATGTGTACCGAAGGAATGTTCACACTTTTTTTTCCCTTAATATAACCCTCGTTTTTTACTTCGCACACAATACAGTCTCCTTCATGGCTTACCACCTCTAATTCAATATCGCCATCGTCGATAAGAATAATACTGCCGTCAGGAATATCCTCAACAAAGTTCGAGTAGTTAACACAAATCATTTCAGGGGTAGAAAGTCCGTCGGGATCGCCCTTCATGTGAATCAACTGCCTGCTTTTTACAGGAATACGCTCTTCAGCTTTAGTAGTGCGAATTTCGGGGCCTTTCGTATCGAGCAATAAAGCAATTTTATTGGAAACTTTCCGAACATTCTCAACAACTTTAAGCGTATCTTTATGATCCTGATGAGCAGTATTTAACCGAACCACGTTCATTCCCGCATCGTAAAGTTTACGAAGAAAATCCTGATCGCAATTCATATCAGAAATAGTAGCGACAATTTTGGTGAGTTTTCTCATACTTTTTTTTCTAAAATTAAGCAATTTCCAGCTAAAATATGTGCTGTTCTTTATTTGTTACATTTTTTCAATCTCTCAAAATGGTTATGTAAACTCAGTCATTTTGTTTTTTATGATCATAATACATCTGTTGTACCATGCCATCGGACAGTCCCATTTTAGGTACATAAATACGGTTGCTGTTCGAATACTTGAACGCCCACATGAAAATTTTGGCTGCCGGAACAATTACATCGGCGCGGTGAGGGTTCAAGCGTAACACTTCAATACGTTCATCGAACGTAAACCGATTCAGGTAATCATACATATTTTTCAGTTCGATGGGCGAAATTACCTCTCCGTACTTTTTACCCATCAATTTAAATATTTTGTTAATGTTGCCACCCGAACCAATGAGCGAAGTATTTTTTAACCGACTGGCCTGAAGACGCAAAAAGTCCTTAAACCGTTTCACTTCTGCATCATCAGTTTTTTGATTTAACATGCGTACGGTTCCAATATTGAATGACTCTTGTTCAATTTTCTGCGTTTTAGAGACTACGGTAACCTCGGTACTACCTCCCCCAACATCGATGTAAAGATAATCGCGGTCGTTATCGAGCATTTTTGCAATACCGGTATTAAAAATAATTTCGGCCTCTTCTTTTCCACTAATAATTTCCAGTTCAATACCGGTTTGCTTTTTGATTTCGGCCATCAATTCCGGTCCGTTTGAAGCTTCGCGCATAGCAGAAGTTGCACACGCCCTGTAATTTACAACATTATAGGCTTGCATAATATGCTGATACCCTTGCATGGCATGAACGAGGCGGTTATATTTGCTTTTGCTGATTTTTTTATACGAAAAAACGTCGGCACCAAGCCGCAATGGAATGCGTATTAACGATACTTTCTTAAATTTTGTATCGCCCGAATACTCCACTGCATTTGAAATTAGCAGGCGAATAGCATTTGAGCCGATATCGATAGCTCCAAAAGGTAAAAATTCCATGTATAACCTATTTTATAATCAATTGGCAGCATTTTGCTACAACATATTTATTGAGAACGGGCGGCAAAGGTAATGCAGATGCGGTTTATTACTGCACGCCAGCTTAAAAAAATTTCAAACTAACCTTAACCTTCTTTAATCCAGACTTCTCAAATAGTTATAGTACTCAATTTGTGCGCGCACAGGTTCTGCATCTGTGGCTTTATACTTATTTTGATGATAGGCATCGAGTTTTCGTGCCTTCACATTGTCTTTCCATTGAATATCGAACATTGCCCGCAGTTCTTTCTGAATATTTTTGTCGTAAATTGGACAGGCCACCTCTACCCGATGGTCAAGGTTTCGGGTCATCCAGTCGGCCGATGTAATATAGTATTGCTCATCGCCGCCATTGGCGAAAATCAAAAATCGGCTATGTTCCAAAAATTTATCCACAATACTAATGCCCCTTATACTGTCGCTCAAGCCTTTGACCCCCACTTTTAACGAACAAATTCCGCGAACAATCAACTTAATTTCCACTCCCGCTTTACTTGCCGAATAAAGATGATTCACCATTCCCTGATCGAGTAAATTATTCAATTTCAGATGGATATAAGCAGTTTTTCCGGCTTTTACATTTTTTATTTCGTTCGTAATTAATTGCATAAAATGCTTGCGCATGCTATAAGGCGACACCACTAAATGCCTATAATTAAAGCGTTTGTAATTATGTCGCAAAAACTCAAACACCTTAGTAACCTCAGCTGCAATTTGCCGGTTCGATGTAAATAAGCCATCGTCGCAGTAAATATTTGATGTTCCCTCGTGAAAATTACCGGTTCCGATATATGCAAAACTTTTTATTCGTCCTTTTTCCTTCCGGTGAATTAGCGCCAACTTTGCATGGACCTTAAGTCCGGGAATACCATGAATTACGCGCACGCCCGCCTCCTGAAGGCGATCGGACCATTTCAGATTCGCTTTTTCGTCGAAACGGGCAAGCAACTCGACAAGCACTGTGACGCGCTTTCCGTTTTTTGCTGCATTAATAAGTGCATTAATTACTTTTGAACGATCGGCCACACGATAAATGGTAATTGAAATCGATAATACAGCAGGGTCGACAGCTGCTTCCCGCAACAAGTCGATAAAATGACTGAATGTTTGATATGGATAATGAACCATAATATCGCGCTCACGAATAGCTTGTAAAATACTGTTATGCACGTCGATATGTCGATGAGTGAGTACTGGTGGGTTTTTTACTTCCAATTCCGTATTTGTTGAAGGGAATTTTATAAAATCTTTAAAATTGTGATAAATACCTCCGGGAATAAGGTTATCGTCTTCGTCGAGTTTCATTTTTTTAATGATAAAACTCCACAAATCTTTAGGCATGCGCTGATCGTACACTAACCGCACTGGTTCACCTTTACGCCGCATTTTCAACGATTTTGCCATTTTTTCGACAAAACTCATCGAAATATCGTCATCGATATCGAGCTCTGCGTCGCGGGTTAACTTTATGGTGTAGGCTTCTATGTGTTCAAAATCGAACATAAAGAAAATATCGTCGAGGCAATATCGAATAATATCATCGATAATGATAATGTATGTATCATCTGCTAAACCTTTACGCTTGGGCAACACAACAAACCGTGGGTTTTCGCCAACCGGAACTTCAATTAAAGCGTATTTTGTGCTTCTTGGCTTTCCTTCCGACGACATTTTTACGGCCAGATAAATGGCCTTGTCACGCAAATACGGAAAAGGTTTATCTTTCCCTAGCATAATAGGAACAATGAGCGAACTCAGATGATTTGTGAAATAATCGCGTACAAAGGGGCCTTGTTTTTTATCGAGTTGCAGTTCGTCAATCACGTGTACGCCCACCATATCGAGCTCTCGTAATAGCTTTTCGTAAATGGCTTGAAAACGCTCCTGAAGCGACATAACAGTTTGTTGAATTACATCCAACACCTCCTGGGGTGTCATATCGCCCAAGATAACTTTTGACTCCTTTCCCAAATCGATTAACCGCTTCATGGTAGCCACACGAACGCGAAAAAACTCATCGAGATTATTGGAGAAAATACCCAAAAAACGCACCCGCTGTAATAACGGATTTCGCTCATCATCTGCCTCCTGAAGAACACGCTCGTTAAATAACAACCAGCTAATTTCTCTATTTATAAACTTACTTCCTCTCTTAATTCTCTCCATCCTAAATACAGTTAATAATCCGATCAAAAATAGCACGCTCTTTACAAAAAATGAATCCGTAAGAATACATCTTGCGGATTTATTGCAATTCTTTCTATCTAGTGCCCATAAGAAAACTCCAATAACTGCGTTATGTTCATTTTGAAAACAGTTATTCGCCAGCTGGCGGACGCCTTGATTTTCAAAATGAACAAGCCTTGTTCTTGATGTTTTATTACCGGGCACACCAAAAAACAGGTGGTTTTCGTGCTGGCATTATCTAACGCGTAAATTTCCTGGTTTCGCGTTCCACACCTACATTCAAAATAATTCGAGGTACACCCAATCGTTCAAATCGCAATTTGCAAATAACTCTTTGATCACAAAGCAGCATAAAAATAACACTAAATTTCTGAAGCGACACAGGTTTAGCAGCATTTTTCTTTTACGCAAAAAAATCAATACCAAAACATCTTGAGATTGGCAAACTATACCTCACAATAAACACAAACTGGAGGAAATAAAGTTTAGGGTTTACCGAAGTTTTCGAATAACGTAGTAGTTGATAACGTAACGTTTAAAAATCCATCCGATAAGCGCCGTGCTGAAAAATGTGAATGAACTATACATAACTGCTACTACTGCCATTGTATTATTTCCTAAGAGGCTTTTAGCCACAAAAATGGCAAGCGCGCTATTTTGCAAACCCACCTCAATGCTAATTGTGTAACTATTTTTTGGTCCGGTATTGAGCCACATTCCCAATGTAAAACCTGCCACCATAGAAACGACATTAAGTATTAACGCTAATGGAAAGATGTTGACATAATCAATCATTTTCAACGCTTCGTCTTTTTCTTCTAACAAAAGTACAACAGTAAAAACGGCCAATAGTAAACCCGTCATGATATACTGCATGGGTTTCTCCATTTTATCGGCAAACTCTTTTTTCCAATAACGTATGAGCATTCCAGTAAATACAGGAATGGCTATAACAAAAAACACTTCACGCATGGTTGAAGAGAAAGGCAAATGAATACTGGCAGATGTACCAACAAAAAGTTGTAATGCCAAATTTACGTAAAGTGGTAGGGAAAATAATATTAATAGGCTATTGAGTGACGAAAGAGAGACACACAACGCTACATTTCCGCGTAACAAGTAAGTTACTAAATTGGATGCTGTTCCTCCCGGACAGGCAGCTATAAGTATAAAACCTACTTTGATGTATGGATCGATATCGATAAATGCAACCAACAAAAATGCAATTAGGGGAAGCACAATAAGTTGACTAAACAAGCCGGTAAGAATGGGCCGGGGACGGACAAATACTTGCTTGAAATCGCGAAAATCTAATGACAAGCCCATTCCTCCCATAATAATGGCAAGAGTGGCGGGCAATCCATATTCTGTAAAAAGTTCTTTCACCCTTTAAAATTTATTATGTAGCTGAAAAAGAATCAACTGTCTTTGTAAATCGGACTATAATACTTCGTAAAAAATGTTCCCAGCCTATCATCCGTCTAAATCGGATAGCAAAGGTAATAGTTATTTTTTGCGTTGCACAAATTTTCGGCAAAAAGCCCTTCAAAATAAACCATACAAAAGTAACTATTAAACAAGCATTGTAATAAAAAAATTATCAAGCAAATAATGAAAAATCAATTGGTTATAAATAAATGTGCATTTTAGAACAAATAAAACCCCAAATTGGTTTTGCGAAAGTGGAAATAAGCTATATATTTGCACCGCTTAATCGCCCAGGTGGTGGAATTGGTAGACACGCAAGGTTGAGGGCCTTGTGGCCGTTATAGGCCGTGAAAGTTCGAGTCTTTTCCTGGGCACTAATTAATGAAAGGTTACAACAGATTTGTTAGTAACCTTTTTTATAAGTTCATTTCTCTGGCACACCTTGCCTAGGTGGCGGAATTGGTAGACGCGCTAGTTTCAGGGACTAGTTTCAGCAATGAAGTGCAGGTTCGATTCCTGTCCTGGGCACAAGACCAAAACAAAAGCCTCGCGATTTTTCGTGAGGCTTTTTTTATTTGGATTTTCCATGCGCTCTCCCACGATTGTTTTGGCAGAAAAACGTATTTTTACTGCATGAATATATCAGAACAAACCATTTATAGCCAATATGCGCAACATGCTGAAAGGCACGAAGAAGACTACCGAAAGTTTAGAAAAAAGGGAAATCGTAATGCATTCTTACGTCTCACGGTCTTTATTTTGGGCGCCATAGGTTTTTATTACACGCTTCAAACCGAAATATGGATAGTAACTGCATGGTTAACCGGAATTGTACTTCTGTTTTTTATTTTAGTACGACATAGCGCAGCTATTGATCAACAAAAAAAGTGGCATCATACACTAAGTCAAATAAACAATAATGAATTACAAGCCTTTAGAGGAGATTTCGGCCCGTTCGATTCGGGTACAGTTTTCGCTGATGCGGCTCATCGGTTTGCCTACGATTTGGATATTTTCGGGAAAGGCGGATTTTTTCAAACCCTGAACCGTACCTCTCGCCCCAATGGCACAAAGCTGCTGGCTCAGTGGTTACAGGAGCCAATCCATAATTTTGATAACATAGAGGAACGCCAACATGCTTTTCAGGAATTGGCACAAAACAGAACCGTTCGTCACCACTTTGAAGCCTATGGTCGCATTAGCCATATTACTCCTGAAATGCAACGCATTTTCGAAAGCCTGTCGACACAAGAATTTACGGTTCCCCGATTGTTTAAATCAGCATTTTTACGTTACGGACTACCGGTACTCACAGGCACAGCAATTATACTAAACATTGCGGGCGTAGCTCCGGCCGGATACTGGATTGTAATGGTGCTTTTGCAATGGCTGGTAGCCGGATTAGTTCAAAAAAACATAAAACAAACTGCTGGTGCACTGGGCAAATCAGAAAAGCTTATTAACACTCAACAAACCCTGATTTCACTAATCGAAAAAGAAGAGTGGACATCAATATGGATGCAAAATCAGAAAAAACAGCTTTTTTCGGATGCACACAATGCACGACGAGAAATGCAAAGGTTAAGTTTAATTATTAAACGGTTCGAATATCGATACAACCTGATCGTGGGTTTTATTGCCAATTCGCTATTATTGTGGGATTTACAAGTACTTCATCATTACAACCAATGGCACAGCCGCAACAAAAAACATCTGATAAAATGGCTCACTGCCCTTGATACTATTGATGCTGCAATTAGTTGCGGAAACTATGTGGAAAACCACCCTGAATTTGCGTTCCCAACCGTGTCTGCCAACCAACAGGTGGATGCCACCAACCTTGGACATCCTCTAATTGATGGACAAAAACGCATAACAAATAATTATAAAATTGGGACAGGAACAGAATTTCACATCATTACAGGCGCCAATATGGCGGGGAAAAGTACTTTTTTGCGCACTGTAGCTCTTAATTTGGTGATGGCCATGGTCGGATTACCTGTTTGTGCTCAACGTTTCAAATTTCAACCGGTTACCATTTTCACAAGCATGCGCACCACCGACTCGCTAGCCGAAGATGAATCGTACTTTTATGCCGAACTGCGCCGACTGAAAAGCGCATTTGATATGATTCTAAGTGGAACGAACACCTTTTTAATTCTTGACGAAATATTGAAAGGGACAAACTCTGAAGACAAACGCGAAGGCTCCATCGCATTTTTGAAGCAATTATTGGCCTACAACACGCGCGGAATTATAGCCACACACGACACGCAGCTCGGAGAGCTGGAACATTTGCATGGCGATAATTTTGCCAATTTCTGTTTCGAAATAGAGATTAACCCGGAGGGTATTCAGTTCGATTACAAACTACACGGGGGAGTTACTCAAACAATGAATGCACAACTTCTTATGAAGCAAATGGGGCTTATTCCCGAATAGTCCATCGTACGGAAGCTCTTTTTAAGATTTTTTGATTTTCCATTTCAGCATTTCTGAAAGCAACATGGAGTAAACAACGTAGGCCACGAAAACAATAAACCCGGCTTGCAATGCCGTATTGTTAGTAGCCAACGCTTTAACGGTTTCCGTGCTCCTATCAATATGCCGAAGCTGATTGTGAATGATTCCATCGAAAGCAACATAACTCATAAAAACGGCCACAACCATTACATCGGCCATAGACCATTTTCCGGAATAAAATGCAATCCATCGCACCACAAACCATGTTCGCACTTTTTTGCTGATAAGATAAACGATAAACGAAAACAGTTTTAGAGAGGGCAACAGCACACTAAATGCCAATATTAAAATACCCACCACTATGGCATCGAGGGGTTTGCTTTCGAGCAGTAACCATACAACATCGAGAATACTTTTACTTTGGTAAAAAATCATCTGCTCCTCGAACGACACAGCCTCACCAAGAAGAATAAACTGCAACCTGGCGATGCGGGCATCAATTTCAAGCATAGGCGTTGTAACCCCAACGGCCAGCACTACTATTGCAAGGAGAGTAGCAAATAGCAAGTACAAGGAAGATTGTGCCGGCTGCTTACGCACAAAAAACCAGAGTGCCAAAAAGAGAACTACACAAATAATAATATTACGTCCGTACGTATATGCATCAGTGTACAACTGAATCGTATGCTCCTGAATAGCACTATTAAAGGCTGCTTTCGAGGTTACTCCATACTGCTCGTAAATAGCATTTAGTCGTTGATTTACGGCCTCATTATGAGTTTGGTCGGCAAATTCGTCTAATTTATTAATCGCCATACCACGCAATTTGTTCATATTTTCCGGACGCGTAAGGGTATGCAAAATTTCGTTGGTAAAGGCGGGCACCTGGCTTCTTAATTTGTCCATATCGACAAAGGTTTGAACGGCAATCTTACGTAATTTACCTTTCCAGCCTTTGTCGTCGTTATCAATCATTTGCTCGGCACGGCTAATAACGTTATGAATTACCTGATCGATTTCGTAACGAAACGTGTTCAACTGTTCGGGCGAAAATTCAAATGTATTAATTTGATTTTCGACAATTTGCCTGAGCTGACTCTCCCATGCATCGACCGAGAGTAAACCATAATAAATATCATTGACTGCGGCATATTCGATTTTAAGTTGTGTGCGCTCGGCGGTGGCCTTGTGTACACGAAACCCTGACCATGCGGCGTACCCGACAACAAGAATACCAAAAACAACAATGAATGCTGTTGTGATATGGGACTTTCTTAGTTTCATACTTTTCAATTTATTTGCTAAAAATACAATTATTCGCCGAAAGGTAAAATGAAGACTTCAGGAATACTAACATTAGAATTAAATCGATACTTTTGCGCTAACTACATTACTATAATATATTGCGGAATAAAACACCAATAACTACTGTATTTTCATGTTAACAACCGAAAAAATAGCTCACTTTTCACATTCATTTCGCCACGGACTCAGTTACTATCTTTTTTCGAAGCATGGAAAGGGCTTTGGAATACATAGTCCGTTTGCTTATAAGCTAATAAGCGAAACCTTTCTACCGGCTCAAACCGATCGTCTGCTGCTACAAACGATTAACCAGCTGTATAAAACACTTGCATCTGCGAAAGCGAAAATAAAGAACAACAGCAACGGCAGCCGTGTGCGCACAAAAAGCAACCTTACCACAGTGGGCAAATTGAACAAAACAAGCTCCTTAAAACCAAAATACATTGCGCTTTTGAGCAAATTAATTGAAAAACACAATTTAACGCGAATACTGGAATTGGGCACATGCTGTGGAGTAACAAGTACATGTCTGGCCTCAATCAATAATAAAAATAAAATTACGACCATTGAAAAAGATGTGGACAGAGCCCATCGAGCCCGATATGAATTTGAAAAATGCGGACTGCAAAACGTACAACTACTGGAAACAGATTTTAATTCGGGCATTTCAGCATTGAAAAAGGAGAAAGCCGGGTTCGATTTGATTTTTATTGATGGGGATCACAGTTATGAAGGAACGCTGGCCTATTACCATCAACTTAAAGATATGGTAAGCGAAAATGGGGTAATGGTTTTTGACGATATTTATTGGTCTAAAGGTATGACAAAGGCCTGGAGAACAATTTGCAACGAACAAGACAAAGGAATTACCATTGATATTTTTCAGATGGGATTGCTGTTTATAAGACCCCAACAGGCTAAAGAACACTTTACTATTCGATTTTAAAACCAAAAAATACAAAACAAAATTGCTTTTCCATCGTTGATACAGCCAAACGGGGATGGCAATTTAAGAGAGACTAGCGAAAAATAGCGTACTAAAAATAAAAAATGAACAGATGAAGGTATACACCAAAACTGGAGATAATGGCACTACTGCCCTGATTGGAGGGAAACGAGTGGCCAAATATCATTTACGCATAGAGGCGTACGGCACTCTTGATGAGCTTATCGCGCACATTGGAGTAATACGCGATTTCAAAAAAATCGATAAACACACACGCGAATCATTAATAGAGATACAAGATCGGTTAATGACGTGTGCATCGATTTTAGCTACAGATTGTGATAACTGCGATGTGAAAATACCGGAAATGTACAGTACAGATATTGTGTTTTTGGAAAAAGAGATGGATAAAATGGAAGAAAAACTTCCGCCACTCACCTCTTTTGTGCTTCCGGGCGGACATTCGGCAGTTTCGCAAACCCATGTAGCCCGCTGCGTATGTCGCAGAGCCGAGCGGCTGGCGCTTCAGGTACAGAAAGAATTTGCCGGTGCTCCCATGGTTATTAAGTATTTGAACCGATTATCGGACTATTTATTTGTTTTGTCGAGAAAACTTTCGAAAGACTTTAAAGCCAAAGAAACACCCTGGACACCAAGGGTTTAAGAATATTTTTCGATAATTATGAAACATTATTGAAAAAAATACGAATAGAATTTTAAAAAGAGGTGTGTGTAGCTAAGTATTTTTTTATATTTGCACGCTCTAAACAAACAATAAAATTTTAATGCTATGTATTGGACTCTGGAATTAGCATCGAAGCTTGAAGACGCTCCCTGGCCTGCCGCCAAGGATGAGCTTATTGATTATGCTATGCGGTCGGGTGCTCCCATGGAAGTGATAGAGAACTTGCAAGAACTGGAAGATGAAGGGGAGGTCTACGAAAGCATTGATGACATTTGGCCGGATTATCCCAGCAAGGATGATTTCTTCTTCAATGAAGATGAATATTAGAACGCCTGAATAAAAAACGAAACGTTTCTAATAAAATAATTTTCATGCAACTGTTTATTTGCAATTGAAGCATCCCTTCACTAAGATGAATTTGAAGAGAGCTTCAATTGCATTTTTCATTAAGAAACAACGATCAACGGCAAGTGCTTTTTTTTGACTAAAGCCATCCCCTACTCCACAACTAAACCTGAAAAATTAACTTCGTGTGTGGTTTCGCCGTTCATGAATCTTCTGGGGTCACTTCATAAAATTGTGGACTACAAAAAACTTAAGTTTTAATATTAAACAGAAACTTATAATAATCATAATATTCTTTTGGTTTATTAACCTTTGATGAATTCTAACCTTCATTTTTGCTTGACCAAAAACGAAGCAAAACTTTAGTCCGGCCGGCTAGCGGATTTGTGAGGGTAAGGGCGGCAAAAAAGTACCGCTACCAACTAAAAACACTAAGGCTTTGTAGGTCTTTTCAACTATCTATATGTTCTTTTCCTTAATGAAAAGAACCAAAAATCAAGACTTAGTTTCTTTCG
>JAQICA010000205.1 GCA_027858775.1 Salinivirgaceae bacterium | reverse complement strand
CTTCGTTATAGTGCACCAATTCAATTATGGCACTAGTTATTTTTTCAACCAGAATGCTTTTTCTATTGCTCATCAGTTCGAGACCTGCTTTTTTTAGGTTCAGATCTAATGTTTTCAATGTTTCTTCCGATACAATCCCTACAACATTAGCCTCTCCAATTTTTACATTATAGTATTTCAAACCGAGCTTTTCCAGTTCACTTTTCACCACCATTTGGCAGCGTATACAAACCATATTTTTAATGTGTATTTTCATTCAAGTCGCGTATAGATGTAAAGTTATGACATATTTATGAATATATTGGTTTCTTTTATCATGAATGTTTTTTGCTTTTACAATTATTTTTTAAAAAGTTGTTTTTTACTGGAAAATAAATTTTTAAAAACAATTTATATTATTGATAATAAATAGATAAAAGAGCATGACCTGGCTGGAATAAAGTCTGTTTATTGTTATATGTGTTTTTTAAACACTGCATAGTCTGTGTGGCGATTGTAGGTATATAATTATTCCGCAGAACATAAAATGGGTATTTCGAACCGCGAAGGCAGGCTGTGTTTCTGCTTTGTAATTTTGGTTTTTTTCGTTTTTCCGGTCAATAGTGAAAAAACAAAAGCCACATTTGCCACTGCTATCATTTTGATATATTCGAAAAGGAATTATCACTCCTCTAACGTCATACAAAATACGAATAACTGAACATCAATACCTGGCCTGTCAGCTTTTGCCTGATTTGACACTTATATATAAAGAGCCGACTAATGAATGGCTTTTTTGTGCGTCAGAGTGCACTTTTCTGTATACCTTCTGCTATTGCTAATATTTACTATATTTGTTCGAGCTAGTGTATGTGAAGCATTAAAAAAAGATCGTTTATAATGAATATTTGAAACAGTTGCTGTGTTTTGCATCTGTGATAAACATTAGAAATATTAACAAATTTCGATATTGCTAAAGCCGAATTTGTTAAGTACTACAAAGAAGTAGCAGTAACTTTATCCTGAAATCGCCGGAAGCATATGTGGAAGAATTACGTCGTTATTGTATACAGAAATATTATCAGGCAAAAGCTTAATTCATTGGTAAATGTTCTGGGGTTGGCTGCCGGAATATCTGCGGCATCACTCATATTTTTGTTTGTCAATACCGAAATGAGCTACGATGAACAATGGAGTGAATCCAATCAGTTATACCGCGTAAATGAAACATTTGGCTATTACCAGAAACCGGAAACTCCTTATGCAGTTGTTTCATATTTGCTTGGTACACGTTTGAGAGAGCTGTTTTCTGAACAAAGCGTTTGCAGAGTAGAAGGCGGAAACTACGGAAAAAAGATATTTGTCGAAGATAAGTGGGTGAATCCCGGAGCCATTAAACATACAGACGATAACTTTTTTGAATTGTTCGATTATCCGCGACAAAAGTTGGATGTTGACACAGACACGTTGCCGGCTGCCTGGGTGGCCGATCAGGTTTTCGACAACTATTTTGAGCAGTACAATGCTACATCGTTTGTTTATGGCGAAAACACTTATTATGTGGCAGGTACATTTTCAAAACAAGGCTATCACTCTCACCTCGATGTCGATATTGTTATTCCATACGATAGTACAATAGTAAACAACTGGAGTCGCGAGAACGACTGGACGCGGCTTGTAGCGAATGTTTATGTTAAGAGTGAATTGCCGACTGCCCAGCTCGAAGAAAAAATTAATCGTGAACTCGATACAAATGTTGATTCCTTTGTGAACCGCTACGATATGCAGATGGAGCTGTATTTTCCTGTTATTGCTGTTCCCGATATTCATTTTTCCAAACAATTCCAATTCGATAGCTACTCAAATGGTGATCCCAATGTGGTTTGGTTATTTGCCATCATTGGGTTGCTTATTTTAATCGTTGCAGGTATCAATTATATCAATATGGCTATTGCCCAGGGGGGAATACGGGCACGCGAAATTGCCATACGGAAAGCAATGGGGGCGTCGCGTAAGAATATTATTGTTCAGTTTTTGGGCGAATCGGTGGCTATTACACTCATCGCCATTGTATTGTCATTTATCATGACAGAGATGCTCTTTCCGGCCTTCAATTCAATAACGGGCTTTGAATTTTATATTTATGACAGCTATGTTTTTTGGCCATTACTTCTGTTCCTGTTTTTCGTGTGGTTTTTATTAGGCTTCTTTAGTGGGTTCTACCCAGCCTTTGTGCTGTCTGAATTTCAACCGGTAACAATTTTTCGTAGCGGTGCCGACTTGTTGCTTTATAGAAATGTACGATCTTATTTTATTTCATCAACAAAAGTTCGGAAAGCCATGCTGGTTGTGCAATATGTGATTGCCGGCACCATTATTATTACAACCATTATTATTCAGGTACAAACGCATTTCTTATTTCAGCGCGATTTGGGTTTCGATTTGGAAAAGCTGGTGGTAATCGAATTGGAGGGAAACAGTGCTCACGAGCCGGAGTATGAAAGCTTGTTAAGCGCTGTAAACGAGCTTGAAAACGTGAATCGAGCCTCATTAGCCAATAAAGTGCCCGGGCAGCGAACCGGACGTTTGCTCTTTACCTTTCATTTTAACGACAGTATTTCGCAGGGAACGTACGATTTTTACTCTGGTAGTTATGATGTTATAAATGTATTAGGAGCCGAAATTATTGCCGGACGAGGGTTCGATAGAACAGGAACCGAAGAGCAAATTGGAAGAGAGGTTCTGGTGAATGAGAAATTTGTTGAGCATATGGGGTGGGATGAGCCTTTGGGCAAAAAGTTCCGCTCAGGGTTCCAGCCTGCTCATACTATTGTTGGCGTGGTTCGCAATTTCAATTACTACTCGTTGCATCGGGAAATAGCTCCTTTGGTGATTTTACCCGACATTTTCAGTAGCCATTTTTTGGTAATCAACACCGATCACCCAAATACATTAATTCAGTCGGGCAAACTCGAACATCTGTGGAACGGCTTTTTCCCGTCAGAAGTTCCTTCAATTTATAAATTGAGCGAGTCGTATAATGCACAATATACCAAGGAAACCCGTCTGTTGAGCATTTTTATGTACTTTTCCGGGCTATCGCTCATTATTAGCGGATTGGGTTTATTTGCCTTAAGTGCATTCTCTGTTCAGCGCAGGAGCAAAGAAATTAGTATCCGAAAAATTTTGGGTGCCGATCGTAAACATATTATTAAATTATTGTATGTCGATTACATCCAAATATTTCTTTTCTCCACATTAATAGCCTGGGGAGTAGCCTGGTTATTTGCCGAAAGGTGGCTTGGTACTTTTGTAGCATCGGTTTCACCGGGTATTTTACCCTATATTATCGGCTCACTGGTTATTTTTCTGGTTGCCATTATTACCGTCAGTTACCACACCTTGAAAGCCTTTGTCAGAAACCCATCTGTGTATCTGAAGTACGAATGATGATGTTGTGTTGAAATGTTTTACCACAAAAACACCAATAACTATTTAGATGCTGTCCATAAAGTCGAAGTGTTCAGTGAATATAATCCATTTTCAAGGCTTTCCAAAACTCAAAACCGTTGAGTTTACTGATGTAAATAATGCGGGTTTGAGTAAGAGTAACGAAGAAAATGGAGTTTATTGACGAACACTAATTACTGCTGCTCTATGTCGTGCATCTAAGAAAACGTGCCTTTTTGGTTGAGCGCATTAATAAAACTTCAAGAACAAGCCTCGCCTCCGCATAGCCTGAGTGAATGCAGAGGCGGAGCAAGGCTTGTTCCCGACAATCGGGAACTTGTTCATTACAATCCCTTAACCTTTATTCTTATCATTTAAGCTTTCTTTTAGTTCTTTCCCAAATATGAAGGCTACAAAAAGCAGCAGTATTAAGGAGCTTACCAAAGCTATTTGTCGGCCTGTGTAGTACGATTTTGGTTTAAATTCGAATACAATGGAGTGCTCTCCGGCCGGAACTTCAAGTGCTCTGAGAATATAGTTTACCCTGACATGCTTCGCCGGTTCTCCATCGATGGTTGCCTGCCAACCTTCTGGATAGAAAATTTCTGAAAATACAGCCAACTGTTTTGTTGATGTTTTTGTGCGATACTCCATCCGTTTTGGATCGTATTTCGTCAGTTTTATTTGTGCCAGCGAATCGTTATTATATGATGTGCTGATGTTGTCAATAAATCGTTCGTCGACAATTGCCGTTTTGGCCGCATCGAAATTTTTCAGCGCTGCAATTTCTTCATCGGCGTTAGGCACTGTTTCTACTTGACTCACAAACCATGCGTTGCCCAGGGCTCCCGGATTTTGTTGCGCCATGGGCTTGTTGTCCTGGTTTACAATAAAATATTTCGTGTTTAGCATGTTAATTACTTGCATGTTTCCTTGCGAAATGTGGCGGTCGACCAAGTCTTGGTAGCGCTGCATTTTTGCTCCGTGGTATCCTCCTAAGCTATTATGAAAATACGACGTGCGCGCATCCTGATCGAGCCTTGCCGTGGTGTTGTAAACTCTGTAGTAACTATCGTCCTGCATGATCTGCCGATCGGCTGTAGTTGGCGTAAATGGCTGATTTACTTTTCGTTCTCTCGCAAAGTTATCATCGTTAATGTAGCGCTTATTAATTGGCCACATATCTGCAATAAAAAGCACTCCCAGCGCAGCTATTAGGTATTTTTGCTTTAGTTTTTCTGTCGAGTATAGTAATAATACACCTGCAGCAAGGGAAATAAAAATAAATGATCGGAATGCATCGGCACGCAGGAGTGCCATCCGGTCGTTTTCTATAGCTGCAATTAACTGTTCGTTGCCCAACGATTGCTGATCGGAAGCCGCCGAAAAATTGGTTAGCAAACCCGGGAAAATAGTAAATACAAGGGCAATGCCTCCGGTAATGATGAAAGAATATTTTAAGCCTTTAAATAAATCCTGTTTTTGAATTTTTCCCTCAATAACTTGCTTTATGGCTAACATGGCCATAAGTGGAACGGCAAATTGAGGAATTACGAGTGTCATGCTCACAGTTCTGAACTTATCGTAAATCGGAAAGTAATCGATAAACAGGTTAGTAAACCACATCATGTTATGCCCCCACGAGAGCATTAGTGCCAATAAGGTACTTACAATTATCCACCATTTTATTTGTCCTTTTAGAATAAATAAACCCAAAACAAACAGTAACATTACAACGGCGCCAAAATACACAGGTCCTGAAGTAAACGGCTGATCGCCAAAATAGAGTGGTAATTGTTTTACAACTTTGTTTGTTTGTGCCCCGTAGCTTGGTTCCAGTAGTTTGTACGTTTCGGAATTTTCGTCTAAGCTGCCATGTGAAGAACCGCCCATAAAGTTTGGAATAAGAACGGTAAGTGTTTCGTCTATTCCGTAGGACCAAGCTGTAATATACTCGCGGTCTAAGCCACCTTTTGACTTATTTTCCTGATGGTCTGTTAATTCAGACTTGCCTCGCATGGAGTAATCACCATATTCGTACGTCATCCAAAGCTTGGTTAGATCGCTTCCCAAAACCAAAATAGCAATTGCGAGTAGTAAAAACGACTTCTTTAAAAATGGAACAATTTCCATCGTTTTTCGGGTGCGTACAGCTTCGAAGATGATAAAAATAATAATGGTTATGGCTGTGTAGTAGGTTATTTGCGGGTGAAACGCTTTTAGCTGTAGACCCAGAAATAGTCCGGTTATGGCAGCGCCTAACCACATCTTTTTTCGGTAAGTGTAGTACACCCCTGCTATTATTGGCGGCATGTAGGCTATAGCCATAGCTTTGGTCATGTGACCTGCTCCCAGAATAATGAAAAAGTACGATGAAAAACCAAAAGCAATAGCTCCGGCCATACTGAGCCATGGATTGACCCCAAAAATCAGCAGGGCTAAATAAAAACTTAGCAAGCAAACAAACAAGTAACTTGCTGGTCGCGAACCTATTTGTAATGCTTTATTAATGTATAAAAACAAATTATTTTCCAACTTCACCGAAATCAAGTAAGCGGGCATTCCGCCAAATAAACGGTTAGTCCAAAGAGCTTCTTCGTTGTGCTCTTCTCTATAGTCGCGCAACTCCTTTGAAGTGCCCTTGAAATTGGCAACATCAGTTGTTTCTAATTTTTTCCCTTCCAGTTGTGGCGAAAAATAGGCATATGCAATGGCCAAAAATAAAATGGTTGCAAGTGCATGTGGATAAGCCTTTCTGATGAACTGCTTGATTGTTGTCTCTTTCATGTTTTATGAAGTTTTGTTGTTTACAATTTTCGAAAACGAACATACACTTTTTTTTGGACATTTAATACTTAGTGCATCTAAGAAAACGTATCTTTTTTGGTTTGTGTGCAGTAATAAAACTTCAAGAACAAGCCTGTCCTCGAGAATCGGGGCAAGTTTGTTTTGAAAATTAAGGATTCCCAATGCTCAGGATAAGTGTTTTCAAAATGAATATAAAACAGTTATTGGAGTTTTCTTACGCGCACTTTATGGACAGGATCACACGTACAGAACAAAACGTCATCAACTACACAACGACTTAATATTACACGTTTTGAGTTTAACCTGTGCGAATTTTAAATAAAACCCAAATTGAGCGATTTTCGCTCACGATAAAGAAATTATAAGGTTTTTACCTCACCTATTCACTGAAAACCGACAATTTCTAAATCGGGATTAAACCTAAGTAAAGCGCTTTTTCATTAAGTTCAAACCGCTCAACTTAGGTAATAGTTACCTTGTTCAAAT
>JAQICA010000268.1 GCA_027858775.1 Salinivirgaceae bacterium | reverse complement strand
CTGTTTAATGTTGTGATGGCGCAAAAGTATTCAAAAGACACACTTTTTCTAAATAAAAAACCCGCTATTATCGATGAGTTAAACGAACAAAAAATACAAATTATCGCTTCGGCGTCCATGTGCGAGGTGATAAATGGGGCTTACGATTCGTTGAACATAATGTTCTACAATGAGCTTGGCAAATATTTCGAGGCTTCGCCCTACCAGCAATTATATGAATCGTATATGGAACGGCATCAAAAACTGGCCGATAATATGGTTGAAATCGTACGTAAAAATCCGGGTAAGCGAATTCTGTTTCTCACAGGAGCAGATCATCAGGCTTATGCCAGAAAAGAACTGGAACGGTTGTTCGCTGACGAAATCTGCCTGAACGAACAATGCAATTAGTGGATGTTTTGAAAATGCCCTTTCCACAAAAATCAAAAATAAAAAAAACCATAAAAATACGGAGGAAGGCTGAAGTATAACTTGCCCACGTATAGCAAACAAAAAATGGCGGGAAATACCCGCCATTTTTGTTTTTTAACTTGAGTGAAGGTTTAAACTTCTTCGGGAATATCGCCGGCCAACTGGCCATAAACGTATGCCGATAAGCCAAGCATACATGGACCCAGAAGCAGTAGATAAATTGTACTGAGAATTGGAGAAATCCATCCAAGAATTATTGCAGGTATAACCAACACAATTTGTGTCCCAAAAATAATCCACTTGTACCCATAAGTAAGTTTGTTACTTAAGTTTAGTGCTTTATTGGCATTCATTCCTTTATCGACAACAAGAAGAACAGCCAGCGACCACGCAAGCCCAAGTACAATACCTGGTACAATCATAAAGAAAAACGCCATGGTTACACCAATTCCCCTCAAAGAAACAACCAGGAAAAAATCTCCCATGTGCTTCAAATATTTTTTATTAAAAATTTCCAGGGGGGAAATCACATTGCCACGACTCAGACTAGCCGGAATTGTAACAATGGCAATAGTTGTTCCTACATTAATGTAAGGAATCCAAATAGTTAAAACCCAAAGAATTAATGCGCCAATCAACGACAGAATATTTTTAATCCCAATCTGATAGGCATTCGATAGCAAATCGCTAAAAGTGAACTTTTTTTCCATAATTATGCAGTAATTTAATTAGTGTTCACTCCAAATGTACTAAAAATACAAGCTTAATTTGTAAACGAATTGTTAATATTCGATTTAATTGCAGCCGCAATTTCTTTTGCTTTTTGTTCCGTAGATGCCTCACAGTAAATACGTACAATCGGTTCAGTGTTCGATTTGCGCAGGTGCACCCAACCTGTTTCAAAATCGATTTTTACGCCATCGATCCGACTTACATTTTCATTTTTGTACTTTTCGGCAATTTGTTCCAGTAACTGATCTACATCCAATTCGGGACTTAGGTTTATTTTATCCTTTATAATAGTATACTTCGGATACGTATTTTTTAATTCAGATACTGTAACATTAGCTGTAGCCAGATGCGATAAGAAGAAAGCTATGCCTACCAATGCATCGCGTCCGTAGTGTAGCTCCGGATAAATTACACCTCCGTTTCCTTCGCCACCAATTACAGCATTGACGCGTTTCATTTCGGCTACCACATTAACTTCGCCAACTGCCGAGGCAGAGTACGAGCCTCCTGAAGCTACTGTAATATCGCGTAAAGCTCTGGATGAAGACAAGTTAGAAACAGTATTACCTTTTTTATGACGTAAAATATAATCGGCAACAGCAACAATGGTATATTCTTCGCCAAACATAACGCCATTTTCATCGATCAATGCCAACCGATCTACATCGGGGTCGACCACAATGCCCAAATCGGCGTCGTTTTCTTCTACTGCATTACACACATCGACCACATTCTCGGGTAATGGTTCGGCCGGATGAGCAAAACGTCCATTGGGTTCGTTATTCAGTTCAATAATTTCAGTAACCCCCAAGGCACGCAATAAATCAGGAATAATAAGCGCTCCCACAGAATTTATTCCATCCACAACCACCTTAAACTTCTTTTGAGAAATTGCTTTAGTATTGACCAGAGGTAAACTTACAATTGCATCGATATGCTCGGTATGAAATTGTTCTGCTCTAATAATTCCCAGTTCATCAACACCCACATATTGCAAAGCGCCTCCATCGGCCAATCGTAAAATCTCTTCTCCTTCAGCACCATTTAAAAACTCACCTTTGCTATTGAGCATTTTAAGTGCATTCCATTCCATGGGATTATGCGAGGCTGTAAGAATAAGTCCTCCATCGGCCTTAAAATGCGTTACCGCCATTTCTGTAGTAGGCGTAGAAGCCAAATCGATATCAATTACATCGATTCCACAGCCGCTAAGCGTGCCATTTACAAGCATTTTTACCATTTGTCCGCTAATACGGGCATCGCGCCCCACAACGACAGTTAGCCGTCTGGCGGATGTTTGGCTTTTCAGCCACTGCCCGTAAGCAGCCACAAACTTTACAATGTCTTCGGGCGTTAAATTATTTCCTGTGCCCCCTCCAATAGTTCCTCGTATTCCTGAAATCGATTTTATTAATGTCATAAATATATATTTTTTCAAACGGTAAAGTTAATAATTCTTTTTCTTGTAAACCACCCTTTGCTTGGGCTCACCAACTAACCAGCAACTAAAGGTTGAGAGGCAACTCTTTAGTAAGCTTTATTCCATCAGGCGTAACTCCAGCCTGCATGGCAATAACTTCGACACCGGCTTTCATTGCTTTCTGCAATGCAGTGGCATAAGCCGGATCGATATTGGCAGCAATACCAAAATGCTCTACATCGGAACGCTGAACCACGTAAAACATTACTGCACGCATTCCCTCTTGCTTTACCTTAATAAGTGTTTCTAAATGTTTGCGCCCCCGTTCTGTTTGGGCATCGGGAAAACGCGCTACATTATCTACTTTCATGGTAACGTTTTTAACCTCAATAAAGCAAGTTTCACTTTCGTTAGATGCCTTTACATCGAACCGACTATCCCCAAATTTCACTTCTCGTTTTACTTCAGTATACCCCGAAAGTTGAGCAATCTCCTGATTTGCAACCGCCTCATATACCAGTCGATTAGGGTGATTAGTATTAATTCCCACCCACTTACTATTAATTTTTATCATCTCCCAGGTAAACTTCGTTTTCCTTTTAGGGTCGTTCACCGGGCTTAAATATACCTCCGCTCCCTCTTCTAGGCAGGTTTTCATCGATCCGGAATTGGTACAATGTGCTGTTACAACCTCTCCCGAATCGAGTTTCACATCGGCCAAAAAACGTTTATACCGTTTAATCAGTAATCCATGTATTAACGTGTCATTAAATTGCATAATCTATAGTTTATATTATTGATGACTATTCATTTTTCTATTTAGTGCTTGCCCGAAAAGTCCAATTTCTGCATTACGCCCTTTCTGAAAACAGTTATTTACGAAAGTAAACGCCTTGATTTTCAGAAAGGCCAAGCCTTGAACTTGAACTTTTCAAATCAAGCACTCAGAAAAGTAGGTAGTTTTCGTGCTGGCACTATGCAGACCATCCATTTATTTTATTTTCAAGATAAATAGTTATAAAAAAAGCTCATTCATTTATTGATGAATTATCTGGTTTATCTTTTCACTATAAACTTTTGCTCCTGTGATATTTAAGTGGTTAGCATCGCTCATCCATTGGGGTTTCGAGGAGTCTGCTAAAAAATTGATATGCTGTTCAGGATTAAAATGCGACATTGTTTCATAAAAAAAATCGAAGTATTCGTCAGGGATGCGTTTTTTATAGTCCGGATGATAAGGTGTTGAGCATAAGAACAAGGTAATATTGTTCGCCTTGCACAAACTGTCTATCATGTACAAATACTCTTTTTGATTTTCACAAAACATTTCGGCATTGCCTTTACGCGAAAAATGCATTTTATAGATTTGGTCGATTGTTGCCGTATCGGGATTTGAGTGCTCTGACTCAAAGAGCCCACCCCAATCGGGACCTTTATAAATACCTTCAAGGGAGTTTATCATTGGTGCTTTATCTACATCGAAAGGCATTGGGGCGGTAAACGATGATAAAAAATACAAATACCGTTCCCAGCTACGTTTCCCTTCCGGAAAAGAGAGGTCGAGCATGCGGTTATATACCGGCGCAAAACTATGTACCGATACCCCAAGAACGATACGCTCTAACTTTGGTTCAGGAACGCTTAATATTTGTTTAAGTTTTTCATATGTAATAAAAAAGTGCTCTCCCGAACTTGCCAGGTTTTTTGTATTTGATGAAAAAAAATTGCCATTTATTCGCTGCATTTGGGAATCGCCCATAATAAGTGTTTCGCATGCACTCATCTTTTCCAGTCTTGCATCGACCTTGTGTTTTACAGCCAGATATACTCCAAATGTAACCAAGGAAGCCAAAAATACAGGCACACTAAAAATGACAAATCTTTTCAGAAAAACGCGTATATCACCGGATTTTTTCATTTATAGAACAATTCAAATTAAGACCCTAATAAGCCATCGGTTATTATTAAAACTGAAAATAAATAAATTCTTGTTCGCTGCCTCCAACCCAAATAATAGCGGCTATTATTGCATAATAGAAAGCCCTCCTCCATGGTCGCTTCCACGTTGCACCAAATGATGCAATAGCATACTGTTCGTTTCGGCCAATCCATTCAATTACTATAAAAATAAGAATAAACAGCAGCGTACGAGCGGCATTCCTTAGTCCGGTAAATTCGGGTACAGAGAAAAGTGATCCGGAAAATATACCCGATATGTATTCGAATGCATGGGTTAGGTTTTCTGCCCTGAAAAAAATCCACGCAAGCACTGTAAGGCTAAACGTAAGCATAATTGCACCGAACTCTTTTATAGTTGGCCACCGCCTGCCCAGTGCTACAATTTCTACATTTTGTCGGTTTCGTTTGGTTAATAAGAGTGGTAAAAAATAAACTGCATTTAACGCTCCCCAAACTATAAAGGTCCAGTTGGCGCCATGCCAAAAACCACTGACAATGAAAATGATAAATGTATTGCGTATTTTCATACCCGTGCCTCCCCGGCTTCCTCCCAATGGAATGTACAAATAATCGCGAAACCAGGTTGATAGAGATATATGCCAGCGACGCCAAAATTCTGCTATATCGCGAGAAAAATATGGAAAAGCAAAATTGCGCATCAGGTCGAAACCAAATAGCCGTGCTGTTCCAATGGCTATATCGGAATACCCGGAAAAATCGCCATAAATCTGAAACGTAAAGAAAATAGCGCCTAAAACCAATGCGCTACCGGACATTTCCGCAGAATTATTGAAAATTAAATTGGCAAATTCAGCACAATTATCGGCAATAACCACTTTTTTAAACAGTCCCCATAAAATCTGGCGCATACCATCTACCGCCTTAGCGTATTCAAATGTGCGCTTCCTGTAAAATTGCGGCAATAAGTGTGTAGCTCGTTCGATAGGTCCTGCAACCAACTGTGGAAAAAAGCTTACGAATGCAGCAAAAGCTATAAAATCTTTTGTAGGTTCCAACTTTCGTTTGTACACGTCAATAGTGTAGCTTAGTGTTTGAAATGTATAGAAACTAATTCCAACGGGAAGTATAACATTCAATGAATTGCCCTCAATGGGGTGTCCAAAAAAAGAAAATGCTGCAATAAAATTATCCAGAAAAAAATTGTAATATTTGAAAAAACCAAGAAAGCCAAGGTTAACCAAAATACTTGTCCACAACAATAACTTCCGGCTCAGTTTTTTATCTACTTCCTGTAACCGCTTACCTACCAAATAGTCAACAACGGTACTAAAAAGAATTAAGGATAAAAAGCGGTAATCCCACCAACCATAAAACACATAACTGGCACCAACGATTAGAAAATTTTGCCATCGTAGGTTTTTATCAGTTACATACCAATAAAGGAGAAACACAATAGGAAGAAAAATACCAAAATCGAGCGAATTAAACAGCATGCTTTCTAGTTCTTACCCTTCCCACCCACACTCTATTTTGCACAAATGAGTATAGGTTTAGGATGATTATTATTTTCCGGATGCAAATTTATCATTTTATACATAGTATTTTACGCTCGGTCCGAAGAAAAACGAATTGTGTAAAATAATTCTATTACATTTCTTACACTTTCGCCAATAATTCGTTTAACACAAATACTTTATGGAAGCATAATAATCTAGCGCCGTTAGGTGCAGCACAATTACCATAATCAACATTTTGAATACTAACTATTTATATACCTGTAAAACTTCAGTGATTTTTGCAAATTACTGAAGATCCCTCCGAAAACTTCTCCATGGCAGGTTATTTGTGTATTTTTGCCAAGCTAAAAAATAACGATATGTATAAAATTCTTTCACTACTATTAATTGTAACAAGTTTTACGATTTCATTACAAGCACAGCCGTCGGGATATTACGACGAGGCTACCGGAACGGGTTACACGCTCAAAACCCAACTTCACAATATTATTGATGATCATAACTCACAGTCGTACTCCGCACTGTGGACACACTTCCAGACACTGGAGGTAGACCATTATTACGAAAATGATGGTTCGCCGCTCGATGTGTACTCAGAGGTACCCGATGGACAAGATCCGTATAATTTTGTTTTTGGAGAAGACCAATGTGGAAACTACTCCGGCGAAGGAAGTTGCTATAATCGTGAACATAGCTTCCCCAAAAGTTGGTTCAACGACGCATCTCCCATGTACACCGATCTTTACCATCTTTACTTGACGGATGGATACGTAAACGGACAACGGGGCAATTACCCATTTGGAGAGGTTGACAACCCAAGCTGGACATCACTCAATGGCTCAAAAAAAGGAACATGTTCTTATCCCGGTTACTCAGGAACCGTATTTGAGCCCATCGACGAATATAAAGGCGACTTTGCGCGCACGTATTTCTACATGGCTACTCGCTACGAAGACGTAATAACCTCGTGGAGCAGCCCTGCACTAAACGGCACATCGGATCAAGTGTACGAAGACTGGTATTTAAACATGATGATTGAATGGCACACCAACGACCCTGTTTCACAGAAAGAAATTGACCGAAATAACGGCATTTACGAAATTCAAAATAACCGCAATCCCTTTATCGACCACGCGGAATGGGTGTATCAAATTTGGGGCGGCGCACCCAATGTAGAAGAACCCGACAACCACCTCACCAATTTAGAAGCAGCCACCTTAAATTACAACAGCATTGCACTTTCGTGGACAGATGCTACAGGAACAAACCTTCCTGCAGGGTACGTAATAAAAGTAAATACAACCGGAGACTTTTCGGCACCGGAAGATGGCTCAGATCCGACAGAGGACCTCGATCTGACAGATGGTGAAGCTCTAATAAAAGTGACTTACGGAGTGGAACAATACTCATTTTCGGAACTAAATGAGCAAACCACTTACTACTTTAAAACATGGCCATACGTTAATTTCGATGACAACATCGACTTTAAACTCGATGGCGAAATACCCACCACATCGGTTACAACCGGTATTGCTCCCATTCCACTTTTTGAAGACAACTTTGAGGGTGATCTTTCGGCGTGGACAGTAGTAAACGACGAAGCATCAGGTGCAGAAGCCGTAATTAGCCCGACCTGGAGCGGAGCAGAACAAACTGCAAATGCTCTTTTATTCGATGGCCCCTACCCCACAGATATCCAGTACTACACGTCGACAATTACAAAAAGTTTTACTCAGGTGGCCGAGCTTTCGTTACAACTTTGGTACTATTTTGAAGACTTCAGAGGTGGTGAGCTGGCTATTTTTGTAAACGATGAAAAATGCTATTCAATAACCACCGAAGGCCCCGGCGATGAGGCCATACAAGATGGACAACAGGGAATATGGCATCAGTTAAATCTGGATTTGACAGCCTACACCGCCGATAAAGGAAATTACGACCTCACTATTGAAGGAGAATCGAAATGTTCCGATACATGGACAGACCGCGTGGCAATTGATCAGGTGAAAGTATTTGGCCGCGATCTTACTTCGTTGACAACTTCAGAAAAAGCAAATTTTACGGTTTACCCCAACCCGGCAACAGAACAAATAACCATTCAAACAGATACGCCGCAATGGTTCTTTCTATACAATAGCATAGGAAGCCTTATCAATAAGCAATGGGTTAAGCAAACGGCAACAATGAACGTAGACGATTTACAACCGGGAATTTACATGATCAAGTCAGAAGAATCAGAGAATTACAGCACTAAAATGGTGATACAATAAAATAACGAAGGAATAACATATTAAATGTTCGTTTAACCAACAAGAAAACCAGACAAAAGAGTAGCTGTGCAAGCTGCTCTTTTTTTTGATGCCGCCCCAAAAGAATGGCACACAAAATATTAACGCGTTACATTAGATAACGTCATAAAGTTGTAGCGTTTTAGTTTTTTTTTGAATTTTAATGATGCTCATAGTTGCAATTTAAAGTTTGGGAATAAAATTGTTGTGTAAGGCTCTTAAGAGCTTCCATCTTCATTTTTGTATTAACTCAAAAACGAAGCAAACCTTAAGTCCAGCCATCTGGCGGATTTGTGAGAGTGCGGGCGACAAAAATGTACCGCGACCAACTAAAAACACAAAGGCTTTGTAGGTCTTTTCAACTATTTATATGTTCTTTTCCTTAATGAAAAGAACCAAAAATCAAGACTTAGTTTCTTTCGCGACCTTCTTAGCTTTTACAAGCGGAATTAAAAGAACTCAAAAACTTGTTTTAACGTAGCAGAACTTCC
>JAQICA010000129.1 GCA_027858775.1 Salinivirgaceae bacterium | reverse complement strand
ATAACAAAAGTAAATTACACAAAAAAGGTTATAATCAATTGATTTATTAATATTTGCACTTTATAGACAGACTCTATTTAGTAAGAATTTTATCATTCAAAATGTTTGATGTTGCATGCTTTGATACTTTGCGAAGAGTTAAATGATGAAGCCTTCGAACAATCAAACAATTTTATAACAATGAGTCCACTCCGAAATACAGAATCATTGTTGGGATTTATTCAATAGTAATATCTCTGCAACTTTTTACAGACTCTTTGTTGTAAACAATTTCGGCCACAAGTGTATATTTCCCGGCTTCAGTAGGAAGTTTCAATGTAGCACTGTAATTTTCGTTACCCAATGCTTGAATTTCGGCACTAATAATTTGATCTTGAACCACTTTGCCATCTTTCTCCAACGTTAGGTTAATCTTTCCCGACCATTTTTCGTAGGTGTCATTTACCATCATTATGGGTATTTCCTGCTCTTTTCCACCCTCAATTTTACTTTTCCAGAAATTAATCATCAAGCCAACGGGGCTAAATGCAGGTTTCATATATTGTACAAAATGCGGCTCCATTACCAAATTCTTCAAGTCAATCCAGTTGTCGCTTGTTTGACCAATAGGATAAGTTGAACGTGAATAGGACAGACCGCAAAAGTGCAATACACCTGCTGCAAGTCGGTGGGCACGCCAGAATTCGGTTTTCATCCCCATTATTTTAGCGTACACCTCAAATCGTTTCTCGGGGGTATCGGCTTCGGGAAATACGTTGGCAAAAATTCCTTTATCTAATGTGGTAGGCGACCCATCGCGGTTTAGCCACAGCCAACCATATTCGTTAATAATTATTGGAAATTTCACTGTTTTGCGGTCTTCGTCTTTCGATTTGTTGACCCATGAATTGTCGGGAGTTCGAGGATTTGCCATCAAGCTCAGGTAATCATGATCGTCTTTAGTAATATCTTGCTTTACTCCGTTGGCATCGAAATAAGTATCGGCAATTGTGGTTATCTTTTTCAGGTCGTACTTGTTAAAATATTTTCCAAATAAATAGGGGTGCGATTCCATTATATCATTTTCTCCGGCCGGACGGTTATATCCATTGTCCCATGGGCGATTCGACAAATCGAGCGAACGAACTTTGTTTGTTGCAATGGATGAAGTGTCGTACTTCGATTCGTTTTGCGCATCCCAAATTACCACGCATGGGTGGTTCCAACGTTCGCGCATCCATGCGGTGTATTCTTTTGCCAAATGATCGGAGTTTAGATATTTTGGAGGTTTTTGTTTCCATAAAGGATATTCGTCTTGTACCAAAAAGCCCATACTGTCAGCAATTTCATACCAGCGTTCGGGCGGAAAGCCAAGGGTGTTGCGGAAGCTATTCCAATGCATATCCTTAAACCGTTCGTGTAGTGTGGTGACCCATTTGTTATCCCATGGCAGGTTATTTCGTTGGCTGTCTTCGAAAAAGCGAAAAATGGCAATGTTTGTGCCTCGCATGTAATACGTTTTCTCATTTAATAAAACAACGCTATTCTGCTTGTCCGATCGGAAAGTACGCATGCCAAAACGGGTTTCGTACGTATCGGCTCCAGTGTTTAATTCGAGCGTATAAAGAAATGGACTTTCGGGCGACCAGAGTTTGCAGTCGGGTAAAGAAACAGTAAAATCAACTTTTAATTGATTGTTAGTTACTGCCGTATTTTGTGGTGCAACACCTTGTGCTACTATTTTTTTTGAAGCTAATTCTCGAACTATGTACGACAAATTGAGGGTTTTATCACTTTTGTCGGTTTTTATTTCGGCAACAATTCGTAGTTGCTTTGCTATAATATTGGGAGCAACTTGCACATTGTTTATATACGGAAATCCGGATTGAATAATTTTCACATCATCGTAAATTCCAGGACAAAATAGTGTTTTTTCGCCATCGTCGCCACGGCAAACGGTGTCGGGCAAATTGTTGCGGCAACCAACCGAGATAATTAACTCATTTGCCTTTCCGGCTTCGTTTAGAAAAGGTTTTAAATTCACATACGTGGGTGTAAATGAATACATGTTTTCACCGGCAAGTTTTCCATTCAAATAAATACGGGTATGAAACATGGCTTTATTTAGCTTCAACTGAATAACATCAGAGTTGGTATTTTCCAAGTTAAACGTTCGTTTGTACCAATACAACGAATTGTTGTACATGTAACTACGGTTGCCGTAATTATTCGCAAACGGATTATTTTTGTCTTTGTCCAAAGCGCCGGCAAATGGTTCTTCTACTGCCGGGTTTGCCATGTCGACTAAACCCGGTACCGGTATTTTAGATGTAAAACTGGTTGGTATTCCCGACAAGGTATCGGTTTTGGCTATTTCCCAAGTACCGTTCAACGAAATGAGCTGTCGTTGAGCAAAAATGCTTAATTGAATATTAAGCATGAATAAAGCGATTAGTACACAATGATTTATTTTCATAGAATTGAATTTATAATTATTGTTACTTAGTTTTTAATATAGTGCAGTTACCTTTCCTTATTTGCGAATTACAATTTTACTTGTTGTACTAAATTCGCTTTGCCCTCTAATTTTCAATAAATATAAGCTTTTTTTCAAGATATTTACATTCAATTCTACTGTGTTTTCACCTTCATTGGTGGCAATAAAATTATGGAGACTCACGGCATGCCCCTGAAAATCATAAATCCCAATTGCAACGCGTTCACCTGTTTTTGCCTGAAAATCGACTTTCAATAAGTCCTTCGCTGGATTAGGGTATACCTTTATCTGGGCTTTACTTCCAGTTTTAATTTCATTTATCGTTGTAGGGTTAGGAACATCTTCAGCAAATATGATATCATCAAAATACATTGATGTTGAAAGAGTAGAGCCTAGCTGGAAGCGTAACGCAGCGTAGCCGGTTAATGTACTGGTAAATGAATACGGTCCAAAATTGTAGGGTGTAGTTGTTAATGGTATACTCCCTTTGTTGAAGATTGTAGAATAAGGCGATGAGTTCATTAAGCAATATATTGTGATGTTGCGGGCAACATCGGCACTAGCTCTGAAAGAAACAACGTAGTTTTTATCTTTAACAACGAAAACCGATGTGCCATATTGAATATTATCAATACTGGTAGTTGTGCCTAACGCCGTGGGGGTAATTTTAATAACATTACTTGCAAAACCATCTTTTACAACAGATTCCGCAGTGCCTGTTCCGGATTTTTTGTTTGCAAAACCCCAACCTGTCGTATTCGTGTCGAAATTTGGATTGGTAATCATGTTTAAACCTGCTTGTGGAAGCACTGGTGTAACTGTAAGTAATTGGGTTAGGGGTTTTGCTATATTGGTGTTGGCATCGCCTGCTTGCGAAGCAGTAATGGTAGATGAACCAGCAGCCAATAAATGTATTGTACCATTGGCTGTAATACTTGCTACACTTGTATTTGAACTGGTATATGTTACATTAAGACCAGAAGTAGTAGTTGCACCCGGGTTAAAGTCGGCATCGCCAAGTGCTTTTATCGGCAAGGCGTTGAAAGTTATTGTTTGCAAGGTTTTTGTTCCATCGTAGCCATAACCTGCAATGGCAAAGTTATACGGATTTTCATTGGCATCCTCATTAGCAATACTTACAGTGCCGCTACATACGCCTATATTAGCAGGAGTTAACTTTACTTGAAACGTAACGGAGCCTACCGCCGATATTGTAGCGGGGGCATCTGTCTCAAGTGAGAACCCGATACCTGTAACTTCCACTTTGGGCGTTCCAGTCATGTTTAATGCCATATCACCAAGATTTTCAATCGTAAATAATACCGTTTTAGGAGCAGTAGAAGGCACATCGCCAAAGTTGAAAATTCCTGTATTATCCACAATATCAGTAGAGCCTTGCTTAACATTTATTTCGGCACGTGGAATAACTGTAGCATATTCGTAAGCCCCCATATCGGGCAAGAAACCAACCGGACGTGCTACTCCTAAAATATCCGAAGGAGAAAATTGTCCTGTTACATTACTACCATTATTGATAGCTGGGCTATTGTTTTTTAACTTTAAATTGTCAGTTCCATCAAGAGCAAGGGTTATAAATTGCGGATTGCCTATCATGTCATGTGAACCTTGTTTGAAGGGACCAGCAGTACTATTGTAATATAGGTTGTAATCATAAGTGCCAGTATCGTTACCATTTACATTTCCACCGTTGCGGGCATACATGATGTTATTGTATATTTTAACATCAGTGCTAAATAGAGCATCAATTTCAGGATAACCCACCTGTGTTCCATTGTTATAAGTTGTATTGTTAATAATATCAATATGGTTTGCTTTATAGGCATGAATACCACCTCCGCCGTTGTTGTAACAAATATTGTTTGTAACCAAATAACGCCCAACGTAAACCGTTTTTATACTGCCGGTACCATTATTTATATCTAATATAATACCATTTCCATCGCTAAGTCCTTTTGTAGTTACCCAGGGAATATACCCTTTATTATTATATACAATATTATTGCGTATAATTATTTTATAACTGGTAACTGTATCAATACTTATTGGTTCAAGTATACTTATGCCACTTCCGGCAAAAAGACCATACCAACAATTATTGTAAACAATATTATTTTCGAATGTTATGTAATCGCAATTTGATGCTCCAACACCACCACTATCGTGCAACTTACAATTGCGTACCACAATATGGTGTGGCTGTGCATTTATTCCAATTTGAATGGCACCGGCTCCATACTTTGAAATATTAACCCAATCTTTTATCCCACTCTGGTAGTCTAGGTAATTTTGGTAGGCTCCATCGTACGATAAACTTGCATTGTTACCTTGCACTTCAATTCCGTCAAAAACAATATAGGAACCATCAATCAGAACAGCTCGCCATACTTGCCAGGTAATACTTGCAGAAAGAGCTATTTTGGGTGTATGTCCTTTCATTGCTTTATAGGTAATATAATTCCCTTCGGTTCCTGAGCGGGTTATCTTTAAAATATGTTGGTCAGAAGTAACAGTAGGAAGATAAGTTCCATTCATTACAAAAACCGTGTCCCCCGGGTTCGTCAAATCGGCTGCAGCTTGAATAGTCTGTTTGGCTAAATTAGATTGCAAACCACTATTAGCATTGTTTCCATTGTTTGCATCAACGTAGTAATTCACAGCATTAGCACTTGAAATAAACAAAGTAATGCCCATGAATAATAAAATTGAACTCTTCAATAAAGATGTTCTCATCTGATGATATTTTTTAGTTAAAAATGTATAGTATGTTACTGTATATACTGTTTCTGAAAAAAACTCTCTGCCGAGTTATTTTTTCGGCAGAGAGAAGTTCGTTTTTTTAAAAGACTAATTTTCCTATTTATTAATCACTACTATTTTTGATTTTGAATATTCCGAAGTTGCTACATTTACTATGTACGTGCCTGGCTTTAAGGTTTGTACATCAATTGCAATACGATTTGTACCTTCAATTTCAGTTGTTTGTTTGATCGAAGAAACAACACGCCCTTGCAAGTCGATAACATTAACGGTAACCTTTTCCGCAATTTTAGCCGATAACTGTATGTTTAATACATCGGTAGCGGGGTTGGGGTACATAATCACTTCGTTTGATATAGCATCACCTATTACTTCTGCTTTAGCATTGGATATTACCGCACTTTTGGTTGTCGATTCGGTAATCGAAACATCGTCGATATAAACAGATGATGTGCTTCCTCCTAAAAGAAATGCAAAGAAGTTATTATTGTCTGTTACATTGCATTGATACGTAAATGGACCATATACCGTTGGAGTAGTTGTAATTGAAATATTACTATTGAGATAATTAGTGGTGTATGGCGATATCCCTTTCATAAATAATAATCCGATTGTACGAGCTGACGCAGCACTGGCCTTAAAGCTGATGCTGTACGTTTTTCCATTTACCAAAGGAATATTTTGGCGCATTTGAACATTCCAAATGCTTGTACCGGCATTTGTAATGGTTGCCTTACATGCCTTACCACTATAACCCGTTTGTGTTACTGATGCAATCGACGCAGCGGCACCGCTGCTAGCATATATGCTCCAATTGTCAGTATTG
>JAQICA010000043.1 GCA_027858775.1 Salinivirgaceae bacterium | reverse complement strand
CTTCATAAAATTGTGGACTACAAAAAACTTAAATTTTAATATTAAACAGAAACTTAATAATAATCATAATATTCTTTTTGTTTATTAACCTTTGATGAATTCTAACCTTCATTTTTGCTTAACCAAAAACGAAGCAAAACTTTAGTCCAACAACTGAATGAAGTTCAAGACTTAGTATTTTAAGCGACCTTCTATTCTATCACACCCGAGCTTGTGAGCTCATGACTACAGGGAATAAATTAAATTGAAAAAAGAATGTCATGTGACTTACCGGGCATATAAAAATATGAAAAGCACAGTTCCTTTGCGTATTAATAAGCTTTTTATACTTTTATACTAGCAAAGTGAGCTGCCAAATAGATGCAAACGGCAAATTCCATCTGACAAATGAAACAAAATAATAACCGATGAAAACAGACAAAGAATTCATCCCCATAACCGCCTGGGCCGAAGGTGACCGTCCACGTGAAAAGTTACTTGAAAAAGGCGTACCCGCACTTTCCGATGCCGAACTAATTGCCATTCTGCTGGGCTCAGGCTCCCGAAACGAAAGCGCTGTTGAACTGGCAAAACGCATTTTGGCCGCTTCGGACAATAGTTTCCATAAACTGGCCAGACTATCGCCAACCGAATTAACCAAATTTCAGGGAATAGGAACTGCAAAGGCCGTTACGCTTGTTTCAGCCATGGAAATTGCGCGCAGAAGAAGCGAACGCCAGGCCGATCCCGACCCAAAAATCACAAGTAGTATAGATGCTTACAACCTTATGGCGTCACTACTGATGGACTTAAACCACGAAGAATTTTGGGTTATTTACCTGCACCAATCCAACAAAATAATTGCCCGAAAAAAAATCAGTCAGGGAGGCATTGCCGGAACCGTTACCGATGTACGTGTTATTCTAAAAGAGGCGCTATTGGTATCGGCACCGAGCATGATTTTAGTGCACAACCACCCATCTGGCAACTTAAGTCCGAGCACATCGGACTTTAGCATTACTAGAAAAATAAAAGAGGCCGCAAGCATTATAGATATGCATGTTCTTGACCATATTATTATCGGAGGATCGAAATATTATAGTTTTGCCGATGAAGGAAACCTTTAAAATTACGAAAATACGCATGCCACTCACACACCAAAAACAGATTTGAGCCAGATATAAAAAGCCTTCAACCTCTGATTTTATGGCTTTTGCGCGTGTTTTAAAATGGAATCGTTAAAAATCATTTTGTCCATTTAAGAGTCAATTGGCATATTAGATCGGACTCATATATTTTTTGTACTTTTGAAACAACACAATAACGCTTTTACCAAGGGAATGCACTATTTTAAAAATCATCAAATCGACAAAGCGAAATGGGATAATGCGATTCAAGGAATAGAAGGAGCTCCTGTCTATGCACTCTCGTTCTACCTCGACGCCGTTACGGGCAAAAAATGGGGTGCTTATATCAATAATGATTATTCGGCATTGATACCGGTGTACTATAGAAACCTCCCGGGCATAAAACGCATAATTCAACCTCCATTTACCCAACAACTAGGGCTTTTTACAAACAGGCAGGACATTCATTCCGGTGCTATTTTTAAAAAACTTATTTCACGCGTCCCAGTCGTTTCGTACCAAACGCAAAAACATCCTAAACTTAATGGAGAAAGCAATTGCCGGGTAAATGAACGAGTTACCTTTACGCTGAACCTGAACCAACCGTTCGAAGAGATAAAAAAACAGTTTTCATCGAATACAAAACGAAATATCAATAAGGCTCGAAAGTTTCCGCAAACTCTTCGTACTGTTTCAATTGATCGTTTCATGCAATTGATCGCCAGGGAGCGCACACGGCTGGGTATTCCGCAAAAGCATTTAAAGCGCTTAAAAAAACTGTTAGAGGCGCTAGAAAAGCGTAACAGTTTGCTCATAAATGGCATCGATAATAATCAAAACATAATAGCTGCCGGGGCATGGATTATCACACCCAATCGAATTTATTATCTGGCAGGAGCATCAACCGAAGAAGGTTTTCACAAACGGAGCATGTTTCTTCTTCAGAACCATGTAATAGAATTGTTTTCGAATACAAATGCGGTGTACGATTTTGAAGGTTCTATGATACCGGGAATTGCCCGTTTCTTTGCCAGTTTTGGGGCGCAACCCGAAGTATATTACTATACTGAAAAAAATACGCTTCCCACATTTGGCAATACAAACCGATAATTAACAAATTAAAGATAACCCACATGACAAAAAACAACTATGCAATAATAATGGCGGGAGGAATCGGGAGTCGTTTTTGGCCATGGAGCCGAACGGAACAACCCAAACAATTCCTGGATGTTTTGGGCACTGGAAAAACGCTTATACAACAAACCTTCGATCGTATTTCGCAAATTTGCCCAAAAGAGAATATTTTAGTTATTACGAATGCGCGTTACGCTCAAACCATTGCAGCACAAATACCCGATATGCCTGCCGAGAATATACTAAGCGAACCCCAAGGCAAAAATACAGCTCCCTGTGTGGCACTGGGTGCATTTAAAATTCATAAAAAAAATTCCGAAGCAAACATTCTGGTAGCTCCCTCCGACCACATCATTCTAAAAGAAGAACTATTTGCCCAAGTAGTGAACCGCGGCTTTGATTACTCCGGGAAAAACGATGTTTTGATGACGATTGGCATAGAACCCCATAAACCCGAAACCGGTTATGGATACATTCAATCCAGCGGAAACATTGTAGCAGAAGAGAAAAATCGATGGGTACAAACAGAAGTGACTGCATTTCGTGAAAAACCCGACTTAGCGACGGCACAAAATTTTTTAGCTGATGGCAGATACTTCTGGAATGCCGGAATTTTTATTTGGTCGGCAAAAAGTATATTAAAAGCCTTTTTGTCTCATTTGCCGCAAATGCACAACCTGTTTGCCGAATATACGCCCGATTTTGATACTATCGCCGAAACCAAAGCAATAGAACAAATTTTTGGCCGCTGCGATAGTATTTCTATCGACTATGGTATCATGGAAAAGGCTAAAAACGTACAAGTAATTAGTACAGACATTGGGTGGTCAGATTTAGGTTCGTGGAGCGCCTTGCACGAAATTTCCAACAAGGATGTTCACGAAAACACAACAAACTCAGAAAAAACCCTATTCTACGATGCAAACAATTGCATTGTGCGCACGCTTAATAATAAAGTTACCGTAATTGAAGGATTGAAAGATTATGTGGTAGTTGAGGAAGAAAATGCACTTTTGATTTGTCGGAAACAAAACGAGCAACGCATTAAAGAATTTGTGAAAGATGTGTCGAAAAAATTCGGAGACCAATATGTTTAGTCTCATTAGAGAATAAACCAATATTCCGCTAATCACAAAAAAAGCCCCTAACCACATTTACAAACAAGTATTGGGTTAGGGGCTTTTAATTATTTTCAGTTCAACTACTCAATAAATAACTTTTGAGTAGAGATAGTATGCGTTGTTTTAATTCGAATCATGTAAATTCCTGCATTTAAACCAGGGTTAATTTTCACTGACTGTGCTTCTACATATGCCAGATCGAACACTTTACGTCCGGCTAAGTTGTAAATTACGACAGTTTCAATGCGCTCATCGGCATCTACGTGAACATTTCCCTGCGACGGATTTGGATAAATTGCAACATTCATAGGGTTAACTGTAGCCAGCCCATTCAATACTGTCATCGTGACCGGAAGTTTATAAGAATCGTCTGCAACCACCATCAAAGTATCGTGGTAAGTTCCGTCTTCCATTTGGCCGGCATCCACCTCAACGGTAATGTAAGCCGATTCTCCATTTTCCAAATCAGTATCTTCACTTGTAATAGAAGCCCAAGTCCCTGCTTGCATCATGGTGGTATAAAGTAACGTACCAACTCCCACATTTGTAATTGTGAGACTGTCGGCTGCTACTGGTTCCGGCAGCTGTGACATTGGAAATACCAGTTCGGTAGCAGAAAAAGCAGCCACGGGCTCAGTAGGTGCATTGGCCGGCAATTGAATATAGTCAATCCATACGGCATCGGCTCCGTTGCCAACCGACCCGTCTTTACTATACTCCCACTTAAAAGTATGTTCACCTTCGTCCACATCAAAAGTCACCTCTTGCCAGCTAATGTTGCCACTCCAATCATCCTGAGGATCACCATCAATATAAAATACTAGCTTATCGTAGCCGCTTTCACTATCGGTTTTCAAAGCAAAACTAATTTGACTTGCACTTGCATACGTATGAGAAAATTCCATCATGGTTGATTGGCCATCAGTAATAGCTCCCGATTTTAATGAATTTGAACCGTGAAATGCAGTAGCATCGGTAACAGCCCAGTTTGCATCACCCGTTACACTGAAATTGTCAGGTAAGCCATTCTCAAAACTAATTGCGTTCACAGGTGACAATTCGAAGCTAAATTCAAGATTATCTGTGCTTATGGTAATATCTTCCCGTACACCGGCATATCCATCGGCATAAACAATAATTGTGTATGCATCTTCCAATATTTCAGATATAGTGTACTGCCCGGCACTATTCGTTTCCACTGGATCAATGGGCGTGTTTGCCAATGAAATGGTAGCACCTTCGATTGGCAATCCGGTAATTGCATCAGTAATTTCCCCTGTAATTTCAACAGTTTGAGCTTGCGATAGTTGAACATTAAAAAGGGTGACCTCGCCATCTACAGAAGAAATATTATCGAGCGTTTGTGGTACATAACCGTAGGAACGCACCTCAACAGTGTATGTTCCTGCTTCTACCATACGGTGGAAGTCACCAATTTCGGGATCTGTAACCACATACGAGTTATCCTGATCATGATCAACAAGATGAATTTCTGCAAAAAGTGGTTCGTCATCCTGATTAGTAACAATTCCTTTAATGCCATACATTGCCTCTTTCATGTAGTTCAACAATGCCTGCTTATTGTACCCCCAATAGTCGGGCAATAAATCAGTACTTAATGTTTTTGAATCGGAAATCTCAAGAACAAATTCGCGGCATTGTTTAAAATAGTTCATGTAATCCTGACGTCCGCCTTCAACTATGTACCAGGCAGCACCGTTTGTAATTCCATTGTTTTGAGCAGTCATATATCCGGAAGGGCTGTTTGCCTGTGCCATATCTGCATAGTCGCGGCTCACCCGCACCCACCAATTATCATCTGGATGTAGGCGCGTCCATGTGTCCCAAGGATAGTTCACAAGTTCAATACCTCCGTGTGTATTTTGAGAAAGCACAAAACTGTGCTCATCGGCAAAATGCATCATCGCAACTGTTTCTATTTGCCAACTCTGTCCGTCGGGATGGTCTCCACCTTTTGGGTCGGGGAAATTCCTGTTCAGGTCAACACCATTGGCATTGGAGCGTGTAGATCCGGAAACGGTACTATTTCCTGAAGCGTAAGTTCCATCGGGGTTAGCAGCTGGGTTTATCCATATTTCCAGGTTATTTACAAGCTCATCAACCTCATCGTCTGTTCCATAATTCGACAAAAGGTAGTCTATTAAGCGCAGATGAAGAACAAATCCGGTAGTTTCGTCACCGTGCATGGAACTGGTGTAAAAAACTTCGGCTTCGTTTTCTTCCTCAAGAACATTGTCACTTATTTTAACAGTCAGAAGCAAACGCCCATCATTAGTCTGGCCGATAGTGTCGAGTTTACAAATATCAGGATAGTCAGTAGCAAATTGCTCCATCATTTCTACATACACTTCATAGGTAGGATACCGATCCCAATCTGCCATTTCTGCTACGGTAGTGGCCATATTAATAACTCGCTTAGATAGATCTGGCTTAGGCACTATTGTGTATTCGTAACCTAAACTATTCAATTTATCCAGTTGTCCTGGATTTACGTACGCAGTAATTTTCCCATCCTCTATCGCATCAATGGACATGAGGCGGGTTAATTTTTGAATTTCCTTTTGATTATTAAAATTCATTTCAATAATGTACTCGCGCGGCTGCTGGGCAAAGCCAACAAGGAAAACAATGCTGAAAACAGCAAGTAAGAGTAACTTCTTCATAAAATTGGTTTGTTTAGAAATTGGTTTGTTTGTTTCAAAATAATATAGTTAGGAGGCAACAAATACCGAACCGACCGAAGCGGTGGTCAACTCATTAGGTTGTATTGCAACAATTCTTCATAGCTCTGTTCATTTGTCTCAATCGGGTTCGCCCGTGGACAGCGATCCATAATTGGAAGTTAATGGACTCGACCACAAACGTAATAAAAAAAGTTTATGATTGGCATTAATTTTTATTATTTTGCTGAATATAAGCATATCGCAAGAAATAAAATCTATTGAGTAAACAATCATCGTTAGTCAATCAGTAACATAAAAGAATTAATACCTGGACGTTATCCAATCAGCTGAAGTCCAATTTTTTTGAAAACCTCCCAAATAACAATGCCACCGGAAACAGACACATTTAGCGAATGCTTGGTTCCGAACTGTGGTATTTCGATGGCAAAGTGGCAGTTATCGAGTACCCGTTGCCGCACTCCCTTGACCTCGTTGCCAAATACTAAGGCCAGTGGTTTCGATTTTTCGGGGCAGAAATCTTGTAACAAAACCGGGTTGTCGACCTGCTCTACTCCTGCAACTGTAAATCCTTTCTCTTTTAGTTTATCGACACATTCTACAGAGTCGTCCATATACGTCCAGTTTACCGATTCGGTGGCTCCCAGAGCAGTTTTTCGTATTTCATTACTGGGTGGTTGTGCTGTAATGCCACATAGAAATATGTGCTCAATACGAAAAGCATCGGCTGTGCGAAAAAACGACCCCACATTGTGCGCGCTTCGAATATTATCCAACACCAAAACAACTGGAATTTTATCAACCTGTTTAAATTCATCCGCTTCAATTCGCTCAATCTCAAAAATCTTTAGTTTTCGCATATCATTAGGTATCTTTTATTGAAAAATGAACTTTTCGGTTGTGTGCAAAAATAGTGCGATTTACCTATTCTGTAAACTATTGCTCTGGTTTTATTGTTGACAAGAGTGAAATTTAGTAGAAGCTGCTCCTCAAGAAGACTATATTTGCAAAATTGATAAAATTTAGATAGGTTTATACTTTCAAAAAACAAAATATATACATCTATGAATATCCATGAATATCAGGGCAAAAGCATTTTAAAATCCTATAAAGTGCCCGTTCCGGCCGGCATAGTGGCCGACACACCCGAAAAAGCCATTGAAGCTGCGCGCCAAGTAGCCGAAAAAACGGGCTGCGATACTTGGGCCATTAAAGCACAAATACATGCTGGGGGCCGCGGCAAAGGAGGCGGAGTAAAAATTGCAAAATCGTTAGGCGAAGTAGAAACACATGCAAAATCCATTATTGGGATGCAGCTTGTAACTCACCAAACCGGATCTGAAGGAAAAAAGGTACACCGTGTTCTTGTTGAACAAGGGATTTTTTATCCGGGGCCGGCAGAAATTCAGGAATTCTACATGAGCGTATTGCTCAATCGCGACAGCGGAAAAAACATTGTGATGTACAGTACCGAGGGAGGTATGGATATTGAAACAGTTGCCGAAAAAACACCGGAACTAATTTTTAAAGAAGAAGTGGATCCGGGTACGGGACTACTTCCGTTTCAGGCCAGGCGCATTGCGTTTAATCTGGGACTATCGGGCAATGCATTCAAAAACATGGTGAAATTTGTGCAATCACTATATAAAGCATACGAAGGAGCTGACGCTTCGCTATTTGAAATTAATCCGGTAATGAAAACTTCCGACGAAAAAATTATTGCAGCCGACGCAAAAGTGAATATAGATGATAATGCACTATTTCGTCATCATGATTATGCCGATATGCGCGATCTCTCGGAAGAAGACCCGGCTGAGGTGGAAGCCGGAAAACACGGACTTAACTTTGTGAAACTCGACGGTAATGTTGGCTGTATGGTAAATGGTGCCGGACTGGCTATGGCGACCATGGACATTATCAAGCTAAGCGGTGGCGATCCGGCAAACTTCCTCGATGTGGGCGGAACAGCAAACGCACAAACAACTGAAGCAGGATTCCGTATTATACTCAAAGATAAAGGTGTAAAAGCCATTCTTATTAATATTTTTGGCGGCATCGTACGGTGCGACCGTGTGGCACAAGGTGTAGTAGATGCTTACAAAAGTATTGGAAATATCAGCGTTCCGGTAATTGTACGACTGCAAGGAACCAATGCCGAAGAAGGGAAGAAATTGATCGATAATTCAGGGCTCAAGGTATTCTCAGCTATCACGCTGCAAGAAGCTGCCGATCAGGTAAAATCGAATATTTAGATTTCAATTTGACAATCATAATAAAAACAAAAAAAATATCGGCGCTGTGCCGGTATTTTTTTTGCGCATAACTAGTGCTTGCCCGAAAAGCCCAATTTCTGCGTTACACCCTTTCTGAAAACAGTTATTTACGAAAGTAAACGCCTTGATTTTCAGAAAGGCCAAGCCTTGAACTTGAACTTTTCAAATCAAGCACTCAGAAAAGCAGGTAGTTTTCGTGCTGGCACTACCTAAAGAAAACGAAGAGTTTGAGCATTATTACAAGCCCGGGCAAAGTTGGTTCCCTGTAACCCAAAGACGCATTGGTGAATTAATCACAGAAAAGCAATATTCCTTACAGCCAAAGACATCACCAATTTAAAAAATGCACAAGCGGAGGCAGAGCTGCATACAAACAAAGCCCATTCTTTTTTGTACATTTGCTGCCATGCAGGAAAAACACATTTTAGAAGAACTGGTTAGCACCAAAATGCCTTTCGGAAAATACAAAGGGTATTACATTTACCAACTACCCGAATACTATTTAGTATGGTTTTACCAACAGGGCTTTCCGGCAGGCAAGCTGGGCATGCTTCTAAACACGATGTACGAAATAAAACTCAACGGATTAGAATATTTGCTTCAACCCATCATACGTAACCGTCGATAGCCAATCTTTTTCGTTGTCAGGAATAATCCATTTAACTTGTTTCTTAGAAATTGAAAAATCGCTGATAGTTTTTGCTTAACAAATAAACAGTGGACAATATGCCCGCGGGAAAGCCAGACGGTTTTTCACAGAAAAGGGGGTCGCATATTTCTACGCATATTAACACAAAGCCTTCGTAAAGTTTGGACTTCACGAAGGCTTTATATTTTGAAAAAGTTACGAATTCAAGGGCTACTCAGCTTTCTTCTGCAATTTTCGTAAATTTATATTTAAGACAATAAAACCAATAATACCAGCAGCTAACGAGGCCAGCAATATCATGAGTTTAGAATTATCGATTACAGTAGCATCATTAAATGCGAGCAATGTGATAAAAATAGACATGGTAAAACCGATACCAGCCAAAAATCCTACACCGATAATGGTTTTCCAGTTTAGTTCTTTTGGCAATGTACAAAGTCCCAGGGAAACAGCTAACAGACTCACCAAAAACACACCGATCGGTTTACCCAGAATCAATCCGGCTGCAATACCAAGACTATAGTTTTGTGATATCATTTCGCCCAAACCGCTATTAATTATAATGGCAGTATTTGCTGTAGCAAAAATGGGTAAAATTAAGAATGTAACTGGTTTATGGAGCCAGTGCTCCATGGCAAGGGACGGATTTTTGCTTTTTTCGGGACCAAATGGAATAGTAAAGGCCAACAGCACTCCGGTAATTGTTGCATGCACACCCGAATTCAGCATAAATACCCACATTACAGCACCTCCAATTAGGTACGGAATGAGATTACGAACTTTGAGTTTATTCAAAACAAGTAACAATGCAAAAACTCCAAGGGCAATAAATAAGTTACTTACCACAAGATCTGAGGTGTAGAAAACGGCAATAACCAAAATAGCGCCCAAATCGTCGATTACGGCAAGTGCCGTTAAAAAGATTTTTAACGATAACGGTACGCGGCTACCGAGCAACGATAGCACACCTAGTGCAAAAGCAATATCGGTGGCCATTGGAATTCCGATACCCGATTGAGTAACCGTTCCTGCATTAAAGGCAAAGTAAATTCCGGCTGGAATAGCCATTCCTCCTATTGCAGCAAATATGGGAAGCATTGCATCTTTCACATTCGACAGTTTACCAATAATCATTTCCCGTTTCAGCTCCAATCCAATGAGCAAGAAGAAAATCATCATCAATCCGTCGTTAATCCAATGTGTGAGGCTTAACCCTCCAAGATCGATATGCCAAAAATGAGCATATTCCTCTCCAACAGCAGAGTTTGCCAGTAAAAGTGAAACTACAGTGCAACAAATCAACATCAATCCCCCTGACTTCTCATTGTTCAGAAACCAACTTAATCCGCTTTGTTTAGTCATTTTTCTCTATTTTAATGTATATAATTATCAACTGTAAGCAATGATCAATAAAGGCATTATGCAATGCAGCACAATCATTCACGCTTCCCATAAAAAACTAATGAAACAAAATAAAAACTATGCCAAAAACGACAGAACCCCTCAATTTAATAACATGTTATTAACATTAGCGCATAGTCAATAAAGAAGTAAAGAACTACAATTCAAATGGTATATTACTTTTTGTTTTGTTTAGAATAATTTCCAAAAAGTTTTCGCCACAACTCCTGAAATGTGTTAAACTCTTCCTTGTAAAATATACCCACTCCTTGCGTACTCTCAGCATCGGTATAAATATCTTCATTTGATTTAGCATAGGCTTTCAATCGCAATTTTCCTGATTGACTGAGTTTCACATCAACCTGAAAGTCACCGGCAATATTTGAGGTTTGATTGCCATCGGTAGCGTTCTCACGCTGTCCGCCCATTCCAACGTTAGACTGAATGGTAACTCGGTTATTAAGTAGTTGGGTAGACACTGCAACTTCGTACTCCTGGGACTCGACCTCATCGCCGGGCGTATAGTTAAATCCAATATCGAACACACCAGAAATTTGCGACAGCCAATTGCTCACCTGATTCGATAGCAATTCGCTGGCATTACTTTCCATACCAAAATCTTCGTTTTTAGAGGCCGTCTGCGCACCGGGCAATGGCAAAAACCGGTTCATTACCAATAATGAAAGTACTTGTTTATTGATATCTTCCTGCGGCAAATTATTCAGCTGTTCCTGCAGATCTTTCACTGAGGCAGGCAAACTGAGGTTAAACCCAATATTAGGCGTTTCCAGGCCTCCTGTCATTAGAAGGTGAGTTTCTACAGGAACTACTAATTCCTGATGATCGGGATTAAAAGTGAGGTCGTAAACGGAAGCCCTTCGGACACGATAAATTGCATCAATATCGACAACAGCATCCATTGGATCGCCCGCCCACGCGATACTACTCCCTTTTGCCACAGTGAGGTGTTTCTGAAAGAGATCTTGTAAAGTAAACAGGTAATCGCCTTTTTCAATAATATAATCGCCATAAATAGCTAAATCGCCCGATCGCGAAAGGGTAACATTAAGATCGGCCTCTCCTTTGGCTTTTACAATATCGCCAATTTTGCTATCAAAAATTATTTGCACCTCTGCTTCCGGCGTAATATTCAGATTCATATTTGCCGTAAAGGCTTCACTTGTAGAAACTTCCGCCTCCACCACTTCTTTTTCTTCGCCGAATGTAGTGCCTTTAAAGGTTATAAAATCGTATTCCGACACCTCTTCACTACTTTCAAGTGGAATGAAAATTTTAGTGTTTTTTTCTGTTCGCATATTTGCATCTAAATGCATATCGTTCAACGTTCCGGTAATTTTGGAGTTACCCGTAGCGAATACAGTTCCGAAGAAAACTTCGTTATCTGATTGGCGGGTATTTAAAAATTGTAGGTTACGCGAATTAAAATTAAGATCGATGGCAATATCGTCGAAATTATTGTGCGTAACTTTTCCAGAAAGGTGCGCATAGTTATTATACTGGTCTGTTAGGCGCAAATCGTTAAAGTATATAGCGTCGGGGGCAATATCGAACCAGTCGGTAATTTCGTACCGTGTTTGGGTATAATCCAGCGTAAAAGCCGTACGATCGAAAATTACCACACCTTGCAGCTCCGGCTTCGAAGTAGTGCCTTTTAAAATAATTTCGGTTGTGGTAAGTCCCTCCAGATCGTGCAAAACGCCTTCTAAATAAGGTTCTAAAATACTAAGATTAAAACGGTCGATAAATATTCTAAAGTTCAAGCCCATCGATGCGGGATCGTAATCGACTACAAGATTGAGCACTTCGGTATCTTTAATAGTGGAAAGCCACTCAAGGTGAATCATTTCGAGAAACGGATCCCATTCAGAAAAAAGTTCAGTATTCCCTATAAGCTGTTCATTTATTGTAAGTCGTTTCAGGTTTATTTTGGAGCCTACGAACAAATTTTCGTATAAATTTGCAAGCTCCATATCGGCACTTAACACTCCCTGCAACCGCAATCCTATATCATGTGTAAACATATTTAACGGAGAGATATTAATATTCTGTGCTTCAAAATGTAGGGTGTCGGAAGGGTTTTCGGAAATTTTACCGTCGAACCGCACAAACTGAAACCCATTTTCAACATGGAAATTAACAAACTCATACGAGGAACTATCGACAGCCACGCGGCTACGTCCAATACTCCATAAAGTGTCGGAAACCACAAAATACGATGGATCGAAATTTACGGCAAATTTATTGAGTAGCGCCGAATCGGAATGACTTAAACCAACGCTGGCACTAATATTTCCGCTGTACAGCGCCGAGTCGGCTATACCGCTGTTATCCCAGTTCAGGTTTAAATCAAGAGAATCGGGTTGTATGGTTGAGCTCACCTTGAGGTTACTCAGTGCGTATTCGCCAACATAGTTAAAACTCCGGCTCGATACAGTTGCCTGAATGCTGTTGGGCAAATTGTAGCTACGAATATCAACTTTATTCATCGTCATGCCTGCAATTTCGATGTAATCGCTTCTGGCCTCAATCAACAACAAACCCTCCTCCCTGTCGAACCTTCCGGTGAGGTTCGTATTATTGCTAACAGCAATATTTGGGACAAACAGTTTTATTAGCGGCTGAATATTAATCATATTGACACGGAGCCGGAATTCTGTTTTATCGGCCGTTACCGGGGTTGTATCCCAAGCCGTTTGGGGCGAATACTTTTCAACGAGTTGACTAACAGCCGGTGAGATATTTTCAATTAGAAACCGACCTGAAAAATCGATATCGAAGAAGTCTGAACTAACCTGCAACGATTTTTGAACATCGGTTTGAGAGGTCTGCAAATTAATTTCATTGATAAAAATGGAATCGCCGCCACGCTTATAATCAAGTCCAAGCACATTCAAATCGCCATTAATCGTATTAACGTCCAGCCCATTTACATTGGCCATAATATCGCAGCTTAGCACCGAAACACTGTCTATATCGAGATTGAGTTTAGAAAAATCGGCATAACGTACATTGAGCAAAAAACGCTGGTTCAGCAACTCTGTTGCATATTCGAAATGGCCTGTAAAATTAATATCCAGCGCACTATCGGCAATTACAATATCGCCGTTGAATGCCTCCTCGGTGAGCAGCCCGTCCATTCGGATATTATGAATACGGTATTGGTTAAAATCGAAATAATCGGCTTCTACATCAAGGTTCAGTGAAAAATTCCCGTTAGGCTTAAACTTGCCATCTATGTTGGATTTAAAACTGGTTTTACCCAACATCTGTTCCGAACCCGCCAATTGATCCACTCGAATATTGTACCCGTGCACAAAACCGGAGATCTCCATATCTGTTGTGTCGTTTTCACGATAATTGACATTTAACCGCACGTTTCCCACATTGGAATACAGTGTTCCATCAACCACCAGATCAGATAAAAAACCACTCACATTTCCGGCATACCTGAACGTACGAATTTGAGGCGGCAGTGGACTGTTTCCGGCACTATCGGCTAACATTGCAATAAGAGCCAAATCGGAACTGTACCCGGCAAGGCTATGCACATTTCCGTAAATAAAAGCAGTTTCAATATCGGGCAATCCATTTATAGACAGACTTGTATGTATAAACGTAGAATCGGTAAGTGCAACTTTAAGATTGGAAGCTTTCATGTGACTAACCGTACCCGAAATTTCTCCCGAAATTTGCGCTTGCAAATCGTACTCCTTAAAATCGGGCACGAACCATGCAATATCATCGGTTCGAATATATCCTTCTTCGATGTTACTTTCAATTTCCACCTCGTTCAAAAAGTCGCTCATTTGAGCAAAATCTGAAAATAGCAACCGATAGTATTTAGCTTTAATGCGGGTACTATCGACCTGAAGCAATGTATTCTCCATGGATATACCTGTGCTATCCATGGCGTAATATCCCCGAATGGTATCAATTACCAATCCACACTGCTCCCGCCCCGACAAATGTTGGATATTTAGAAAAACATCAGAATTGACTAACTTAAACTCTTCGCCTTTAAAAGATAGGTTTTTAAAGAACATATCTTCGTAATTCATCCCGTAAGGAACATACTCCGGATTGTAACTCGTTAGTCGAAAATTTGTTTCATCAACAGCGATATTGCTGATACGTAGTGTAAAATCAGATGAAGATGTATCGGCACTGCTGCTGCCAAACGAATTAATAAAACGCAGTAAATTCATTTCGCCCGTACTATCTGTATTAAAGTACACACGACCTTTATGGAGATTTACCTCATCGAGCCAAATATACCCGGAAGAAATGCCCAGCCAGGTGATGGATGCTGTAAGGCGCTTAATATACAAAAGTGTGTCTTTCTGATCGTCGCTCACATACACGTCGTTTAGCTCGAGAGTGCGAAATGGTTTCAGGTAAATGTGACCAATCTGTATTTCAGAGTTAGTAACAGACTCCAGTTGACGGGCTACTAATTGCGACAAACGGGTCTGAATTCCACTATCGAGCATTGCCATATAAATAAAAAATGGTAACGACAACAGGAAAATAAGTATCCAAACCAGTATGTATCTTCTTTTTTTGATAATTTTGCCCTATTAAAATTGATTATACAAATTTAAAAATCAAACGCACAAATTTACTTTTTGCTTGTTTAAAATACACAAAAAGCGGAGTTAATCGTCGGATTTTTTCAAAGAAAGATAAAATGGACACACAACCTGTTGTTATACTAGGGATCGAGTCATCGTGCGATGACACAAGTGCAGCTGTAATTACCAATGGCATAATACGTTCCAACATAGTTTCTTCGCAATCAGTACACGAAAAATACGGAGGAGTAGTACCCGAGCTGGCAAGTCGGGCACACCAACAAAATATCGTTCCCGTGGTTGACACAGCCATAAAAGAAGCCGGTTACACGCCTGCCGACATTTCGGCCATAGCCTTTACACGCGGCCCCGGACTGCTGGGCTCGTTGCTGGTAGGAACCTCGTTTACAAAAGGAATGGCCATGGCACTCAACATTCCCATGGTTGAAGTAAACCACCTGCAAGCACATGTGTTGGCTCATTTTATTAAAGATGATGAAAACGACACAAACCAGCCGACCTTTCCGTTTTTATGCTTGCTTGTATCGGGCGGACACAGCCAAATAGTATTGGTGCGAAGCCATTCAGACATGGAGATAATTGGCACAACAATCGATGATGCTGCGGGCGAAGCCTTTGACAAGTGCGCAAAAGTAATGGATTTGGGATATCCCGGTGGACCCGTAATCGATAAGTTGGCCAAAGAAGGCAACGCAGATGCGTTCCAGTTTAACAAGCCCCGAATAGAAGGATTCAATTATAGTTTTAGCGGGCTAAAAACGTCTTTTCTCTATTTTTTGCGCGACCGCATGAAAGAGAATTCCAATTTTATTGAAGAAAACAAGGAAGATTTATGCGCATCGCTGCAACGTACGATAATTGAAATTCTGATGTCGAAATTTAACAAGGCCGTAAAAGAAACAGGCGTTGAAGAAATAGCCGTGGCCGGCGGAGTGAGTGCAAATAGTGGGCTGCGCACAGCACTGGAGCAGTATGCAGCGAAACACAAAAAAAAGTTATTTGTTCCCCCTTTTGGTTACACTACAGACAATGCAGCAATGATTGCCATAACGGGCTATTTCAAATACCTGCGAAAAGATTTTTCGTCGCACGATATTGCACCACTAGCCAGAATGCCGTTTTAACAGCATAGGTTTTTTGGAAGGCATTTTAGAAAAAATGGGTTATTCCCTTTCTGTGTTTTCACATGCAAGGCGACATGTTGTGTGGTTAGTCGGAAACTCCGATACACCACTTTTTCATCCAATTCACCGCTGGGAAAGATCTTTTTCCTTTTGAGCATCGAGTCAACCAATTTATCATAACCCTACTTTTTTTGCTTCCGGTCAAAAAAACAGGCAAAACCGAGTGTCGCCAGAGCTTTAGCCACTCACCCCCGACTACGGAAGGTTAGCACAAACAGATCACTTTATTAAGTTGTGGATTCTCACATTAAAAATTGCCTAACAAGGATCCCATAATCACTTGGCAAACAACACCCTACAAGTAAATGCTCTATACAATACTAAAGCGTAGGCCGTTCTGTTATACCTACTAAACTTTTTTTCTTGAAAAAAAAGTTGCAAAAAATTCAAGATCAAATTACGCTTCAACTCGCTTTGTTCAATCAATCAAATGACCTATAAAGCTGGGCAAGCCTCTTTTATGTCATTTGTATTGATTAAACGCCAGCCCGCCAATTTGATCAGGCCACCCCGCATTGGCGTCACACCGTTGATAGTAAGTATAAAAGTTGATTTGTGGCCGCATTAAGAGAAATCTAAAAAGATGATTTCAAGGGGTGAGTTACTAATAATCAAGACCTATCTACATAAGCGTCGTATTCATACACAAAACAAGAGGCAGTTATTCGGAAATTTCGAATAACTGAATTTTCATCCAATTCGCCGTTGGGAAAGATCTTTTTAAGGTCTGTAATTAGTTCTATTGCGGAATGGTAATAACAATTTTCCCTTGCACACGTCCACTTTGGGCATAGCGATGGGCGTCCTGAACATCTTTCAACTCGAAAACTTTGTCGACATGCACTTTAAGCTGCTCGTTTGCCAACCACTGACTTAACAAAATCAAATCATCGGCGCGTTGCTGCATTAGCATTGTATGTACTTTTCGACCAACAAATGGCTGCAGTAGTTTGTGCAACAGAATTTTCGGGCGCGGAAGGGTATTTACGTATGAACCTCCTCTATTCAGTTTTCCAAGAACTTTGGTAAAACTTAACATTCCTGCCACATCAAAAAACACATCCACTTTTTCGGTTTTCTTCCACCACTTGGAACGATTATAATCGATATGTTCATCGGGTTTGAACGATTCTACAAACTTGCGACTTCGCTCACTGCTAACTGCAATAACTTTGGCGCCAAGCAACTTACCAATTTGCAGGGCAAAATGCCCCACGCCGCCTCCGGCACCATTCACCACCAGGGTATCATTTCGTTTAAGGCCTGCCTTATCGCGCAAAGCTTGCAGTGCCGTAAGTGCTGCCAACGAAACAGCAGCTGCCTGCTCAAATGTAATATTCAACGGCTTATGTACAAAACAGCGCTCTGTGCCTTTGGCAAACTGCCCATAAGCTCCGCCATACTTATTATCGAGTACGCCAAAAACCTCATCTCCTACTTTAAAGTTTTCGATTTCTGCTCCAACCTTCGCTACTACTCCGCTCACATCGTAGCCGGGAACTATGGGAAATGGAGCGCCCAGAATAAAACGATGATTTCCTTTGCGCTGTTTCCAATCGATTGGATTTATGGATACTGCCTTAACTTTTATAAGTAGCTGATTATCGCCAATTTCGGGAACGGGAAGTTGTTCTATTTGCAATACTTCAGGCCCGCCAAATGAGCGAATTACTGCACATGTAGCTTTTTCGGGTATAATGATGGAATTAGTGTGGGTCATTTTTTTAAGGTTTCTAATAGTTCAAACAAAAGTAAAATTATTCACATTAGAAACCAATTCCACAAGAGCAAAAATTAATTATAAAGTTGATTTTCAATTATTCCCCAACGTTCACAAAAAATAACATTATAGTTCCCATTTCAGGTACATCTCACGCTTTCTTTGTATTCTATTGTGGATTTTCGTCCATGATTTGCTCAACTGGTTGTTGCATATTTTTTAGCAAATCTTTCAATTGCCCCCTCTCCCATGGGAAAAGTAATACCTTTGCGGCGTTTTTAATCAAAAAATTTAAACAATGAACAAACAAAAGCTAAACAAAAACCGAGGCACCCTGTTTTTTAGCAGATGGACGCGCGCCGGCTATGGCGCATTCCGCTCGCAAGGAAGGCAGGTGGCCATTACCACAATGGTACTGGCGGCATCGCTACTTTTCGACCACGAAACTTCGCACGCGCAGGTAGACACCAGTGCAACTGAACCTTTGTACGAGTTAGATGAAGTGGTGGTAAACGGGGAACAAGATCCGGTTCCATTTTCGAAAATTGCACGCATCGTTACAGTCATTACGCATAAAGAGATTGAGGCTGCACCGGTCAGCGATTTAAACGAACTGCTCGAATATGCGCTGGGAACAGACATCAGACAACGCGGCCACAATGGCGCACAAGCAGACATCTCCATGCGTGGAGGAACCTTCGACCAAACCCTCGTCTTACTCAATGGAGTAAACCTCACCGATCCGCAAACCGGACATCACAACCTTGACCTTCCTTTAGACCTCAACAGCATTGACCGAATTGAAGTACTGACCGGCCCGGCAGCAATGGGCTACGGAGTTAATGCCATGAACGGTGCAATCAACATTATCACGAACAGGACAAGCAAAAACCGCATTCAAGTGCAAACAAAAGCAGGCGATTACGGGTACATGCAGCAAGGTGCATCTGTTTCAACATATGGAAAAAACACCTCGCACTTACTAACCGGCGGACACAAAAAAAGCGATGGCTATCTTCCCAAAGACTCAATAAATAATACCGATTTCAGCGTTTCGAACCTGTTTTATCATGGAAAATGGTCTGCACCAAACCAACAACTCGACCTGCAAAGCGGGATAACCGCAAAATCGTTTGGTGCCAACAGCTTTTACACACCGGCGTATCCGGAACAATTTGAGGCTACGCGAACATTATTTGGCAGTTTACGCTACAGCTACACTGCGAACAGTTTTAGCATAAAACCGATAGTCTATTACCGCCGTCACCACGACCGCTTTGAACTATTTAGAAACAACGCACCTGATTGGTACACATCGCATAATTACCACATGACCGATGTGGCAGGAGTGCAGGTTCCTCTTTTGATTCGTACCAGTGCAGGCTCGTTCCTGCTAAGTGTCAACCATCGTTACGAACACATTTTTAGCAATACGCTAGGCAAACTCATGGCCGGCACGCAAATAATTCCCGGAGAATACGGAACATTTAACCGCTATGCGGAACGATTCCATACCGGACTGCAATTGTCTTACACACTTGACTGGCAGCGATTGCACCTTACAGCTGGCTTATTTGCATCGCACTACAGTGTGCTAAAAAATACATTTAAAACTTATCCCGGCATTGAAGCCAGCTACCGCATTGCAAAAGATACACGCATTTTGGCATCGTACACCGAAGCATTGCGTTTGCCAACATTTACAGACCTATACTACAATGGGCCGTCGAACATTGGAAACCCGTACCTGAAGCCGGAAAAAGCCAAGACGGGCGAAATTGGAATAAAACACACCAAACCCGGAATAATAATTCAGGCATCGGCATACATGCGTAAAGGCGAGAGTATTATTGAGTGGGTACGCGAAACAACTACCGGGAACAATGCCGTTTGGCAAACGCAGAACCTTACAAGTGTTGATGCAAAAGGTATAAACGCATCGGCGAAAGCCAAAATCAATAAATTTTGGCCAAATTTTCCGGTTAGTACCGTAGCGGTAAACTACGCCTACGTAGATTTGAAGCCCAATACGAATGGTTACGAAACCAAATATGTGGCCGATAATCTGAAACACAATCTTAAAATTCGTATCGACCATGCTATTTATAATGGCTTTTACGCCAGTTGGGGCCTTCAATTTCAGGATAGAAACGGCACGTACACGCTATACGAAAATGGTAGTTTTACCAATGAAGTTGATTACAAACCATTTTGGACTATCAATGTGCGGGCAGGTTGGAAAAATGTAAACTGGAATGTTTTTACTGAGGTGAATAACTTATCGGGCGAGACGTATTTCGACATTAGCAATGTGCCACAACCGGGAAGATGGGTTCTATTTGGAGCTCAGTATACTGTAGAGCTGTCGCATAATAAAGAAAAAGCAAACTAGTAAGAACCACTGAAAGAAATATAATGCTTGCACCACTTTTTTGGTCGGAAAGTAGTGCAAGCATTTTGCTTATCGTTTTTGCATGCATTTTGCAATTAGCGACTCCACGCTAACGCCTTCAAAACCGGCAATTACGCAATGAGCTTTACCAAGTACATCGGGCGAACCGACGCCTACGCTGTACATTCCGCCATTCAGCGCTGCTTCAATGCCCGATGCGGCATCTTCGAGCACCATACACTCTTCCGGTTTTACATTTAGTTCGCTTGCTCCGGTTAAAAAAACTTCGGGATCGGGTTTAGCTTTAGCTATTTTATTCCCGTCAACAACAGCATCAAAAAATGTATCGAGTTCAATTTGTTTTAAAATGGTTGGCGTATTCTTACTTGCAGAACCGATGGCAGCCTTTAACCCTGCTTTCTTTACGCCTTTAAGAAACTCCGGCATACCGGGCAAAATTTCGTCGGGTTTCATTTTGGTAATAAACGTTCGGTAATGTTCATTCTTACGCTCAGCAAGCTCCTTTTTCTCCTCATCGGTTTTAGAAACGCCTCCTATTTCGAGCAAAATCTCCAACGATGTCATCCGGCTAACTCCTTTTAGCCGCTCATTATGCGCTAATGTAAATTCAAAGCCCATTTCCTCGGCAAGCGCTTTCCATGCGATATAGTGATATTTGGCTGTGTCGACAATTACACCGTCGAGATCGAACAATATTGCTTTAATCATTATTCTTACTTTATATTCATTAATTTCCTAAAATTACTTCGTCGATACTGGAAATACAGTGTTTAGAATACTTCTGACACCACAATACCAGTGTATATACAAACAATTGTAAAGGTAAAAAAAACCATTTATTTTGTTCAAATATCAGTCTAACAATAATTAAGCTCATCTCTTTCATGAAAAAAAATAAACAAAAATGGATAAATATTGATATTAGTAAATCAAAGCCATTATTTTTATGGCCTCAAAAAAATTATTTTTAACTATGATACTATTAAATTCTACTTCGGGAGTAACGGAAATGCCTCTTTGGGCTATTACACCGTTCGTTCTAATGCTGGCCATGATTGCCATCGGACCACTACTTTTTCTCCATTGGTGGGAAGAAAACAAAAACAAACTCATTGTTTCGTTGGTTTTGGGTGTACCAACAGCTATTTATCTAATTTCGCAACACCTGACTCATGCGCTCATGCACCAGTTATTGTTCGATTACATTCCGTTTATCGTTCTACTGGGATCGCTCTTTGTAATTACCGGCGGTATTCATCTGAAAGGCGATATTGAGGCCAAACCATGGATAAATACAGTCTTTTTGGCTATTGGTACTATTTTAGCTTCGTTTATGGGTACAACCGGCGCTGCCATGTTGCTCATCAGACCTGTGATTAAAACCCATTCGGAGCGCAAGTTTAAAGTGCACACAATTCTGTTTTTCATAGCCACGGTGGCTAATGCGGGTGGACTACTCACACCTCTTGGTGATCCACCATTGTTTTTGCTTTATTTACGCGGAGCAGAATTTACATGGTTCTTGCACATGCTTCCCGAGTGGGCATTTGTCAACGTGTTGCTTCTCCTAATTTACTTTGTAGTCGACTCTTATTTTTATAAAAAAGAGCCATTGGAAAATATTCGTTTCGACAAAGAAAACATTACACCCCTAAAACTCAAAGGGAATCTTAACTTTTTATGGCTGGCGGGAATTGTAGGTTCGGTAGCGTTTTTAAACGACCAATACCTGAATTTTGTTCATGAAAATTACTATTTTGGATTTGTTCGCGAGGGAGCTATGCTGGCATTTACCGGCCTATCGCTTCTGCTCACACCAAAAATTTTGCGCAAGGCAAACAAATTTACGTGGGTTCCAATTACAGAAGTAGCATTTCTGTTTCTTGGTATTTTCACTACCATGGTACCTGCATTGTTGTACCTTTCGGCAAATGCAGAATCGTTTGGTCTTACCACCGCAACACACTTTTTCTATGCCACTGGTTCGCTTAGCGCGTTTTTAGACAATGCCCCAACTGCGGTTTCGTTTTACGAACTAGCCAAAGGAATGCACTCTACAGCCGAAGTAATGGTGGCCGGCGTACCGGAAATGTTGCTTACTGCCATTAGTTTAGGATCTGTATTTTTTGGTGCAATGACATACATTGGCAATGGACCCAACTTTATGGTAAAAGCTATTGCGGAAGAAAACAAAATCGAAATGCCATCATTCTTTGGGTATATGATTAAGTTTTCATTGATTGTACTGCTGCCAATATATATCCTTATGCAATTGATTTTTATATAAGATATCAGAAATTAGCAAAACATCGGAAGCGCCTGTTACATTGTAGCAGGCGTTTTTTTTGTTAGATAGAGTGCCCGTAAGCGACCATCGTTGTAGCGAAAACAACTATAAACACTACTTGTAGTGTATATGAGAAAACTCCAATAACTGCGTTATATTCATTTTGAAAACAGTTATTTACGAAAGTAAACGCCTTGATTTTCAAAATGAACAAGCCTTGTTCTTGAAGTCTTATTACTGGGCACACCAAAAAACAGGTGGTTTTCGTGCTGGCACTAGATAGCCGAAATCTGCAAAAAGAAATTATATAAACCCTCAGCGTCTTATTACGAATGAAATTCTAACGTTCTGTTAAAGATAATAGTTCGTTTTAGTTTCAGAAAGTAAAGAAACATTATAGCATGAATTTTATCAGGACAAAATTGAGGGATCGTTTTCCTTTGTGGGTTCGGTTACAAATGGGATTTCCAAATTTCTATTGTTCTTTTCCTTGATGAACCGAGTATGTTTGCGACCAGAGTTAAAAGGCTGTAAACAAATTCATGCGAGCTCTATCCGTCCTTTAAAATCAATTATGAACGGATAAAAAGAACCAAAAATCAAGACTTAGTTTCTTTCGCGACCTTCTTAGCTTTTGCAACCGGAATTAAAAGAACTCACGGATGCAATAATCGATAATTCTTCTTTTGGGTCGTTCTTCCGCATCCGCTCAAACAGCTTTTAATTCAGCGCTTGCTTCTAGCTAGAAGGTGCCCGCAAAAGAAACTTATGTCAGTCGCAAAAAACATCTGTAAACCATCACAACAGAAAAATTCCAAACATTCTTTTAGCCAATAATTTACAGTTGATTATTAGAAACGGTTGCTATCGTAAACTCTTCGTAAACATTCTTGGCAGGGAATATCCGCTATTTTTTGGAACGGGCAAAATTGCGCGGTAGCCGAGGGATACCGTATTTCCCGATTGTGCGGTGCGGTTACTCTTCTATATCTGTAATCATTTTAATAGTATCCTGCGTTGTCTGGAAAAGATCAGCAATAATGATACATTCGTCTGTTACTTCATAAATTATTTTGTAACTCCATTTCGATACAGAACGGTAGTTTTCCGGTTCATGTGCCAGATATTCTTCAATAGAGTATTTTTCGGGAAAATCGTTAAGACTGTGGGCTAGTTTGATTAACTCTTTTTTGACTTTTCTTGCTGCAGCAACAGAGTCTTCTGCAATGTGTGCATAGATGCCGTCAAGGTGCTTTTTTGCTAATCGATCCCACCGGATAGGAAGATTCTTTTTGCTTACCAATTTTCAGTCTCCTTTTCAACTTCTTCCTGTGTTAAAAAATCGCCTGATTTCACTCGTTTAGAAGCTGACTTAACCCTGTTTTTAAGGTCTGGTTCAGTAATTGGTGATCCATCTGTATTGTAGCCAACAACTACGGGCTTTTCATACTCCTTGCTCATTGCATAAATCATCTTTATAAACCGCTCGTCTGCGTGGTTTATAAAGTCATGTAATTCGTTTCTTAATTCAGGTACACCCATACTAAATTATTTTCTACAAATTTAACGATTTATCTTCACATTTAGTTTCATCGTAACGATGTTTTGGCAAGTCCAGTTTCCAAAGATCACCAAAACACAAATCCCCGAACTACTAAAAAATGCAGGGCTTATAAAGTAAAATAACCCAGTCGCCCGGGCTCTTTTTTAGCTGGTTCTATAATACGTTCTTCTTTTTCGTTCCGCTCACCATTGCAACAGAATTTATGCACTTGTTCCTTTATTCATTTGGGTTTAGGAGAACAACAAAGCCGTAACCTTGCTGCGTTTGTATTTCAATTTCACTTTCTAACTATTTGCCTCGGGATAACATATCCCTGCTTTTCGTTTTCAATATTTTTCACCACCGATCACAGATCGGCGCTAGCGGGTTATATAAGATTAGAAACCAACATAATCCATGAAATCATTTTGAACACATTGTTGATATATAAAATCAACATATTCCTTATTGATTTCCCTACTGCTTTGCAATGAATCAAGCTCAACTTTAATGTTTTCTGTACCTTCTAAAATTGATTTAGTGTAAAAATACTGGATATACACAACAGCAAAAGAATTTTCTAAAATCGTATTAACATCTTCTGATCTTAACAAATCAATGATTCTTTCGTTATTTTTTTTAATAAAAGACTGCATATCTAATAAAATTAGGTTCAAGCAAGAATCTCGTTTTGTCAAATTACCTTTTGATTGATAATACATGGCCTTGTATCTATTTTCAAGATAATCGTTATAATAAGTCAATTCTGAAATAATCGGTTCGTTCATTGATTTAATGAAAGAAATAGCTTCTGTATAATCTTGTTGTTTAGATAAAATATCCAATTTCCGAAATGAAAACAATACCTTTTGTTTGCTACATTCACGTAATGCTTTATCAGTAGTAAATAAGGCTGAATCTAAGTATTTAGCATCATCGTTTATTTGATATTTAAACATACAATCCGCTGATATTTTTTCCATTTTTTTGCACCAATCATCATCATAGTTTTTCTTGTTTGAATGGCAACTATATAGTATTATAGTAAATACTGTAATCAAAAAGAGTTTAAACATAAGTTTTTATTTTAATTTGACCAGTTCATTTCTGGTGGTTTTGGATAATACAACAACCCTTGGGTTGTAGTTCCAACTCTAATTGAAATAGAGATAGAATTTCGTCCTTTAATTTGATTAGCTGGAATGTTAATTGATGCGCTGGTTACATTTGTTCCTTTTTGCTTAATTGAGGGTTCAGATGAGCTTGTTAGAAGACTACTCTGTTTGTTTTTACCATTTCTTACGATTAAATTACCTTTATATTTCATGTTTAGGTTAGAGTCGCCACTTTTTGACTCTTGAGAAAAACTTGCATTTACAGAAATACCTTCAAACGTTTTACCCATTTTATTATTGCTAGTAACATTATCCTTTTTCAGTGACACTTCAGCATCTACGTCAATAGTCCCTTCCATGTTTGTAGCAGTTTTCACAACTGCTATTCCTCCTCCGTTATCACCTTGTAATGATCCCGATCTTTTTCCATACTTAATTGTAGAAGCATCTGCTGGTAGTCCTACGTCTTCAACAACATCTTCATCCGAAGCACCAATATATTCATAACCTTCGGGTGAGTTTGCTTGAGAATTGACATTATCCATCCATTCAAATTGATCATTTTCTTTATTTTTCACCCAATCAGGAGCATACATACCATTTCCACCAAGATCATATATCTCGCTCATCATTCTTCCATCCGGGTCAATTCTTCTAATGGGGTTATTGCCAACATAATTATAACCGGATAGGCCATAGTAACTCTCGGCCATTGGATCAACCGTTGAGAACCGCCCAATCGCCGGATCATAAAACCGAGCTCCGTAATCGTACCAGTTCAGCCCCAAGTCTTCTTGCAGTTCTTTGCCGTTGTAGAGGTAGCGGTTTTCGGTGCTGGCGTAGGATGCCGATTGGTTAAAACGCATTCCAAACGGATAGTAATGGTTGCTTTGCAAGGGTTGTATGTCGTTATTGTCGGTTATGGTAAACATGGTTCGTGTGTTGCCCAAATGGTCTTTTAAGTTGTAATCGAAACGTATGCTCTGGCCGGCTCTTCGTAAACGGCCTTCGCCGGTGTGAAGATGCATTTTTTTCTGGAACGGGCAAAACTGAGGGGGCGTTTTTCTTTATAGAGGTTCAGGCACATAAACAACACACCCACGCGATAAAATTGGGCGGTGGCAGGCCGTTACCCTTTCATTTTGGATGGATCTTGTCTTGAATCAAAGATATCTGTCACATAAATGATTGAACCATCTATACGATAAATATTTTTATAGTTTCCTTCAACTAATCTTCTGTGTTCAAGATTCAAATGTTCAAAAAGAGGTTCAATTTGCCCTTTAAGAGGCTGATCGATAAGTGTATCTGCCTTGTCAAGTATTTGATTACGTATTTCAGAGAGCTTTTTATTAGTTACTTTAGGTGCAATAAAATCTAATGCTTCGTTTAAGCTTTCGATAGCTTGTTCAGTGTATAGTAATTTCATTAGAGCATTTTTTGTTCTAGTTCTTCACGACTAAACACTCGACCAGCCTTAATATCTTGTTCTGATTTTTGTGCCCTGTTTGTTAATTTTTGTTTTAAGGCTCTATTTTTTTGCAATGTTTCGTACAGACTATTAATAAGGCTTTCGTCAGCATTATGTAAATATCTGTGTATAAAGTCTCTTTTTTCAACTACGTTCATAATTTCCATTGTTCTGTTCATCTACAAATTTAACGATTAATATGGACTTTTAGTTTCAGGTCAACGAATGATATTTCTTAAGTTTACCTGATAAGCCGTGCAGAGTATTCAGAAACAAAACCGAAATGTAAACAAAACCCGGCAACGCCGAGCTTTCCTATCTGGTTTTATAAACGTTCTCCTTTTTCGTTCCGTTTTCCAATGCACGGTCTTTCGTGCACTTGTTCCTTTATTCATTTGGGTTTATGTGGGCTAATTTTTATTCATCATATTCTGTGAACCAAAATCATCTTTTTCTTTTCTCAATTCTATCCTTCGCAAAATAAAAAAAACTGAAAATAGACCAAAAAAATACCAAAAAGCATAATCAATAATTTTAACAAGTAAAGGGTTACTTATATATTGACGAAAAAGACCTTCAACAACAATTAGAATTGCAAAACTAATTGATATGCCTGCATATAGTCGTTTGGTCAGGTTTTTATTTTTCATTTGCCTTCTTCTTAAGATGCCATTTTAAAAACTCAAAAATTAAAAATAATACAAAAACAAAACCTTCAAAACATATAAAACCCCTTTTTCTTCCAAAGCCTAAATTATCTGCAAAGAAAAAGTCTATCACAAGAGTAATAAATACTAACCCAACAATAACATAACTAATTTTTTGTACCAATAAATATTTTTTATCTGTCATGGCAAATCCGGATGTAAAGGTTTAACACGAGGAGGAGCAACATAAGTTGCATCAGCTGGCGTAGTATAGTTTGGTATTTGTGGCGTTTCCGACATTTTCTGAAGAAATCTAGCACCAAGAGTTAAACCTGCAGCCCATTTCACTATTTTTTCATAATCACCTGGATTAAACTCTGGTTTCCTTGGTTGATGATCATAAGGAAATGTCCCTGGTGCAGGAATAGTATATGTTAATTTGCCATTGTCCAATCTACCATTAGGCTTATATACATAATCATATATTGCTGCTCCAGCAAAAGCCGCAGCCCAACCAATCCATTTTGGCCAAGCTGCATCACTAAGCTCGGGGACTGTCAAATCAATAGTGAACGCTACCGAAACCGCAGCAAGCTTAGAACCATCTCCCCCCGAACTGGCAACATCACCGCCAACTTTCGTATTCCGTATACTAATAGGGCCTATACCGTTCTCGTACACAGCCATCTGATTTTGCTCAATAGTCAACACGTTACCTTCAATTCCTGACGACATTATAGGAATCGAAGAAGGAAAATAATCGAATGAGTAAAAATCATAGTTATAAGAATAATTCCCATAAGTAAAAAATGAATTGCCATAACTATCCACATACGAATAATAGCCACTATTAAGATCTGGACAATTCTCACTACCATCGGCAAATGGAAAATCAGGATACAATCCAAATAAATCAATATATGTAATTGGATTATTAGCCGCATAGGCATATGGGGTTTGAAAACTATAATCCTCGGCAAACGGGTCAACCGTTGAGAACCTACCAATCGCCGGGTCATAAAACCTCGCCCCGTAATCGTACCAATCTAACCCCAAATCTTCTTGCAGTTCTTTGCCGTTGTAGAGGTAGCGGTTTTCGGTGCTGGCGTAGGCTGCCGACTGGTTGAAACGCATTCCAAACGGATAGTAATGGTTGCTTTGCAAGGTTTCTATGTCGTTGTTGTCGGTTATGGTAAACATGGTGCGGGTGTTGCCCAAATGGTCTTTTAATGTGTAATCGAAACGTATGCTCTGGCCTGCTCTTCGCAAACGGCCTTCGCCGATGTGAAGATGCGTTATTTTCTGGAACGGGCAAAATTAAGGGATCGTTTTCCTTTGTGGGTTCGGTCACAAATGGGTTTTCCAAATTTCTATTGTTCTTTTCCTTGATGAAAAGAACCAAAAATCAAGACTTAGTTTCTTTCGCGGCCTTCTTAGCTTTTGCAACCGGAATTAAAAGAACTCACGGATGCAATAATCGATAATTCTTCTTTTGGGTCGTTCTTCCGCATCCGCTCAAACAGTTTTTAATTCGGCGCTTGCTTCTAGCTAGAAGGTGCCCGCAAAAGAAACTTATGTCGGAGGGCGAAATTTGAAAGGTATTTGAACTTTTTAAGATATTCGTTTTTACATAAACGTCTATAAGCCTAGATAAAACCCAGTCGTCCGGGCTCTTTCCTATCTGTTTTTATTCGTTCTCCTATTTCGTTCCGCTTTCCAATGCACAAACTTTCGTGCACGTGTTCCAGGTTTTATTGGGGTGTAGGTACCTTAGACGCAAAAGGAATTTGAAACAATTTGTTTTTTTTAATGACAAATATTAAACCTTAGTAATCTATAATTACCAAATAATAAGCCAATAAATAACACCTTGATTATCTGTATCTATTCCTATCCCTCTTGAATATCCATGCTCCCATCCATCTGGCAGATAGGGCTTTTTTTTAAGTCGTTTATGACTTGTATAGTTTCCTTTTTTGGTATCAATTAAATACATATCATAACACTTCTTAAAATCAATCGAGATATCGTCATCCACACTATCAAACACGTCACTAAAATCCGGCATAATTATAGGTGACGTTATCCTAGAATTATCACTACTATCAGGCAGTGTTATTATATTACCACTCTTTGAAGTTTTGATAAGATCACTTTTTGCCCTAACTCCCTTTGATATCCTATTAAATTTATCAGACTTAGTTTTTATTCTGAGTAAAGCGACCGAACAGCCTCCCTTCTTAACTATGCTTGGTAGAACAAAGGACATATCTTGAATCTCTCCTGATTCAAATTCGAAAGGAAAATGATTTATTAAATCTGCATCAAACGCTATTAATCCGGTTGCATAATGATCCAGGATTTTTTTTAATTTAGGCTTTTCTCGAGGCTGGCATGAAGCTAAACAAGCTGCAATTAACAGCAAAAATAATTTTATAATATTTCGATACATAATATATATTATTTGTATATCTGAATATTTCCAGATTGAATTTGGTTTATTTTAATTAATAAATCCAGGACTTTTAAACCTAATGACTTTTTCCCATAAGTAAACCGGTATTGAACAGTTTCCGTTGATGTTCCTACTCCGATAATTGGGTATCCTGGTTTTGGTGTTTTAAGTCTATGTGATCCAAGCTTTTCAAAACTATTAGGTACATATCCGCTTTTTTCTACTATCTCACTTAATATTCTAGTTCGTGTAACTGACACCTCTCCTCTTGTTCTAACACCACCTGTCACTTTATTTGTCTGTATCTTCTGAATAGCTTGTTTAGTCACTTTCTTATAGCCTTGCTTCGCCATAAAAGATTCCGCCCCCCCTTAAACATAGCCTCTGTTTTAATAGAATTATTCTCAAGCTTAATGAAAGACTCAGATGCTAAATTTTCATTATTCACTACAACTGAAGCATCTGAAGACCATTCTTTTCCCTCAGAAAACAGCCCATTTTCGCCTAAATGAATCCAACCTTCACCTTGCATAGCGCCAGTTCCTTCGTCCCCTTTTTGCATTTCACTGTTAAAATATACATCTCCAGTAATTTCATTTTGAAACCAATCAGGACCATACATACTATTTCCGCCAATATCATATATTTCGCTCATCATTCTTCCATCCGGATCAATTCTCCTGATTGGGTTATTGCCAACATAATTGTAACCAGACAGCCCATAATAACTTTCGGCCATAGGGTCAACATTAGTAAAACGGCCTATACTTGGATCATAAAACCTCGCCCCGTAATCGTACCAGTTCAGCCCCAAATCTTCTTGCAGTTCTTTGCCGTTGTAGAGGTAGCGGTTTTCGGTGCCGGAATAGTCTGCCGACTGGTTGAAACGCATTCCAAACGGATAGTAATGGTTGCTTTGCAAGGTTTCTATGTTGTTGTTGTCGGTTATGGTAAACATGGTGCGGGTGTTGCCCAAATGGTCTTTTAATGTATAATCGAAACGTATGCTCTGGCCGGCTCTCCGCATACGGGCTTCGCCGGTGTGAAGATGCATTTTTTTTTGGTGCGGGCAAAATTCAGGGGGCGTTTTTCTTTGTGGGTTCGTGCACAAATGGGATTTTCAAATTTCTATTGTTCTTTTCCTTGATGAACCGAGTATGTATGCGACCAGAGTTAAAAGGCTGCAAACAAATTCATGCGAGCTCTATCCGTCCTTTAAAATCAATTATGAACGGATAAAAAGAACCAAAAATCAGGACTTAGTTTCTTTCGCGACCTTCTTAGCTTTTGCAACCGGAATTAAAAGAACTCACGGATGCAAGTACCTGTATTCCTCTTTTGTTGCAATCCGGCGCATCCGGTCAAACAGTTTTTAATTCGGCGCTTGCTTCTAGCTAGAAGGTGCCCGCAAAACAAACTTATGTCGAAGGGCGAAAATAAGTTTATAATCACTCTCGTAAATGACAGACTATTTATCATAGCCCGGTTTATTGGTGCTTTTTCATTCGTCATTCGATAATCCTACCACATAGCCCCACGGCTCTACTTTTAGCGGTGTATCGGTAGAAATTTCTTGTCCGGTAAACGCATCGGTGTACAATTTACCTTCTTTCACTCCTTTAAACTTTACGGTTGTGGCTGTATCTGACAAATTTAAAACGGCCAACACCCGGTTATGGTCTTTCTGGCGATCAAAGGCAAAAATACGCGATCGATGATTGGTTTTCAATATATTGATGGCTCCACCGTAGCGGCCATTCCAAAGTGCCGGATTTTCGGCTTTTAATTGGTTCAACTTTTTGTACAACTGCGTCATTTCGTGCTCTTTCCACTCAATGGTATCTTTCTCGAAAAAGCGCAAACGCTTATCGAGACCAGCCTCTTGCCCGCTGTAGATTAACGGAAAAACAGGCGCGGCATAAGTAAATACAGCAAACGCTTTATAGCTGTTTGGCATGCGCTCAAATACGGTTCCGTTCCACGAATTTTCGTCGTGGTTTGTTGTAAAAGCCATGCGGTAAACGTTATCGGCAAACCGTCTGGGTTCTTTTTTAAAGTATTTACGCAAGTGTGTGGCATTTTGCTTTCCACTTGATATTTTGTTCATTATATGATGTAGTTCCCATGCATAGTTTGCATCGAATGCTTTTTTATGCAATTCAGGCTTTTCGGCTTCGGCCAGCATGAATACGGGTTTTACTTTCTCCATTTCGTCGCGGGCGTTTTCCCAAAAATCGTTGGGAACCATACTCGCCACATCGCATCGGTAGCCGTCAATGTCGAGTTCTTTAACCCAGTGCATAAGCGCATCGATCATTTCAGCGCGCATTTGGGCGTTGTCGTAATTCAGATGGGCCACATCGGACCAATCGTCGACGGGTGCAATTATTTTGCCTGTCCTATCTTGTGTGTACCACTCGGGGTTTTTCTCTATCCACGGATGATCCCACGCTGTATGATTGGCCACCCAATCGAGAATAATCAACATTCCGTGATCGTGAGCCGTTTTTACCAACTTTCGGAAATCGTCTTTGGTGCCAAGCTCCGGATTTATGGCCTTATAATCTTTCACCGCATAGTAACTCCCCATTGAGCCTTTGCGGTTTTTCTCCCCGATAGGATGAACAGGCATAATCCATAAAATATCGACTCCCAACTCTTTCAATCTTGAAACATGTGGAATAAATGCATTTATGGTTCCCTCGGGAGTGTATTGGCGTATGTTTACTACGTAAATAGTGGCCGATTTCGACGCTTCTATGGGATCGGGTTTTGCAGCCTGAGCTTCAACTTGGTTTTTTGCCGATTGGTTACAACCACCAAAAATAAATGACAACGATATTAGTGACATAATGAGTTCTTCCTTTGATTTAATTAAGAAACCGTTCAATTCTTTGATCTATTTCTGTTGTGGCTTCCTTGATATTAATTCACCAGTCACACAGTAAGATTGCAAATGATCAATGGTCTTTATAACATGAATCCTTTCTTGAGGCCGCTGTACCCTCATTCTTTATCCAACACATCAACAAGCACAGTACCATTGGCACCGATAGTATAATATTTCTCGTAAATTTTCACCTCCAAAGGCTGATCGGCCTCGTTAAAAATGCTCACATTCGATTTATCGATTGTAATATTGATCAAATGATTTCGAAACATTATTTTAAAAGCAAACGACTCCCACTTTTCAGGAATAAACGGGCTGAAAACAAGCATATTATTGCGCACCCGCATGCCGCCAAAGCCCTGCACAATGGTCATCCATGTACCACCCATACTTGTAACATGCAGCCCCTCGTCGGTATCGCTATTGTAATCGTCAAGATCGAGCCGCGATGCCGACAAATAGAACTCATAGGAACGTTTTTCATCTCCCAATTTGGCAGCCATAATGGAATGAATGCAAGCCGATAACGACGATTCGTGAACCGTCATGGGTTCATAAAAATCGTAATTCCGGCGAATGGTATCCTGATCGAAATGCTCTTCGAAAAAATAGAGTCCCTGAAGCACATCGGCCTGTTTTATATAGCACGAGCGTAAAATACGATCCCACGACCAATGTTTGTGTATAGGCTTCTGATTTTCGGGAATAGCCGAAACCGGTTGCAGCTCTTTATCTAAAAAGCCATCTTGCTGTAAGAAAACCTGACGTTTTTCGTCGTAAGGTTCATACAGATTATTGCATATTTCATCCCACGTTTTCAGCTCCGTGTCCTCGTCGAACGATGTTTTGGTAGCTATTCTGCGCCACTCCTCAGGAATTGTATTTTTCACATAATTGATGGATTCCTGCGTGTATTCCATGGTCCACTTCGCCATTCGCAGCGTGTACCAATTGTTGTTTACATTATTATCGTATTCATTGGGGCCGGTAACTCCGAGCATAACGTGCTGTTGCTTCTCTTCCGAAAAATTGACACGTTGCGCCCAAAAGCGCGAGATGGCAATTAGCACTTCCAGTCCATATTCGGCCAAATACTCCTTATCGTCGGTATATCTGATGTAGTTATAAATTGCATGGGCAATGGCGCCATTCCGATGAATTTCTTCAAACGTAATTTCCCATTCGTTGTGGCACTCTTCCCCATTCATGGTTACCATGGGATAAAGGGCTGCACCATGGCTAAAGCCAAGTTTTTCGGCATTTTCTATTGCTTTTTGCAAATGCTTAAAACGATAAATAAGCAAATTTCGGGCAACCTCAGGCTTTGATGTGCTCAAGTAAAATGGCATAAGGTATGCTTCTGTATCCCAATACGTACCTCCACCATATTTTTCTCCTGTAAATCCCTTTGGGCCAATATTCAACCGCTCATCCTGACCGGTGTAAGTCTGGTTTAGTTGGAAAATATTGTATCGTATTCCCTGCTGCGCTGCCACATCGCCTTCGATCACAATATCGGCACGATTCCATTTTTCATCCCAGGCAGCTTTTTGCTCATCGAGCATTTTGCCAAACCCTTTATGTTTAGCGTAGGCCAACACCTCGGCAGCCACTTCTTTCATGTCGTCATTTTCATGATACATGGAACTTACTACGGCTACATATTTGTAAATGGTGGTGGTTTTGCCTTCCTCGATGCCCACATCGAGTTTATGGGCTATATATTTTGGTTTTTCAATGGTATCGAACTGTGTAAGCGATTTGGATTTGTTATTGCCTTGAATGGAATAGTGCATGGCATAACATGCCCGAAACGCCGTTTTCCGGGTTTCCACAATTAAATATGGCGCTCGGGCCGATGCCGATTTTTCGATTTCGTTCCAGAACTGCTCATCGTAGTTGGCATCCTGGTTTTTAATATCGCCATCGACGGGTAAAATCACTTCTATATCGCCCGAAAAGTTAAGCGGAGTAATGCTATATTTTATGGCACCCAATTCATCGTTTACAATACTTAGAAAGCGGGTCGACTGTATTTTTACTTTTTTGCCATCGTCGAATTGTGCTGTGTAGCTTTTATTCAGGCTACCATCTTGCATATCTAGGTATCGGCTAAAGTCTGTAATAACAAGCCGGTGTGGATCAAGCTCCTGATTATTGATTTTTATTCGGATCCCGTTCCAGTCCGGTGCATTTAGTACTTTGGCAAAATATTCCGGATAGCCGTTTTTCCACCATCCAACACGCGTTTTATCCGGGTAGTATACTCCCCCAAGGTAGTTCCCTTGCAAGGTTTCACCGGAAAAATATTCTTCAAAATTTCCACGCTGGCCAAACTTCCCGTTCCCAAGACTAAAAAGACTTTCAGAAATTCGGTTCAGTTCGGGTTTGTACCCTTCTTCAATAATTTTCCATGGATGATGCACAATATATTTTTTCACAGTCTGAATATTTTGAGTTACGACATAGGATTTATAGTAGCAAAATACAAAGGTACTAACAAACCTTCTCATTAAAAGATTAAAAAAGATATCTCTAATCAAACAATAGTTTGTTAAAGTTTGAGGTAAAGTTTTGTTTTACACGAAATAAGTGTTAAATGATGTATGAGTACTCCCTTTGGTATTCAACAATCCAGCAGATTAATACACCCTATGAAATGGTACGATTTACCAGAGAGTAAAAATCGGTTATGTCGCTGGAATGCTATGCAAACAATATTCATTAAAATATGGAGCAAGGCATTTGTAGTTGAAATCTTTGGCTTGTGTATGTGGTTTCGCATTGATCGAAAAGTATTCCAGGCAAAATATGAAAGCTTATTGCGAAAGTATATTTTTTTAATTTCATAAAAACTGCTTACTTTAGGGAAACTACTCATAATTATAAACCAACGTAATAACCACAGGTTGCATTTCACTCGTGGGTGAATGCAAAAAAGACAAAATGAGGAAACTCTTAGTTATATTACTGTTTTTAAACTATGGGGTAATTGCCCAGGTAAACAGCACCATGTTTCCTTCAGAGAAAAAGTTAAGCCATTTTGTGGTTGAAAACTGGACAAAAGAGGACGGCTTGCCTTCCAATTCACTGTTAAATATTATTCAAACAAAAGATGGTTACATTTGGGTTTCCAGCTACGATGGATTAATTCGTTTTGACGGTATTGATTTTACCATTTTCAACAATTCAAATACAGATGCATTTGATGCCAATGGAATTGGTGCAATGGCTGAGGATAGCAAAGGTGTTTTATGGATGACAACACAAAATAGTGGACTCATTTCCTATAGCAATAATGAGTTTAAATCACATCAGATAAAAAACAAACTGGAGCACCTGCACCGAATTATTTTCATCGACCGGGATGATAAAATATGGTCGTCAGATGTTGCCGGGCAATTATTCTATTATCACAACGATTCATGCACCTTCATTAATAACCCTAAACTCCCTCAGAATGCAATATACTCTAACATTAAACAAGACCAGAAAGATGTTATTTGGATTGCAACTGAAGGAAGAGGGATTTACAAAATAGTTAATGGAGAGATTACAAACTACACCCAAAAAAATGGCCTGTTGAGCAACTGGGTAAGTTCACTTTCATTCGACAAAAACGGATTATTATGGATTGGAACAGACAAAGGAGTATCGGTCTTTGACGGGGAAAAGTTCCAGACAATTGAACCATTAGTTGGAAGAACCATCAACAATATTATTGCTGATCAGCCTAACGCCATATGGATTTCAAGCAATTCCGGAGTTTTAAGAATGATAAAAAAAACACAGAAAGTTGAACTCTTACAAGAGAATAACGGACTGGCAAGCAACCATACCATAGAAATGATGTTTGACAACGAACACAGTTTATGGGTAATCCATTATAAAGGAGGACTTTCGCGCATTAAAAATGCAATGTTCATCACATTAACAAAAAGCGATAACCTGCTGGGAACAATTGTAAATACTTTATGCCAGATAGATTCCAAATCTATTCTTATTGGTTTTAACAATGGCCGCATCAACAAAATTTCAAATAATAAAATCACAGAATTTAGACCCAAAAAGAATATCTATGGTTACCGGATAAGAGACATTTTTAAAGACAGTAAAAACAATCTATGGATTGCGACATACAGGGGCTTACTTAAAATAGAGCCAAATGGGATGGAAAAATGGTTTGCCCCTTCCACTGGTTTTCCAGCCAAGTATATTCGGGTTATTTATGAAAACCAACAAGGGGAAATTTGGGTTGGCACACGAAATAGTGGCCTTATCAATATTACAAATGAAAAAGCATTACAGATTATAAACAAATCAAATGGTTTGAATAATAACCTGATCATGTCTATTGACGAAGATCGATTTGGAAACATGATTGTAGGAATCAGCAAAGGCGGACTGCACATCATTTCAAACAACGCCGTCGTAAAAAAATACACAATAAAAGATGGCCTATTTAGCGACATTGTATTTAATACCTACATAGATGATAATGATGTAATTTGGGTTGCAGTAAAGGGCGGAATAAATTGGATTATAGACGGAAAAGTTCACGGCATCAATACCAATCCCTATATCATGCCGCAATCACCATACGACATACTGGAAGACAAAAAGCATTATTTATGGATACCTGGAAGCAATGGTATTTTAAGGGTTAAAAAGAGCGCCCTTTTTGCATACGAACAAAACCCTCAGAAAATTATTCAGCATCGTATGTTTGGAAATCAGGATGGGATCAAACAACCGGAATGCACCTCCACATCATCGTCGATGACAGATCAGGACAACAACATGTGGTTTCCTACAATTAATGGGGTTATTAAGGTCAACCCACAGAAAGAATACACCAATACGTACATGCCCCCGGTTTACATAGAAAAAATCATTGCTGATGGAAAAACTTTCTCTGCCAAAGAAAATATTCAATTTAAAGCCGGAACCGATCGTATTGTTTTTTATTTCACAGCGCTGAGTTATTATTACCCACAAAAAGTACAATTTAAACACCGTTTGCTTGGTTATCAAAAAGAGTGGAGTGATTACACGGGACAACGATCAATATCTTTCACAAACCTCCCACCTGGAGATTACACTTTTCATGTTATAGGTTCTAACAATAACGATGTTTGGAACGAAGAAGGAGCAAAGATTTCTTTTTCGATCAACCCATTTTGGTATCAAAAAAAATGGGTTTCAGCTTTAGCGACGTTTTTCATTTTGTTTTTGATTTATATGGTTTACTACCTGCGCATCAGACAAATAAAGCGCAGGCAAACACTATTGAAGGAATTAGTCCAACAAAGAACGGAAGAAATTGAAGAAAAAAACAGGAAAATACAGGCGCGAAATGAAGAAATTCTTCAGGTTACAGAAGAGATTCAATCGCAAAATGAAGAAATTCAGGTGATAAATGAAGAACTGGAAAAATTATCAATCGTGGCCAGTGAAACAGACAATGCCATCAGAATATTAAATTCCAATGGGCAAGCCGAATGGGCGAATAATGCATTTACTAAGCTTTATGGCTACACATTGAAAGAAATAACAACTATGGATTATCCAAATCTGCTTGCAGGGGATACCAAAGGCGGAAAAGAGGCCATCAATAAATGCCTCAGCAAGAAAGTTACTGTTATTTATACAGAAGAACGCAAAACCAAAGCAGGAAATAGTATTTGGGTACAAACTACGCTGAGTCCAATTTTGAATCAACAAAATACAATTGTTAAACTTGTGGCAATTGACTCCGATGTTACCAAGCTTAAACTAGCAGAAGAAAAAATCCGAAAGCAAAAAATTGAATTGGAAAAGTATCAGAATGAGTTGGAAAATACTGTGGATGAGCGGACTCATGAACTCAAAATTGCTAAAGAGAAAGCTGAAGAATCAGATACACTGAAAACAGCTTTTCTAACTAACATGTCGCATGAAATCAGAACCCCAATGAATGCTATCGTAGGGTTTGCAGATTTACTTGGTCAGCCTGAAACCGAACCATCTGAGTTTCCTGATTTCATCCAGCAAATTAACACTAACAGCGAAGCTCTTCTTCATTTAATTGACGATATTGTTGAAGTTTCAAGAATAGAATGCAACCAATTGTATATCAGAACTAAAACCTACAATCTAAATGATGTTTTAAGTGAGTTACATCAGGAGTACCTTATAAAAACAGAAACCAACAATGACATTGAAATGAGGTTATTTCTCGAGCAAAGAACCGATTTAAAAATAAATACAGACAAGTCAAGATTGCAACAAGCGTTATCTCACTTGATCAACAATGCGATTAAATACACAGATGAGGGATTTGTTGAACTCGGCTATTTAATAAAAGAAAATAAAATTCGTATTTATGTTAAGGATACCGGAATAGGGCTAAAAAAAGAGGATATTCCAATAATTTTTGATCGGTTCAGGAAAATTGAGGATAATCCGGTAAAACTATATCGTGGCGCAGGATTAGGTTTATATATTACGAACAAAGTTGTAAATGCGTTGAACGGAGAAATTTCAGTTGAGTCTGAACCAGGTAAAGGTTCAACCTTCATTATTGACTTTCCCTATATTAAATTATAAAACATCAAATCCATTTCTTATTGGCATCTAACTCCTCTGAAACCGATTCACGAAACAGTAGCTGCAAGGTGCTGGAAATCACGCCGTAAAGCCGTGGATCTTAAGGCTTTGGTTTTTAATGATGCTCATAGTTACAATTTAAAGTTTGGGAATAAAATTGTTGTATAAGGCTTTTAAGGTCTTTTCAACTATCTACATGTTCTTTTCCTTAATGAAAAGAACCAAAAATCAAGACTTAGTTTCTTTCGCGACCTTCTTAGCTTTTACAACCGGAATTAAAAGAACTCACGGATGCAATTATCGATAATTCTTCTCATCGCAAGTCCATCC
>JAQICA010000256.1 GCA_027858775.1 Salinivirgaceae bacterium | reverse complement strand
AAAAGCTACAATTATAACATAAGTTTTTATCATACAGCTTATTACGCATATTAATGCCTTTTAAGCAAATAACCCGAAAATTAATTCTTATCATTTCCCATAATCTACTTATTTATAGTGCCTTGACTGTCTATAAAATAATTTTGAAATCGCTGTCCGAAACGCAACGCATTGCGTCTCTACCAGACCTGGAAACTTACAAACCTAAAACTTGCAAACTCTATCATTCAACTGTTCTTTGATATAAAAAAATCGCGGTACCCAATGTAAAAACATTTGGCACCGCGATGATTAGTTCGTACATAATTTCAACGTTGTACTTTCAAATATGTAGCACAAATGGTATCGTTACTAATAAGCTTTTGCAAAAATCACCCGCTCTTTTGAGGGTTTTCCGGTTAAAACACATTTACCTTCTTCTTGCGGATTGTCGAAAGGAATACAACGGATTGAGGCTTTAGTTTTCGTCTGAATTTCCTGCTCAGTTTCGGAAGTTCCATCCCAGTGCGCCATAATAAAACCGCCTTTATTTTCGAGCGTGTCAACAAACTCATCCCATGTATCGACATAATGAATATTGTCTTCTCTAAATTTAAGCGCTTTATTATAAATTTCGTCCTGAATTTCGACCAATAATTTATCAACCACATCTTCAATGCCTTCCATAGGCATTACTTCTTTTGTCAAGGTATCGCGACGTGCAACTTCAATGGTTCCGTTTTCAATATCGCGCATTCCCAATGCTAATCTTAAAGGCACTCCTTTCAGCTCGTATTCTGCAAATTTCCACCCAGGTTTTTGGGTATCGCGCTTATCGAATTTTACACTTATGCCTTTTTTCAATAAAGCTTTACGAATTTCTTCCCCTTTTTCGCAAACGGTATCGTATTGCTCATCGTTTCTGTAAATGGGGACAATTACAACCTCTATAGGCGCCAGTTTTGGAGGCAGCACCAGTCCGTTATCGTCGCTATGCGCCATAATCAGGGCTCCCATCAAACGAGTGGAAACGCCCCATGAAGTAGCCCAAACGTGCTCTAACTTTCCGGTTTTATCGGCAAATTTCACATCGAAAGCTTTCGCGAAATTTTGTCCTAAAAAGTGCGAAGTTCCCGATTGCAGCGCTTTCCCATCTTGCATCATAGCTTCAATAGATAGCGTATCGAGTGCTCCGGCAAAACGTTCATTTTCGGTTTTATGCCCCTGAATAACAGGCATAGCCATATGTTCGCGTGCAAATGTTGCATACACATCAATCATTTGTTTTGTTTCTGCTATAGCCTCAGCTCTGGTAGCGTGTGCAGTATGGCCTTCCTGCCATAAAAACTCAGCAGTGCGCAAAAATAACCGCGTACGCATTTCCCAACGTACCACATTGGCCCACTGGTTAATAAGAATCGGTAAATCGCGGTACGATTGTATCCAGTTTTTGTATGTATTCCAAATAATGGTTTCTGAAGTTGGTCGCACAATTAATTCTTCCTCGAGTTTAGCATCGGGGTCGACAATCACTCCACCTTTCTCATCATTTTTCAGACGGTAGTGTGTCACTACGGCACATTCTTTAGCGAAACCTTCGACATGATCAGCCTCTTTGCTAAAAAACGATTTGGGAATAAAAAGTGGAAAGTATGCATTTTCGTGTCCAGTTTCTTTAAACATCCGATCAAGCTGAGCTTGAATCTTTTCCCAAATAGCATAACCGTAAGGTTTAATTACCATACACCCTCTCACAGCGGAATTTTCTGCAAGCCCCGCTTTGAGAACTAAATCGTTATACCATTGTGCATAATTCTCTTTACGAGAAGTAAGTACTTTTGCCATGATTTTTAGTATAATATTTGTAGTTATATTAGAGTTCTATAAAATAATGCACAAAGAAACACATTAATTAAATAATTTGAAACTTAACAGCCGTGAAGTTTGTATAAACAAATAAAAGCATTAGATTGCAAATACAGTTAATGAGAAAGGAGATAATTATGAAACGTTTAGTAATAGCAATTGCCGCAGCGGCTCTGCTTACGAGCTGCGCAGGGGTGCAACAAAGCGCCTATACCGACGATTTATATTATATTCCGGAAGACCAAATAGCAACAACTGATAATACGAACGCAAATAATAATCAGACAACTGTTGTTGAAAACCGGAAGGAATTAAATCACAGTAATGAAGAATCTTACGATGGCTATGTTGACAGCTACGAGAACAGCAATCCAAACGATGGGGACACCTACGTAATTATGGATTACTCGGATCGCTTACGCACATTCCATGATGTATACACCTACGATCCGTATTATAACGACCCATGGTATGGGAATTACTATGGCGGTTATGGCTCGCCCTACGTAGGCGTAGGATGGAGCAACTGGCGTATGCAAATTGGGTTTGGCTATAGCTGGTACAATCCCTCGTGGCATGCCGGATGGGGCTGGGGCTTTGGCTACCCTTATGGCTACGGATACGGCGGATACCATAATTCATACTGGAATGGATTCTACGATGGATACTATGCCGGAACATACAACGGCGGCACATACGGCGGAAACCATTACACCGGCTACTACTCTCACCGTGGAGGAGCTAATAACTATGGAACAAAAGGTACACGAGGCACAAGCACAGAAAGCAATGCAGACTTGCGCCGAAAGCGTGGGGGAAGTAGTCAATCGGCTGCAACCAATCAACTTACACGTACCACCGGGGAATCCAAATCAAGAACACAGACAAATGCGAGTTTGCAAAACGGACTTTCGCGCCCTGGAAGCACAACGGGAACCCGAGGAGGAAATAGCAGAAACATAAATAGCGCAGCAAGCATGACGCTTACGCGACCGGCAAGTTCGAACAATCCGAACAGCAGGCGCAGTCAGTACAATATTTCGCACAGTTTAGAGCGCAATAACGCCATTATCAATAATAACCGATCGGTAACCATTAACCGGCCTGCCAATAATACGTACCGGGGTAGAAACCAAACACAAAATAATACACCAAGATACAACTCTAACAATATTACTCGACCACATAAAAAGTCAAGGCCACCAAGTAATACAAACCGGAATAACAGCCGTGTTATTCGAAATAATTCGAATAGCAACAGCAACTACTCACCAAGCAGGTCAAATTCCAACTCAAGTCGATCGAGCTACAGAAGCTCGTCGCCCAGTCGGAGTTCTTCCGGAAGGTCATCATCGGGTAGTTCACAAAGCAGAACCAGTTCACCACGCAGACGATAAAAGAAACAACTATTAATGGCAAGGGTTAATGCAAATTAACCTTTGCTTTTTTTTAATTAAACACTCATTTTTTTCTAAATAAACACAGATATGAAGCGATTCATAACACTAATAGTTGCTATTGCAAGTTTACAAGCAGCAGCACAAATAGCAGATGACGCACTAATCCTTTCGCGCTATAACTACGATGGATCAGCCAGATCGCAGGCCATGGGCGGAGCATTTACAGCACTGGGCAGCGATTTAACAAATGCCAGTCTAAACCCTGCCGGATTGGGACTTTACCGCAGCAGCGAGTTTGGAATATCCATGACCGGAAATATGAGCAAATCTGATGCTATGTATTTGGGAGTAAACTCCTCATCGCATCACTACAGAACTATATTACCCAACATTGGTTTTGCAATGAGTGCACCCAACGTTAACAAAATGGCAAACGGCGAAGGCCCCGACAGCTGGACATTTGCAGTTGGATACAACCAAATACACACTTTTAACAAGAGCATGATTATTGAAGGCACAAATGCAACAAGTAGTTACCTCGATATGCCGCTCGATATGGTGAACGACAACCCCAACTCGCGCCCGGCATTTACCAAAGCTGATCTCATATTCTACGACAGTATTAATAATGGATATTCACATGATTACTTAATTGGAGGTTACGGAGCATTTCAGGAAGGATATATTTCGGAACGCGGAGGAATAGGCGAATACTACATTTCAGGTGCAGCCAACTTTTCCGATAAGTTTTACATTGGCGGTACGCTTGGCATTCAAAGTTTACACCTAGAAAGAAAGTTTGAATTCTCAGAAACGCCAACAAATGATATCGCCCTGAACTATTTCAACATGGCACAAACGCTAACAACATCAGGTTTGGGTATCAACGCCAAGTTAGGTGTTTTATACAGCCCGGAGTACTGGGTAAAAATTGGATTATCGATTCAAACCCCAACGTCATTTAATTTAACAGATGACTATTCCGAAAGCGTAAATGCCCAGATTACTTATGATGAAGGAACATACACCAACAGTTTTAAGGATAATCCCTACTTCCCCGATTACAATATCTTAACTCCCATGCGCATAAACTCGGGAGTTTCTTTTATGATTATGCGTCGGGCATTGTTGGCTATCGATTATGAATATGTCGATTACGGTATGGCACAAATCAGTTCGGAAGATTATTCGTTTAGTCAGGAAAATGCAGATATTGCAGACCTTTACACAATGTCGCACAGTGTGAGAGTTGGTGGAGAGTACAAGGTGGGACTACTGGCATTGCGAGCCGGAGGATACTATTACGGATCGCCTTACGACAAAGGCGCTACAAATAAAGACGCCTATATTTTAGGGTATTCAGGAGGTTTTGGCATTCGCTCAGGTTCGTATAGTTTTGATGTGAGCTGGAGTCAATCTACAGAAGACTTTTTCTACTCGCCCTACACCTACGAAACGGCCGAAGTAACAAATAAAAACACACGCATAACAGGATCGTTAGGTTTCCGTTTTTAAGGAAATATGGAGAAAATATCTTCAATAAAAACCTATCAATTTATTATGTTACAATCAATAAAATTAAGTTAAAAAAAAAGGAGCCTGAGAGGCTCCTTTTTTTTTGTTTCAAACTTGTGCTGTAAGAATTATTTATCGAGCAACTCAACGCTACGTTTTACAAATTTGTTCAAATCTTCGCCTTTCAGCATATTGTTAGCTAATAATCCCAAATCGATAAGTTGTTTAACCATTTTTTGCTCTGTGGCAAATTCTTTCAATTTCTCTTCACGTCCACTCTTCAGTTCATCAAGTTTCTGTTGAACATCGCTTCGCTTCTGCTTATCCTCTTCACTCAAGTCGGCATCACTCTTATCGGCATTTATAGTCGAAATTTCGTCGAACTCTTTTTGAACAGGCTCAATAGTTTCATCGACTTTTTTCAGTTCTTCGCCAATTTCGCTATCAATATTCGAAGCCAAATCTACAATTAATGGGTGGTTACTATTGAGCACCAGATTATAACTATCGGGTAAGTTACCATACATACTCATACCTCCCTGCATTTCAGACATATCTTTCATGCGCCGCATAAATTCCGATTGGGTAACCATAACGGGGAGAGCATTTTCGCTCATGTTCTCTATCGACACAATGTAGCTGCTATTTTCGGGCAACCGCGAGCGGAAAACAGGAATTAAGTTATTTTGCTGTACCGGTGTTAGTTTTGAGTCTTTAACATCCTCTTTTTCAATGAGCTTATCGAGTACATCGGCATCAACACGTTTAAAGTTGGTATCTTTCAGTTCACTTTCCATTTTGTTTACAAAATGCACATCAAGTTGGCCTTCGAATTCGAGCACATCGTACCCTTTATCTTTAGCCTCCTGAATAAAGGTAAACTGTCCAATTTTATCGGTCGTATAGAGATAGACAAGATTCTTATTTTTATCAGTTTGGTTTTCTTTTACAACCTTTTCGTACTCTTCGAATGTGAAGTATTTGCCATCGGTATTCTTCAGCAACATGAACTTTTTAGCCTTTTCGGCAAATTTCTCATCGGAAAGCAAACCGTATTGGATGAAGATTTTTAGGTCGTCCCATTTTTCTTCGAATTGCTTACGGTCGTTTTTAAAAATTTCGTGCAGTCTGTCGGCCACTTTCTTGGTAATGTGCGACGAAATCTTTTTCACATTGGAGTCGCTTTGCAAGTAGCTACGCGAAACGTTTAATGGAATATCGGGCGAATCGAGCACGCCGTGAAGAAGCGTAAGAAATTCAGGAACAATGCCCTCTACCGAATCGGTAACAAAAACCTGGTTACAATAGAGTTGAATCTTGTTTTTTTGAATTTCCAGATTGTTCTTAATTCGTGGGAAATACAGAATTCCGGTTAAGTTAAACGGATAATCAACATTCAAATGAATATGGAACAAGGGATCCTCTCCCATGGGATATAGCTCCCGATAAAAATCATTATAATCTTTCTCTTCCAGGTCGGCAGGTGTTTTAGTCCAGGCCGGGTCGGGGTTGTTTATAATTTTATCTTTATCGGTGTTCTCCATTTTATCTTCTTTCCACTCCTGCTCTTTGCCAAAAGCGATAGGAATTGGAAGGAACTTCGCATATTTGTTCAGCAATTCATTTACACGAGCTTCATCAGCAAACTCTTTGGAGTCTTCATCGAAATGAATAACGATATCAGTACCGCGGTCTTCTTTTTCGGTTTCTTCAAGCACATACTCCGGATTGCCTTCGCAAGACCAATACATAGCTTTAGCATCGTCTTTATACGATTTTGTGATGATTTCCACTTTATTGGAAACCATAAACAATGAATAGAAACCGAGGCCAAAGTGTCCGATTATACCTTTTATATCGTCTTTATATTTATCGAGAAACTCGTTGGCACTGGAAAAAGCAATTTGATTAATGTACTTATCCACTTCTTCGGCAGTCATGCCAATACCGCGGTCGCTAATGGTCATGGTTTTCTTGTCGGCATCGATGCTTACTTTTACGGTAAGGTCGCCCACTTCGCCTTTAAACTCGTCGCGACGAGCAAGTGCTTTTAGTTTTTGTGATGCATCAACAGCATTCGACACCGCTTCACGAAGGAATATTTCGTGATCGGAGTAGAGA
>JAQICA010000286.1 GCA_027858775.1 Salinivirgaceae bacterium | reverse complement strand
CTTCATTTCAGGAAGAGAGAAAGTTAAATCAATGTTGCATTTACTAATTGAATTTTCGTTTTCCAGTCCTTTAGTCAATTTATAATTAAAATATCTAATACCCAAATTGAGCGATTAACGCTCACGACAAAGAAATTGTAGGATTTTAAAAAACTTCATCATGACGAGATACATCTTGACTTACAGAAATTCGAAAAGAATATAATTACGTGACGATTTAAACAAGGCTGTATCTTGAACTGTTAAAAGCGTTGTGTTTTAGAATATGAAAATCTACATCTACAAAAAAAACATACCCATATGAAAAAAATAAACATACTTAAAAACGTTACCATCGTTTTCACAATGATGGTTGCCCTGTTTACCAGGTGTAAAGTAGATGATAAAAACAACAGCGATGAAAGTGCTATTGGAACGGGCACAGCTTCCGTAGATGGAACAATCTCAACATTTTCGCAGGGATTAATTACATACAAAGGTGTATATGAAAACTCCGAATTTCACATCTTTGAAATTTCACTTGGATCCAGGAAGATAAATCTAATTACCCAGACCGGAATTGGCGATGTTTTGCGACTTGAGCTTTTAGTTACCTCATCAACGTTTACGAGCGGCCGTTTTGTGTTTGGTAATGATGAAAATCTATCGGCCAACACGCTCATTTCCGGATATTATTTACTTGACGTGAACGTAAACACCCAAGAAGCAGAGGAAATATTCATGGTTACAGGCGGCACACTTAATGTTTCTGTTTCTGGCAACTACTACGAACTAAATTACGACTTTACCATGCAAGAGCTGAATCCAATGTTCTTTCTGCCTGTTGGCGATGAAAAAACACTAACCGGAAGTTATTCAGGAGAACTTATTTACGATGATGCCTCTGATAGTTAAGAGCTTAAAAACTCTATTGCAAATAATTACTGCGCAGTGGAAAGTGAAATAATCCACTGTGCATCTTCCTTAATGGTAGTGTAGGTACTTTGGCTAAACCGTTTGTTAAACCGGGCATCCCAAAACCATTTTTCTACCTTCTTTCTTACTTCATCGGGCATTTGAGTTTGGTTTGTTCGGAAGAAATAGTACTGAATAATAATTATATGAATCTGATATGCACTTAAGCCTGTCGTAATTCGCATGTCGGAAAATAAATCGACGGTACGACTAATGGCAATTTGTGTCTTATGCCACAGATTTTTAGCTAACTCTGGATTAAGTTTTAGTTGATATGAGTTCCGACAATCGTCGAAAGCATTTAGTGCCAGAGAATGGGTGAAAATTTTGTCGGTTAGACCTCCAGCTTTCTCAATTTTTTGAATTCCATTAAACTCATCGATACGATCTTTCAGATCGAACTCATCAGACCACGTTGTAGCGTGCACCAAATCGAAGGAAGATAAGCGTTTTCCTCCCTGATTAATGCGTTCAAAAATATCTACAACCTCATCAATTTCATAGTTAAGGGTTTTAACTACACTAACCGGATAATTCATTAATGTTTTGTGGCATTTCACCCAATTTTCGTAAATGCGATCAGAATCTGCTTTTAATGTTTCAGACACTTTTTCGAATGCTTTACCATCGAATAATTTCCAGGCAGGAATAGCATATTTGTCAGTTTTTCCGCGCTGTATGCGAAATTCCTCAGCAGCCGGGTTAAAACAAATTTGCTTATAATTTCCACTACTGTTTTTAAGACCTTTCAATGCCATGTACAACGAAAGCATGCGTTGCTGTCCATCAAGAATAAACTGCGTTTGACCTTTGAAATCAGCCTGTTCGATATGTAAGTCGAAGGTTGACCTAATAAAATGCTTATATTTTTCCGGAGCGATCCATAAAAAGAATGTACCAATAGGGTACTGCAAATAAATACTATTGAGCAACAAAACCACCTTGGTTCGTTCCCAGGCGTAGTCGCGCTGGAATTTTGGAATTTTAATTTCACCCAATTTTAATTTTTCAAGAAGTATTGGAAGCGTCCAATCGCTGACAATCTGAATATTTGCATTTTCCATATAAACTACTTATTAAGGTAATTACCTTTTACGATCTGGTTTTATAAACCTTTTGGTAATATTGAATTCGAAAAGCTACGGCTTTACGAGCAAAAAACCCATTTAATTCCACAAGATAAAAAAAAACTGTAACTTTTCGCCCTAATCGAACGTCACACAAATGGAAATACGCACACCATGACAACGGATGAATACAACCGCTGTGTAGATGAGCATAGTGATGCAGTGTATCGCTTCATGCTTAAAAACACACGTAACGAGGAACTTGCAAAGGATATTATTCAGGAATCGTTTACCAAACTTTGGGTAAAAAAGGATGAAATTGAGGGATCGAAAGCCAAATCGTATCTGTTTTCGACAGCCTACCACCAAATGGTGGACGTCTACCGAAAGGAAAAGCGCAAAGACGATTTTGAAAATGTGAATGAACAGGACTATTCACACAGTGAACAGTATTCTGATTTGAGTGAACTGCTTAATGTAGCTATTCAGCAATTACCGGAAATTCAACGGTCGGTTATTATGCTGCGCGATTACGAAGGTTATTCTTATGAAGAGATAGGAAAAATAACCAACCTTAATGAATCGCAAGTTAAAGTTTACATTTACCGTGCCCGGTTATTTTTAAAGAAGTATATCGGATCGATGGAAAACGTACTATAGCAAATATGATGAGTAACTCATATTGACGAAAGGAACGAAAACTATGAAAAAGATTACACTACATAATTATGAAATCTACGCAATCGATTATATCGACGGTGCTTTAAATGCCGCTCAGGAAAAAGCACTACTCGAATTTTTCGATGCCCACCCAGAGCTCAAATCTGAATTTGAACTTGTAAGTGGATTTAAACTCGATAGCTCGGCAGAAAGCTATTCTGAAAAAGAAACACTAAAGAAGTCGGTTAGCGATTTAACTATCGATGACAATACCATTGATGAATGGTGCATTGCATTTTTGGAGGATGATTTGGATGAAAAAGGAAACAAAAAGTTTGTAAATGCTCTGAATAAAAATGCCAACTACGCCTCACTTTATCAGCACTATTTAAAAACTAAGCTGGTAGCCGAAAAAATGGAACTTCCGGGCATGAAACCCTGGAAACTACCAAATTTCAATCAACCTCCCAAAATGGAGGACGCACACTACTGGGTAATTGCTGAGCTAGAAAACGACCTAACGCTTAATCAACTAGCAAAATGGAAGGGGTTTAAAACAACAAACCAGGCTGTACAATCTTTAGAAAACGACCTGAAAAAAACCTTTCTTCAGCCTGAACGCATTGCTTACCCACATAAAAGAAAACTAAAACATATAAGTAAAAAACGTTATTTGTACCCATTAACCAGTATGGCAGCCGCAGCTGTTCTGTTTTATATGTTTATTAGTATCGCTAACTTATCAGACGATACATTTAAGAGTTATAACCAACAAGTAGCCGCAATCGAAAAAGCAACTAATGAAGGTGAAACGCCAACGCCATCGTTTTTCAATGCTACGGTTAAGAAACAACTTATGCAGGTAATTGACACCTATGCGCAACAGCAGAGTGTGGCGACCCGCAAAACATTAGCAAACAATAAACCTGTGAGAGAAGCATTATCGACCATGGGCACCATATCGCCGCGTAGCATTGCAGAATTCAACAAACAGTGTGGGGATTTAACGATTGACAGCGACTCGCAAAAAATAATGGCTCCCGCAGTTCCTGAGATGCAATACGCTCAAAATGAGGTTCGCCAACAAATCGCATTAAACGAAGACGACAAACTAACATTATTCAAAGCTGCCCAAAAAGGAGTTGAAGTAATCAATAATAAAACAGGAACAAATATTGAGTTAGAAAAAGAAAAAAAGCAATCGTCTGGACGAAAGAAAGTAACATTTGCAACACGTTACTTTTCAATTACAAAAAGCACTAGCCGATAGAGTAACATTTTCCCCAATTAAACGTCGTATTACAAAACCACAATTAATACAAAAAAATGAAAATATTACCAATTATAGTCGCACTTTTACTTACAACGTTCTACATGTATGGGCAAGCAAGCGCTGACACCCTTAACCAAGACATGCCCGACACCACTTATATAGAATTGAAAAATAAAACGATTATTATAATCGAAAAAATAGGCTCCAAAGAATCAAACATTCACCATGAGAAAGGAGATCATAACGAGGAAATGGGTACAAACTCCAGGAGCTTTGAGTCGAACTTCGGCGGATTTGAATTTGGGTTAAATGGTTACCTGACACCTGAAAATTCATTCTCCTTGTCAGAAGAAAACCGCTATTTAGAACTCGAAGATTCGCGATCGTTTGAAATAAATTTACAACTGATCGACATTGCAATTCCAATAGTTAAAGACCGCATTGGGCTGGTTTCCGGTCTGGGCATCAGTTGGAACAACTATCGGTTTGAAAACAAAACACATGTACTACAAAACGACAGCTCCGTGTTATACTACGATACCATAAACCAAGACTTTAATAAGAATAAGCTAACCACAACGTATTTAATGGCTCCGCTAGCATTGGAATTTCACTTTCCATCTGCCGACAAAGAAATTTGGGTTTTGGCCGGAGCATTTGCAGAATTAAAAATGGGGTCGTATGTAAAACATGTCACCACAGATGGCGATAAAGAAAAGGCTAAAGAGGATTTCCACTTAAATACATTCCGATACGGGCTTCGCGCCCAAGTTGGAGTCAACAGTTGGAGTATCTACTGCTCATACACGATGACTCCACTTTTCAAAAAAGATGAAGGGCCTGAATTATATCAAAT
>JAQICA010000210.1 GCA_027858775.1 Salinivirgaceae bacterium | reverse complement strand
AGTTCTCAATAAAACTTGAACTATTGATAGATTTATGGTAGAACCATGCTGTTGATTGACATAAGTTTCTTTTGCGGGTACCTTCTAGCTTGAAGCAAGCGCTGAATTAAAAGCTGTTTGAACGGATGCGGATGGACTTGCGATGAGAAGAATTATCGATTATTGCATCCGTGAGTTCTTTTAATTCCGGTTGTAATAGCTAAGAAGGTCGCGAAAGAAACTAAGTCTTGATTTTTGGTTCTTTTCATTAAGGAAAAGAACATATAGACAGTTGACAAGACCTATAAAGCCCTAGTGTCAAAATACTTACAGAACGCTGCTATGTGCACATTTTTTGCTTTGCTAAAAACAAAAATATCTTCAACTTACCCGTCATTCCATACTTGACATGACACCAGTGTATTTAGATGGTAGCGGCACTTTTTTGCCGCCCGCATCCTCACAAATTCGTTGGCTGGTTTGAATTAAGTTTTGCTTCGCTTTAGCGTTAGACAAAAAAAAGATGGAAGCCCTTAAAACCCCTTACACAGCATCTTTATTACCAAGCTTTTATTTACAATCATGAGCAATACCATTTTTTAAAAACTAAAAGTCCACAGCTTTATGACCTGATCCGTTGGGTGGTATTGCTACTGTATTTGCAAAAAAAAGGAGGCCTTGCAAAATGCAAAGCCTCCATTTTTTTGAATTGGTGAAATTTATTTCTTTTTCACACCGTTCGAGTCGTACTGAAAAAACTGAAAGCGATGGTGCATCTTATCGCGCTTTGTTTTTAAATAGAATACGTTATGCTTATTAGGTTCTATTTCTATGGGTTCATTGCTTACAATTTCGAGACCGTAGCCTTCCAGTCCAACACGTTTAATTGGATTATTTGTTAGCAAGCGAAATTTGCGAATACCTAATTCGCGTAATATTTGTGCGCCAATTCCATAATCACGCTCATCGGCATCAAACCCCAACTTTTTGTTGGCTTCAACAGTATCGTAGCCTTCTTCTTGCAGTTTATAGGCTTTAATCTTATTCATAAGTCCTATGCCACGGCCTTCCTGACTAAGGTATACAACAGCACCTTTACCAGCCTTGTCTACTGCTTCCATGGCCTTGTGCAGCTGTTCACCGCAATCGCAACGTTTTGAACCGAAAATATCACCTGTAACGCATGAGCTATGTACACGCACTAAAACTTCTTCATTGGGCTCCCAATTTCCTTTAATAAGTGCTACGTGCTCTATTCCGTTGGTTTTTTGTAAGAAGGGAATCAACCTGAAATGGCCAAATTCCGTAGGCATGTCCACCTCAACGCCTTTTATAACAGAACTTTCTTGCTGGAGTTTAAAGGCAATTAAGTCTTTTATTGTAATTATTTTAAGGTCGAAACGTTTGGCTATTTCTATTAATTGTGGCAAGCGAGCCATTGTGCCATCTTCATTCATAATCTCTACCAGAGCTCCGCCGGGTTTTAATCCTGCCAGACGGGTAAGGTCAACTACGGCTTCTGTGTGCCCGGCACGTCTTATTACACCTTTTTCTTTGGCTTTTAGCGGAAAAATGTGTCCGGGGCGCCCTAAATCTTCCGGTGTAGTTGTCTCATCTACTAGCGCTTTTATGGTTTTCGCACGATCCAGTGCCGAAATTCCCGTAGTGCAACCATGCCCGAGTAAATCGACCGAAACAGTAAATGGAGTTTCGTGTGTGGCGGTATTTTTACCCACCATTAGTTCCAGATCGAGTTGCTCACAACGTTGTTCGGGAAGCGGTGCGCAAATTAAGCCCCGGCCATGCGTGGCCATAAAGTTGACTTTCTCGGCTGTAATTGTTTCAGCTGCAACAACAAAGTCGCCCTCGTTCTCACGATCTTCATCGTCAACAACTATAATAATTTTCCCCTGTCGAATATCGTCTATAGCTTCGGCAATTGTATTTAATTGAAAATTCTCGTTTGGTGTGCTCATAAATGTATAATTTGCTGCAAAAGTAATAATTTTTAACTGGCTCTTCGTGCTCTTTCCCAATTCACTGACTGAGATTTTTTTATATATCGTACCAATCCTTTTAACTGTGCTAGGTTTGTACTAATAAAGTAATATGGTAGGTATATCCAGGTGCTTTTAATATTATGTTTTTCCAGTTGCCATCCGGCAAATGCCAATAGGTAAAGTGCAAGGTGAATAATTAGCAGGTAAGTGTAAATGGGCTGATCCTGGTTTTGATAAGCTGCCAACATGTGCGTAGGGATAAGCAAAACCATTGCAACCGGACAAATTAGCCATCGGAAAACTTTATGGGAAATAAACTGGAATGCCAGCCGCGGATGCTTAATTGGGTTTAGCAGATACAGCAAGCGCATCAACGATTGAAAGCCTCCGGCTGCAATGCGTATTTTTCGTTTCATTTCTTCGGCTACACTGTACGACGGGTATTCGCGTGCAATAGCTTTTGGTTCGTAGGCTACAACATAGTTTTGGGCGGCTATTCGCAGCGAAATAATAAAATCGTCGAGTACCGTATCTGATTCTACCGGAACAAACAGCTTTTTGCGAACGGCGAACAGTTCGCCCGCAGCGCCAAGTGTTGTGTTAAATCGGTAGTCGAGCTTTTTTAGCCACGATTCGTATTTCCAATAAAATCCTTCTCCGCTTCCGGCAGCCGTTTGGTCTTTTTTAATGATTTGCTTTTCGCCAGCCACACATCCAACACGTCCATCCTGAAAGTGCTTGGCTATTTGCATAAGAGTGTCTTTTGTGAGAAGGGTATTGGCATCGCAAAACACAATTATTTCTGTTGTAACTTGCGCGGCAGCCCTGTTCATGGCGTGTATTTTGCCTTTGCGGGCATTTTCGTGAAGCACTTTTACATCGGGATATTGTTTTACCTTTTCAGGTGTGCCATCGTCCGACCCGTCTGTTACCCATAAAAGCGTGAGCTTATTTTTTGGGTAGAGTAATTCATAAGAATTTTGAATTTTCTGATCAACAACTTTCTTTTCGTTAAATGCCGTTACTAAAAGTGTTATGTTCGGAAGGTTCTGTTCATCGGGCACTGCGAGCTCATATTTGTTTTTGCCGGCGAGTGCGCCTAAAAAACAGACTATTCCCGGGTAGAATAGATAACTGTACAAAACAAAAAATACAAGCGTCCAAAAAAGGTATATCATAGCATTAGTTAATACGAGAACTGTAGAAATCGATGAGGTTGGCGGCAATTTTCATGTTGTCGAAGTTTTCTTCGATAAATTGCCTTGCCGATTTGGCTATTGCCAATGTGTTTTCTTTATCTGACAGCACATTTACGATGCTTTCAGCCATTTTCTCAGGATCATCATCAATTAAAATATTTGTTTTATCGATTGCATTCAGCCCTTCGGCGCCAATAGAAGTTGTAAATACAACCCTTCCTGTGGCCATGCCTTCTACAATCTTAACGCGCATGCCGCTCCCCGAAAGTAGCGGGACAACCATGTAGGTATATTGATTGATGTAATCGAGGGCATCATCTACTTCGCCGTGGAAAACGACATTTTTTCGGTGTACGTGGTGTGCGAATTTGGGTGGCGCATTACGGCCGGCTATGTGAAATTTTATATCGGGCTTTTTATCCAAAATTAGTGGCCACACCTTATTCAAAAACCAGTCGATCCCTTCTTGGTTTGGCATCCAGTCCAGTGAGCCAATAAAGGCAAGATCAGGTTCAATAGTGTTGTCAAAATGAAATGTATATTTGTTCACATCTACACCTACAGGGGCTACGCATTTGGGCGAGTCGTTTCCTAAAAATTCGAATACGTGGCCATCGCGTTCGGTAATGGGTACAAGCAAGTCGAATTTGTTTAATGAGCGAACTTCAAAACTCTCAAGGCGACGCGTTAAAACGCTCATATACATGCGTTTAATTCCCTGTTTTTGGTTTGAAATGCTTCGGCGCCAAATTTCGTGTTCAATATTGTGTGCTCTGAATGCCACTGCTCCACTAAAATGCTTTCTGATAATGGAAATGTACGGGTAGAGGTAAAGTCCTTCGAGTTGAACAATATCGTATGTATTATTGCGTAAGAGTGCTACAAGTTTTTGCTTAAATGCAGTGGAAACAAACCGTTTGGCATTGTATGGTAAGCGCGAAAAAACCAGGTTTGTTAGCATTTCGGGTGGTTTTATCGATGTATCGACATATACGGCGTGAAAATCGATTTCGGTTTTAATATTTTCCGGTAGATCTTCAATATCGAAATTATGCTTATGTGTATTCATTGCCAATAGGGTAAGCTCATGTCCCAATTGCGCAAAAGCTCTGGCCATTGAGAGTGTCGCAATAGATCCTCCATCTTTCGGTGGGTACGGCATTTTATTGGATAAGATTAATATACGCATAATTTAACGATTTTGGTTATTGATGTTTCTTCATTCTCCGATAGCGCCTGAAGGCAATTAATCGAACAATATATTTTTGAATGGGATCAATGTATTTATCGATATTCAGAATAACCCGATCTTTGGAGGCTTGTATGCTTAAATAAATTCCAATGGGTAAAAATATAAAACTCGAGAACCACATACTAAACCACAGATCTGAATCTGCCGTGCGACCATATTTTTCGCCGGTAATGGAAATGATGTAATACATTATAAATAGTAAAACGCTTATCACTGTTGGTAAACCCATTCCGCCTTTGCGAATGATGGCACCCAATGGTGCTCCTACGAAAAAGAGCAGGAGGCAGGCAAATGAAAGCGAGAACTTTTGGTGCCACGAAATTTTGTGCTTATTCAACCATTTTTGCTTATTGCTCATGGTAATTTCTGCACTGTGTATTTGCGATTGCGATGCACGGGCATAACTCAATGCCGAAGTAAGAACTAAGTTTTTAAGTCGCGATCCCATTTCACTAAACAGTGTGTCTGGCGAACGCTCTCCGTATTCTTCATAGTTGACAGCAAAGAGTGAGTCGTTTTGTGCATTTAGTTTTTTAAAATAGTTGCCCGACAGCATTTTATTGCGAAATTCCAGTCGGCGCTCTTCGTATTGTTGTTCGAGCGAGTCAATTGTATAGTTTAACTGATCGATGCTAAGCATTTGATAATGGTTCTTCCACAAATTTTCGTCGGAGCGTTCCATATTGAGGCCGGAGAGGTCGAAAACTACCTGTTGGCGTTGGAAAATTGAGCGTTGCATGGGATACGAATTGGCTTTACTTCTCCGGGTTTCTTTCATATCCTCGTAGGAGGCTCCATTAAACAGGGTTAGAATAAGGAAATCGCGGTTGTCGTTAAACATTAGTGTTCCCGAATCGGCATGCGTAACCATTATGTTTCCACGATTATCGGTATGGTCGTGAATAAGGAGGTTATACATCATGTTGGACTCTTTGTCTTTTTTGCCGACTTTAATTGAGTAACCTTTTATTCCGTTGTAAAACACTCCTTCGGGAATCATTACTTCGGCCGGTTGTTTTTTTACATCGTAAAGCAGGGATCGTGCTTTGAGGTTTGCCACGGGGAGTACATAATTCGAAAAAAGAAATGCGCTGCCTGTTGTAAAAAGGGCAAACCACATGAGTGGGCGCATTATTTTAAATAGTGAAAACCCTGACGATTTCATGGCAATGAGCTCGTTATGCTCGGCAAGGTTTCCAAAAGTCATTAGCGAGGAGAGAAGCACGGCCAAAGGCAATGCCATGGGAACCATTGAAGCACTGGTGTACCCGAGTATTTGGGCTATAACGCTAAAAGGTAGCCCTTTCCCTACTAGTTCGTCTATATACCGCCATAAAAACTGCATTAGCAGCACAAATAAAGCAACGAAAAATGTAGCTATAAATGGCCCTATAAAGGACTTAAGAAGGAAAATATGTAGTTTCTTCACGTTGTAAGCCTTTTTTTGAAAGTGCAAAATTAGCACTTTTTACCACGTTACTGTAATAATTTTGAAATTGCTAAAGATTAGTTTTCTTTATGGGTTCGATAATTGTCTGCTATTTTACATCTGCCTAAATTGTTCCGACTATATCATTTCAACCCATTCTTCATAAATAATTCTTCGTATTGCTTATCGGCCGTGGCAAAATGTTCCTCAATCCATGTTTTATTGTAGCGCATTACATCGTCGTAGAATTTTATTTTGCCTGCCTGATATTTCTTGCGGAAGCTGTCGATATGTGCCATAAATGCATCGTGCTCTTTTTTATGCGCGGTTGCATTGGCAAATTCGAATTCTTGGAAGTATCGTTCTTCACTGCTAAAGTGCCATGCAGTGTAGTCTACAAGCATTTTCAGTAATTCTTTTATCTCTTTTTTCGGCTTGTCGGTTCTAAGCCCGATGTATAATTGGTCAACCATTTGAACTATTTTGCGATGCTGCTCATCCATTTCTTCAATGGCATTGTCCATGGCTTCAGTCCAGTGGATTAGCGGTTCGCCCGCAGCCGGCAGTGGAACTTCCACAGGTGTGTCACTTGTTTTTGTTACCGGTTGAGGAGCGGCTGTGTGCTGTTTTAGTTGCTGCTCCATTTTGGACAATTGCAAAGCTTTTTCGTCCAACTCCTTGTTGATATTCAGAAGCTTGTCTTGCAGCGTTTTTGTTTCCTCTTCCTTGTCAGTCAGCTCACTAAGGGTTTGCTCGTATTTGGCTTGGAATTCTTTTTGTTTCGTTACGTCAATGGCAATTTTCACCACTTTATACGCTTTGCCATCTTCGTCTAGCAGGGGCGTGTAGGTTTCAAGCATGTGCAGGCTTCTGCCGTTGTACTCGATATTCGATTCTTCGGTGCGATTGATGCCATGGCGCAAGTCCTCCCAAAATTGTTGATATTTTTGAGCTGATAGACCGGAAAGGTTAAGACCGTCGTTATGGTTCATGCCAATTATTTGTTCGCGCGATATGCCCACAAGGGAAACAAATCGGTCGTTGGCATCGGTAATAATTCCATTCATATCGTATTCTACCATGTAATTGGAAATACTCAGTGCCTCAATCAAATTGCGCAATTCGAACTCGCGCCGTGCAGCTTCTTCCTGGGTCGTTTGCAGCTCTTCGAGGTTTTGCCGCATTTCTTCTTCTTGCGAGCTTAGCTCTTCGCGCTGATGTTGCGACTCTTTTAGCAGTATTTGTGTGCGCTCAGATACTTTTACGTTGGCAATGGTCGATGCAATGCTTTCGCTGATTTTTTCCATAAAATTAATTTGGTATTCGTCAATCTCGTGGAACGATGCCAGCTCAATAACTGCATATACTTTGTCGTTTAGAATAGCCGGAACAATTAGAATAACCTGTGGTCTGGCTTCTCCCATGCCCGATGTAATGTTAATGTAGTTTTCGGGTACTTCGCGCAGGTAAATTTTCTTACGTTCGTGTGCACACCTACCTACAAGGTCTTCACCCATTTTTATTCGGTTTTTTGTGTATTGTCTCCTATCGAAAGCTATTGTGCAAGTGGTTTCGAAGTAAATATCTTTTTCCTGCGAGTCTCCTTCGTCAATAACAAATATAGCACCCTGATGCACTCTCATGTAGTCCACCAGTTTACGCATTAATTCAAACGATAGCTTTTTAATGTTATCATTGTTTTGTCGCAGCACATCAGCAAACATTGCAACACCTTCGTTTATCCATCGGTGCTTCTTATCTTCTTCGCGCCGTGCGGCCTCTTCATTTTTGGCTTCAGCCAAATTTTGTTGCATTTGCACAAGCGATTGCCCTAGTTTATCTTCCTCGCTTAATAATTCAAACTTTGCATCGAGTTCGCCATTTCCTATTTTTGCAGCAAAGTCTGTTTTTTCGGAATAACCGTCAATGTATTTATTGAGCGCCATACTCATTTGCCCAATTTCGTCGTACGATTGTAGATCCAGTTTAAGGTTCTTATCGACGCTACCTTCTGCAATTTGGTTAATTACGTGTGTTAATTGTTTGATGGGACGAGAAATGGAACGAGCCATTAGTGCAATAACCAGTGCTAAAAGTAATAGCCCGAATAGTCCGACCAAAATGGCGTTATTGACGGTTTTGCCGGCAAGCGACATAATTATTGATTCTGGCAGCGCAATATTTACATACCATACAATATCAGTTCCGGCTACGGTAACCGGTGCCGATGCTACAAAATACTGTTGATCTTTATAATTGGTCTTGTAATGAAATGGCAACCCTCTATTCATGTTTTTTGCAAAACTTACAGTGTCGCCTTCTAAAAAACCTATTTTATTAATGTTTTTGCCTATTGCATTATCATTTGGGAAGCTAATTAGGTCGCCTTTGTGCGAAACAAGAAAAGCAAAACTTTCCTCGATCGGCTCGTAACTATTCATCATTTCGCTAATGGTATTAAGCGGAACATCGATACCTATGACGCCCAAAAACTTACCTTCTTTAATGATAGGAACCACCATGTTTGTTTCCAGAATTTCGTCTGATTTGTTTCCTGAGTAAGAATAGTAATAAGGGTTGACAATAATGGGTTTCATGGCGTTTTTAGTAGTAGTGTAGATAGTGCCCGATAATACTTCTCCCGGGTTTTGTTCCACATATCTGCTCAGCACTATTTCGTTGTCCTGTTTATAATACACATACCTGAAATTGCCCAGTATTGTGCTGCCAACGGTATTTTTATGTTGGTCGGCCAATGTGTCTATTGCATTAGGCTCCAAAATACTCCAAACCGATAAAAAGTTTGGATTGGCTTCTAATGTTGACTTTAAGTAGCCTTGTAATACATCTCTGCGATCTGCATGAGGAATGAGCTCGTATTGCTCAAAAATGGTTTGTAAATTAAGCGCTGTGTGAGCATACTCGTTGAGCTTATCGCTGGTTAGGTTGGCATACTCGCGAGCGTACGAATTGGCCAGGTCTTGCGAAACATCGAGAATTCGTTCACGCGACTGAATGCCAATGTACCCAATACTCAAAATAAATATTATTGCCACCGACGATAAAATATAAATTTGTATTTTTTGTTGAATATTCAGCCTCTTCTTCATTGCAATTCTTTTTAGTATAATAGGTACATAACACCATTTGGCGAATGTCATTTCAAAATGTCTCAATCTTCGCTCTGTTACAAAGGTTAAAAATAGTTATTTATTCCCTTAACTCAATAGTTCCAATTCAATTTATCGTTTCTGAACAGAAAAAATGCATGAATATACCAGCAGAAACATGATTAAACAATTAAATTTGTGTTTCTAAAGTCGATATATTAAGCTACGTAAATTATGACTGAACCGACGAATAAAGTATTGATTCTAACTTATTACTGGCCTCCGGCTTCGGGGCCTGGAGTGCAACGTTTTTTAAAGTTTTGTAAATATTTACCTGTTTTTGGATGGAAACCATACGTGGTTACGGTGGAAAATGGTACATATTCCTCCGTAGATGCGACGTTGGCTCAAGATATTCCGGCAAGTGTATCGGTGGTTAAAACGAAAACAGCCGAACCATTTACGATTTATAACCGATTAACGGGAACAAAAAAAAATAGTGGAACGGTGGGCATGATTAATATGGATAGCAAACAAAGTTTGCTGAAACAAGCCTCTGTGTACGTTCGTGCCAATTTTTTTGTGCCCGATGCGCGTAAGGGGTGGAATAAACATGCCTATGCTGCGGCCAAAGAATTAATTCGTAAAGAAAATATCGAGACCATTATTACAACGGGACCACCTCAAAGTACACACTTAATAGGGTTAAAACTGAAAAAGGATTTAGGTGTAAAGTGGATTGCCGATTTTAGAGATCCATGGACTACAGTGTATTACAATGACATGCTTCCGCGCACCGACGCAACAAAACTACGCGATAAAAAGCTCGAAGATAAGGTGCTAAAGGCTGCCGATAAGGTGGTGGTGGTAAGTGATGGTTTAAAGGATGAGTTTGCCGATCGCAATAGCGATATTTCTGTTATTTACAATGGGTTCGATGAGCACGATATGGCTTATATTCCGTGGGAAGATAAAAATAAAAAGTTTATTATAGCTTCCATCGGGAATTTTAAGCCCAATCAAAATATTCATACACTTTGGCAAGTTTTGGCTGAACTGAAAGAAGAAAACGAGGAGTTTTCCCATTTTGTGAAAATATCACTCACTGGAAATATTGATAATACTGTAATGAGCAGCTTTGAAAAGTTTGGTATCGAATCGATGCTCGAAATAAACGATTATGTACCGCACATGGAAGCAACCAAGCGCATGATGATAGCCGATTTATTGCTGTTTATTGTACCTCAAACGCCTCGTAACCATTTAATAATAACGGGAAAACTGTTTGAGTACATAGCATCGAGAACTCCAATTTTTTCCGTTGGGCCAGTAACCGGAAATGCGGCGCAAATACTGGAAAAGGCTCAGCGTGCACGTATGATTGATTATAACAATAAGTCTGAACTTAAAAGAATACTAAGAGAACATTTCAATAAGTGGCAGGCTTCAGATAAACCCGTTAACCACCCAGAATCGGGGTTATGGGAATTTAGCCGGAAAGGGTTAACCGAGAAACTTGCCGATCAGCTTAATGAATTAAATGTTAAAAAAGAGAGCGATTAAATATAGAACTTACATGCAATACGAACTAGCAGATTATCAGCAAAACAGTGATTTTTATGAAGATTTTACGCTTTTGGCAACCGTCAAAAGCTTTGATTTGCAAGCTATACGAGAACGTTATTTGAAAACGCGCGCCAAAAAGTCGAACCGAACAGGCAGTGTTGAACGACGCAAAGTGGCTATGGGTGGAGTTGTGCATCTGGAGGTTGCCAGGGGAAAGCTGCAAAAGTCCGATGTGCTTGCAAAATTGCCCGAACCTCGCGGAATTCATTTTTCAGGAAATACCGTTGCCCTCTCATCAGAAAATAAAGTTTTTATTATTGAAGGTCAGCAAGTGTTTACCATAACCGACCCGTGGTTCAGCTATATTCACACGGTGCAACTCAAGACTGATGAGCCCGGGAAAATCCTTGTTAGTTCATCGGGGTTCGATAGTATTTTTGAGTACGATTATCGTAACAATCGTAAAACCTTTGAGTGGTTTGCCTGGGAGAATGGTTTCCCTTACGGACGCGATCCCGAAAGTGGAGAGAAAGTGTATATCACACGTCAGCAATCACAACACGTTTCATATCAGCAAGAAAATATTCCACATCTGTATATTGAAAATCCTGAGGAAGAAACTTTGCCCACGGCAAAAAGGGCGGCATTCATTAATTCGGTGGTCTACCATAAAGTTCCCAATTTGATGATGGCTACATTTTTTCACGAGGGTGCTGTATTTAGTATTGATCGGCAAACAGGTAAAGCCGTTAAACAGCTGAGCGGACTGAAAAACCCGCACGGTGGACAACCACTGGGCGATAAGGTTTTGGGAACAAGTACCGGGGCAGGAGCCGTGGTGGTTGGAGATGCTGATGAACAAACGGTGTACAATTTTTCTAAACTTCAAGGAAAACCGACCAGTTTAAACGATATGGAGTGGATTCAAAATACGATTGTTGTAAATGGTAACTTTGTTAGCATCGATAGTAATAGAAATGCCCTGGTTATTTTTAATCCGCAAAAGCGGCTAATTGATTTTATTCCTTATGATGATAATTGGGCATTACAGGATTTGTGTGTTGCCGATTTAGATGATAGACAGGTGGAAAAAATTCGACAATTAGGCAAATAATTCTCTGTGAAGAAAAAAATACCTGTCACTTGGCACAACAATTGACAATGGAATTATACGTTCCTCAGGTCTGGGAAATGTTCTTTTCTAATTACCTGAAATTAACAACCCAACACGTAACCTTATTATATATAGCTGGTTATGATAATCAATAAATTGTAGAATCAAAATTCAAAAAAATGCTACTAATTGATAAACCTTACGTTTCTGATCTACTCATTGAAACCATAAAAAAGAACCGATACCCGGTTGTAAAAACGGATGCTGCACTTAGTTTGGCTCCGGAAATTTCAGAAAACATGCTCGAGAAACCAGCTGTGATTGACGTTTTGACTGACAATTCTCCTGTTTACACTAATTCGGAAAATACTATTGCATGGATTAATGAAAATCTTGACCATACCTCACTGCCCGGGCACATCAATACATTTAAAAATAAAGGGCTATTTCGCGACATGCTGCACCCAATGTACCCCGATTATAGGTACGAAAAGGTGAAACTTAGCGATTTGAAAAATTTTGATGCCGAAACATTTGGTTTTCCGTTTATACTGAAACCGGCGGTTGGTTTCTTTTCTATGGGAATTTACATTGTAGAGAATTTGCACGATTGGCAAGTGGCGCAAAAAGAGCTGGATAAAGAGCTGAAGCAAATAGAAGGCGTTTACCCGCTTGAGGTTATGGATGGAGGATTGTTCCTTATAGAAGATCTTATTAAAGGCGATGAGTACGCTGTAGATGCCTATTTTGATAAATCCGGCGATCCTGTTATTCTCAATATTTATGAGCACATTTTCACCAATAAGAAAGATGTAAGCGATAGGGCGTACTTTACATCGGAGAAAGTGATTAATAAAACCCACCGAAAATTTGAGCAGGTTCTACAGGGCATTGGCGAAGCAACGGGCTTACGTAATTTTCCAATGCACATTGAACTGCGCATCACACCCGATGACCGTGTAATTCCAATTGAAGCCAATCCGTTACGTTTTGCCGGTTGGTGCATGACAGACATGACGAAATATGCTTGGGGTATTAATCCGTATGAGTACTTTTTTAATCAGCAAAAGCCTGATTGGGATACCGTTTTTAAAGGGAAGACTAATAAGCAATACAATGTGATTATTGCCGATATACCAAGGGATGTAGCGCTTTCAGATATTGACTATATCGACTATAAAAAGTTCTCAGCCCGTTTTTCCAATTTATTGCATTTGCATAAAACTGATTTTAAAAAATATCCGGTTTTTGCCTTTGCTTTTTCTGAAACTACACAGGCCGACAGGGACGAAATTGACCATTTCTTGCATTCGAACCTAATGGAATATATTGTACTGAAGTAAATAGATGACTAACAGGTATCTATTTTTGATTTGTTGTCTTTTTACTACTTCCGTAATCAAAGGGGAGTAGGAAAATCGATTTGCTTTCTATAGGGATATTGATTCTAATTTGATATGATATAAGTAAATGGCAGAAAAATAAGTGCTTTTTCTGCCATTTTTTATTATCAATTAGTTTTGTTGTATACTTTCAATAATAATTGCCAATAAGATTTAGCTCATTACAGTAGCTGTAATTGATCGTGCTCCGCCGGCATTGCGAAATTCGCAAAGGTAAATTCCTTGCCATGTGCCCATTAACAATCGTCCATTTTGTACGGGAATTGTAAGTTCAGTGCCAAAAATCGACGATTTAATATGTGCAGGCATATCATCCGGCCCTTCCATTGTGTGCAAAAATTCCGGATAATCTTCTGGCACGAGGTCATTAATAAATTGCTCAAAATCGTCTCTGACTGTTGGGTCGGCATTTTCATTAATGGTAAGTGCAGCAGAGGTGTGGTTCAGAAACAGGTGCGCCAGGCCCTCTTTGGGCAAGTCCATTAGTTGATTCTCAATTTCATTTGTGATGAGATGAAATCCACGGCTGCGAGGCTTAAGACGTATGTTGCTTATTTTTATCATGTTAGCTATTCATTTTTTTCACGCCTATCGAAATGTCCGATTTCAGATCTTCCTGCACGTGTAGGCCACACTCTTTGTGTTCGGGGTTTTCCCACCACCAGCGACCTGCACGTACATCTTCGCCAGATTTTACGGCGCGGGTACACGGTTGGCAACCAATACTCGGATAGCCTTCATCGTGCAGTGCATGGTAAGGTACATGGTTAACGGTTATGTAGTCCCACACTTCTTGTTCGCTCCAATTAATCAGCGGATTAATCTTTACCAATCCATTAGCTGCATCCCACTCAATAAGTTGTACATTTTTTCGTGTAACCGACTGTTCGCGACGCAGGCCACTAATCCATGCTTTCCGTCCGCTAAAGGCACGTTTCAACGGTTCAATTTTTCGAATATGGCAACATAACTTGCGATTTTCTACGCTGTGGTAAAACAGATTGACTCCTTTGGCAGCCACCATATCTTCAACGTCCTTGTAATTGGGGAAATAGGTTTTTATTTTAATGTTGTAGAATTCGTTTGTTTTATCAATCAAGTTGTAGGTTTCCGGAAATACACGGCCTGTATCGAGTGTAAATATTTCTATTGTATCATTCGTTTTTACAATCATATCGGTAAGTACCTGATCTTCGGCGCCCATAGAATTGGAAAATATTAGGTCGGTGCCAAAATGCTCAATCGCCCATTTTATGACATCAAGGGGCTCTGCTCCTTCAAACTTTTTGTTCAGTTTTTCAATTTCTTTCAGATCCATAGTTTCAAAAATTTAGGCAAAAGTACAGAAAAGCCGAAAATACTACAAGCATTTTTCTGTGATATATCGAATCTATGATGTATTAATGGTGTAACTCCTACCAAATAATGCCAACGCTTGTGTTCTATATGTTGTGCTGAAAACAAATGTTAGCTAGTGCTTGCCCGAAAAGCCCAATAACTGCGTTACGCCCTTTCTGAAAACAGTTATCCCGAGAATCGGGACGCCTTGATTTTTAAAATGAACAAGCCTTCTTCTTGAAGTTTTATTACTGGGCACACCAAAAAACAGGTGGTTTTCGTGCGGGCACTAAAAACCAACATTATGGCAATTCCCGACTTTAAAAACTGATGGATTTAGGAATACTTTTTTATACAAACATTTTTTTTCTTACTTTTGTGCTCTTAATTATAGCCTAGGATACTAAACAAAGGTTTATGGACAAATATGCAATAAAACATTTACGGGAATTAGAGGCCGAATCAATTTTTGTGATCAGAGAGGTGGCAGCACAGTTTGACCGCCCGGTAATGCTATTCTCAGGAGGAAAAGATTCAATTGTAATGTTTCACTTAGCGCGTAAGGCTTTTTGGCCTGCAAAGGTTCCCTTTCCGCTAATGCACATCGATACGGGGCATAATTTCGACGAAACCATTGCGTTTCGCGACGATTTAGCCAAGAAAACCGGCACACAAATAGTGGTAAAATATGTACAAGATACCATTGACGCAGGTAAGGTTGTGGAAGAAACCGGCTTCGATGCAAGCCGAAATATGCTGCAAACAACTACCTTGCTCGATGCAGTTGAGCAAGAACAGTACGATGCAGCCATGGGTGGCGGTCGCCGCGATGAAGAAAAAGCACGAGCCAAAGAGCGCTTTTTCTCACACCGCGATGACTTCGGACAGTGGGATCCAAAAAATCAACGACCAGAGTTGTGGAACCTGTTCAATGGAAGAAAAAACATGGGCGAACATTTCCGTATATTCCCAATTAGCAACTGGACTGAGATGGATGTATGGCAATATATTTTGCTCGAAAATATTGAAATCCCTTCTATTTACTTTACACATACACGTAAAGTGTTTAAACGTAACGGTGTATGGCTTGCCTGGGCACCATTCATGAATTTACGCGATAGCGAAGAGGTTGTTGAATGTCAGGTTCGTTGCCGTACAATTGGCGATATTACAAACACAGGACTTACAGAATCGAAAGCCAGCTCGTTAGAAGATATTGTGCAGGAAGTTGCTGCTACACGTACCACAGAGAGAGGTGCTCGAGCCGACGATAAACGCTCCGAGGCCGCAATGGAAGATAGAAAGAAAGAGGGTTACTTCTAAACAGGCAAAACAACTTTTTTAAAGTAGAAAAAATTATGAGAGACGAAAATTACCATACACAAACACACTCGACAGAAGGCTACCTTGACATGGAGTTGTTACGCTTTACGACCGCAGGAAGTGTAGACGACGGAAAAAGTACACTTATTGGCCGACTTCTCTACGATAGTAAATCAATTTTTGAAGATCAGCTCGATTCTATAGAGCAGGCAAGTGTTCGAATGGGAGCAGAGGGCACAAACCTCGCTTTACTTACCGACGGCCTCCGCGCAGAGCGCGAACAAGGAATTACCATTGATGTGGCATACCGTTATTTTGCCACCCCAAAACGGAAATTTATTATTGCCGATACTCCGGGACACATCCAATACACCCGAAACATGGTTACCGGTGCCTCTACAGCCAATGCCGCAATAGTACTGATTGATGCACGAAACGGCGTGCTGGAGCAAACCAAACGCCATGCATTTATTGCCAGTCTTCTGCAAATCCCTCACGTACTTTTGTGTGTAAACAAAATGGACTTAATCGATTTCTCACAGGAGAAGTACGAAGAAATTAAGAAAGATTTTAATGATGTTGCCAATAAACTAAATATTCCCGATATTCATTTTATCCCAATTAGCGCCAAAGATGGCGATAATGTCGTAAACAAATCGGAAAATACACCTTGGTACGAAGGCCCCACACTGCTGCATTTACTCGAAACCATAACAATTACCAGCGACCGAAATTATAATGATAAACGGTTGCCTGTGCAGTATGTAATTCGTCCCCAAAACGATAAATATCACGATTTTAGAGGATACGCCGGACGTGTTGCAGGCGGTGTATTTAAAAAAGGCGATAAAGTGGCCATTATGCCCAGTGGCATCGAAAGCACAATCAAAAGTATTCCTACTCTTAACGGTGAACTAGACAGTGCATTTCCTCCGTTGTCGGTTGTACTCGAACTCGAAGACGATATTGATATCAGCCGGGGCGATATGATTGTGGATGCTGCAAACAAATCGTATTCAACAACAGAGATGGATCTGATGTTGACATGGATGAGTGAAAGACCAATGAATCCGGGAGGCAAGTACATTTTGAAGCACACTTCCAACGAAGTGAAATGTAAAATCTCAAATATTCACTATAGCCTCGATATCAATAAATTGGAAATTAAAGACAAAGGAAAAGCATTCCAGCTAAATGATATAGGTCGTGTTTCAATTAAAACAACCAAGCCGCTTAACTGGGATCCATATGTGAAAAACAGAATTACCGGTAGTTTAATATTAATTGAAGAAGGAACAAACAATACGGTTGGAGCAGGAATGCTTATCGAGCCCGGAAAATAATATACTTCTCAGGAAATAGTTTCGTAGCCACTTCTCATGGAGGCTGTTGAAAAAGAACTTTAAACGTTTTGAACGAAAAGTAGTCGAACATACTTGTCAGTATTATTCGGTGATCTTCTCCAACAAAACCGTAAAGTTCCTTTTTGAACAGCCTTTTTTTTTTATTTATATCGACAGACTCAATCCATAGGAATACAGGAGTTCTCATTCCTTCTGTTGGATTTTAGGTTATTGTGAAACGGTGATCGTGAACGACATCATTACAAATAGCTAACGCATTAAATATCAAAAAATTACGTCGTAATGAAATCCCGCGTGTTAAATGGGCTCATAATTATTTACTATCATTTTAATCAATCCTTTTATCTTTAATTTCGAAGGTCATAAAAAAATACCTATTTTTATAGGATTGTATTCTTAAAATCCTCATTATGTCGCTTATTACAGACATGTTCAAAATACGCCGTAGCATTCGGCGCAAAATGCTTTTTTCAATTTTCATTGCATTTATCATTATTTTGGGAGCAATGCTATCGTATATTGCTGTTAAAATTGAAAAACTTGCGTTAAGCAATGCCAAAGAGCTCGTTCATTCGTATGCTTCAGGGTACGCCGTTTCGGTTCAAGATCAGCTTAATGCGCATATGGGTATGGCTCGTTCGTTTGGGCAGGCGCTGCATAGCATTCCCGACTACGGTATTAAACAGACCATGGATCTTCAGAAAGATATGATGTTCAGTATCACTGAGCGGAACGAGCCGTTTTTGGCAAGCTGGATTATTTGGGAACGCCGTTTTTTCGATAGTACCTGGACATTGCCATACGGACGCGGACGGTATACTGTTTACCGCGATCGGTCTGGTTTAAAATATCGTACAGAACTGCTCGACAGTGAGGGCGATAATGTGAATGGAGCCTACTACAAGATGAAAGTTTCAAAAGAAGAAACTATTCTTAATCCATATACATTCACCTATTCGGGCAATGCCGATGACGAAATTCTCGAAACAAGCCTGTGCATCCCTATTTTAAAAAATGACGAATTTGTTGGACTGGCCGGCATGGATGTGAGCCTTGAAAGCTATCAGGAAGTGATTAATGATATTCAACCCATCGTAGGCAGTCAGCTTTTTTTAATTGCAAATGATGGGACATTTGTTACCCATCCCGATGAAGATAACCTTGGACGACTCTTTGTTGATGTGTATGAAGAATTTGCCGACACTCTCGATATTATGAAGAATATTTCGGAAGGCGATTTGTTTTCTTTTCATTTTGGCGAAAAAAATTCTTTTTACTATGTATTTCAACCTGTACGCATTGGGAATACAAAAACGCCATGGTCTATTTTAATGAAGGCGCCACTCGACAATATAATGCGCGAAGCACGAAATAATTTGCTGTTTACGCTTCTTGTTGGTTTCGGAGGGCTTGTATTATTAATCGTTGTGGTTTACATTATTAGCGGATACATTACCCGTCCGGTAAAATATACCACGCGTGTTTTGCAAAAACTTGCCAAGGGCGACCTCGAAAATACAACAAAACTTCATGTAACATCCGGCGATGAGTTACAAGAAATGTCTGATTCAATGAACACCCTAATGGATGGATTGCTGCATACTGCCGATTTTGCGCGAAGCATAGGTGAGGGCGAGCTCGATTCTGAATACCAATTGCTGTCAGATCGGGATACTCTTGGCCATGCCTTACTCGATATGCAAACTAGTCTGAAAAATGCCCGGGCGCAACAAATGGACAGAGAAAAACTTGAGAAACAGCAAAATTGGGTAACTGAAGGGTTAGCAAAATTTGGTGATATTCTTCGTAAGAATAACGAAAATCTTAACCAACTATCCTTCCAGATAATGAAAAATCTGGTAGACTATACCCGTGCAAACCAGGGATGTATATATGTTCGTTCTGAAGAGGAAGCAAAAGAACTGTATGAGTTGAAATCTGCCATAGCATATGATCGACGCAAAATGCTGAAAGACTCCATTGCTCCGGGCGACGGACTTATTGGGCGAGTGGTGCACGAAAAACTGACAATTTATATTACCGATGTACCAGAAGATTACGTACATATTACATCAGGGCTTGGAAAAGCCAGTCCCCGATCAATACTTATTGTGCCATTAGTTTTAAACGACGAGGTGTTTGGCGCATTGGAGTTAGTATCGTTTAATATATTTGAAAAATACGAAATTGAATTCGTCGAAAAAATTGCCGAAAGTATTGCCTCAACCGTTTCCAGTGTAAAAGTCACCGAGCGTACGAATAAACTGCTTGAAGAATCGCGGGAGCAGCGAGAGGTATTGTCGTCGCAGGAAGAGGAGATGCGTCAAAACCTTGAAGAGTTGGAAGCTACCCAAGAAGAGGCAGACCGGCGCGACGCCGAAATGCGGGCGCTTATTGAAGCGTTGGGCTCATCAGTGCTTATTACCGAGTTCGATCTCGAGGGAAAAATCCTGAATGTCAATCAGAAGTGTGTCGACCTGCTGGGAATACAACAAAATAAAATGGTGGGGAAACATCACAAAAGTATGGGGCTCGACAATACAACAACACCAACGGCGTATAAGAAATTTTGGGTCGACCTGCAGAACGGACGAACCAAAAAGCGTATTTCAGAAGTGAATATTGTCGGTAAAGTAAAATATATCGATGAAAGTTATATCCCACTGAAGGATTCAGAGGGGGATATTCACAAGATTGTAGCTATTGGGTACGATTTTACTAAAATTAGAGAACGCGAAACGGAAATTGAACGATTGAAGGAGGAGTTAGCTAACTTGAAAAACACCTAAATAGTGCTTGCCCGAAAAGTCCAATTTACTCACAATTAAAATAATTTTTCAATTGTGTTCGTGAGTTAAAGGTTCTGCGTTACGCCCTTTCTGTGACCAGTTATCCCGAGAATCGGGACGCCTTGATTTACATAAAGGCTAGGCTTAAACTTGAACTTTTCGAACCGGGGCATGACTAAAATTTTGTCTCGAACGATATTTATTATTAGACAATTATAAAAGAGCATGTTACTTATTGTACTTTTCATGGCGAGCTCCATATGACCATTAAAATCAAGCACTCAAAAAAAAACAGGTAATTTTGTGGCTTTCGTTTGTTGTGGAGAAGGATACTTTTCCCGCCATTCTGGAATTTATCCAAATCGAGATGATCGATATTATTTCATTTTACAATGATGCTTAGAATCAGATTCCTGTTGCTTTTATTTGGAATGCTCAACGCTGGGTTTTCGCAGAAAATTCACGATTTTTCCGGGGTTAAGGAATTTGATGTAGCGAAACCCGATTATTTATCCGTTCAAACAGGATTTATAGTCGATGGATACAATTCTCTTGGCGTTCGTACGTTTTTCGAATATCAAAAATATATTAAAGGAGACTGGCTGTTTGGTGTCAGCTATGAACATTCACGGAATTTAGGTTTTTTTATGACAGATCAGTTGTATGAACTTGATAGTGATTTAAGCCAGTTGAGTGTGAATGGTTATTATAAATTTAACTTGATTGAAGATCGGATGTTTTGGATTGGAGGGTTTGGTATTGGTGCTTTACACGTAAATTGGGACGATAAGGATGACTTTGGAGCCACTGTGAATGCGAGTTTAACTCTGAATGTACGAATTACTAAACGTCTTTATATTGAAACAGCTCCGCTATTTGTGTTTTTGCCCAGTAACAGAGCGTATTACTCTCCGGTATCTATCGAACAGTTCCATAATTTTTATGCTTTTACATTTTTCCCGGTAGGGATAAAAGTTAAACTCTAACAGAAAAGAGATAATGTGTGCAAAATTATTAATTCAATATGCCCCGAAAACAATTGCTTTAAATTTGTAACTTTTAGTATTGACGGGCGTCTCATTCAAGTGAAAACAAAACTTAAAACAAATGAAGAAAATTATTTTAATTGCGATGCTGGTTGTATATGCCTTCTGCGCATATGCCGAAAATGAACCGAAAATTGTACGTTACCAACTCGAAAACGGATTGACAGTTATTTTAAAGGTATATAACCGACAACCGAAGGTTTTTGGAGTTGTTATCACAAAAGCAGGAGCCAAAGACGATCCCGGAGATGCTACCGGAATGGCACACTATCAGGAGCATATGTTATTTAAAGGTACTGAAACACTCGGAACTGTCAATTGGGAAAAAGAAAAAGTACATATCGATAGAGTTTTTGAATTGTACGATGAGCTCGGCCAAACCAAAGATGATTCTGCACGGAAAGAGATCCAGCAAAAAATTAACGAAGAGTCGGTGAAAGCTGGTGAGTACTCCATTTTGAATGAAACCAGTTTTCTGATTAACGCCATGGGGGGTACACGTCTGAATGCTGGCACCGGACCCGACCAAACCATTTATTACAATCAGTTTCCGCCAAACCAAATCGACAAATGGATCGATTTGTATGCCGAACGCTTTTACAAACCCGTGTTTCGGTCGTTTCAGTCAGAACTGGAAGTGGTGTACGAAGAGAAAAATATGTACGACGATCAGTTTTTTAGTGGGCTAATTGACTCCTACAATAAAAAATTCTTTAAAAATCATCCATATGGTCAGCGTTCGATTATTGGTACAACCGACGATTTAAAAAATCCCTCGTTAACCAAAATGTACCAGTTTTTTGAAGATTGGTACCGCCCCGGAAATATGGCACTTGTAATGGTCGGCGATTTTAATATTGAAGAAGTTAAACCACTTATTGCCCAAAAATTTGGCAAATGGGAAGCTGGCGAAGTGCCGGAACATAAAACCTACGAAGAGGAACCATTTGACGGGCGCGAGTTCTTGAAAGTTCGTAAATCGCCAATACCGCTCGGCGTAATTGGATTCAGAGCACCCAGCCAAAAGAGCGACGATGCATTGGGGTGGGAAGTAACCATGAAAATCCTCACCAATAATGCACAAACCGGACTCCTCGACGAGTTAATGGTCGATAACGACATGCCACTGGCAATAGCCTTCAATATGCCGTACTTCGATAATGGCGAAACGGCTTTGTTGTATTTTCCCGGTTTCTTCAAACGACTGAAGAAGGGCGAGAAAAAAATTATGAGTAAGATAGAGCAACTCAAAAATGGCGAGTTCGATGACGCATTACTTAAGGCGGTAAAGGATGAAATGTATAAATCGTATCAGTTGAAACTTGAGTCAATTGAAAGTCAGGCAGTGGAGCTGGCCTACACTTTTTCAATGGACAAAAATCCGCTTAACGTGTACAGACGTCCGGAAAAAATAAAGGCAATAACCAAGCAGGATATTGTTGAATTGGCCAATAAATATTTTACCGAAAACCGTTTGGTGATGTACTCGAAAATGGGATTTCCCAAAAAGGAGAAGCTCGAAAAACCCGGATACGAACCTGTGGTTTCGAACACAAATGCTAAATCTCCCTATCGCGAAAAATTTGAGGATATTCCTGCCTCACCTTACAAGCTTGAGCCAATTATTCTGGATGACGAAATTACTATTGCCGATATTTCTGAAAAGGTACATTTGCGTTATGGACCAAATCCCTTAAACGATATTGCGGAGCTTACTATCCAGTTTAATAAGGGCAAGAAACAGGATTTGATGCTTGATTATGCCCTCATGACAATGAACGATGCATCGCCGGAGGGAATGGAACTTGGCGAATTTAAAAACCTGATGGGCGAAACTGCCTGTACCTATCGTTTTTATGCTACAGATAATTATGTTGTTCTTAAAGTGAAAGGCCCGGAAGATCGGTTGCCCGAAGCATACGCTTTGCTTAACCAGTTACTCGAAAAACCTTCGATTTCTAAAGACAAAATTAAGCAGCTTTCCAAGCAGGTGAAAATGGAACGTAAAATGGAGAAAACCGAACCCGATATGATTGCAGGAGGGTTGTTTAGCTATTTACGTTTTGGCGAAGAGTCTGAATACTTAAACCGATTGGGTAAGAAGGAATTGAAAAAACTGAAGCCCGAAGATTTGATCGAACCATTTAAAGATGCAATTAAGTATGAAGCTGATCTGTTTTATGTGGGGCAGAATAAACCTGAAGTGGTAGAAAAGCAGCTTAGTGAAAATTGTGCATTTTTGTCTAATGTGAAGCTTGCTGGTAAAGGAAATGAAGGACCCGATTACAAAAAATACAATGAAAACCAGGTTTTCTTCATCAATCATGACAATACAAACCAGAGCAAGGCATTCTTATTTATCAATCAAGATAAAGTGAAGCCTGAAGAGGTGCCTTATGTAGAGGCGTTTAATATGTATTTTGGAGGCGGTTTTTCTGGTTTAGTACTACAAGAAATTCGGGAGTATCGCAGTATGGCCTATTCCGCTGGAGCAAACTTTGCAAAACCAGAGCATAGGGATCACGACGCTTTGTTTGTGGGGTATGTTGGAACACAGTGCGATAAAACCATCGATGCGCTTACCATATTTAACGATCTTATTCGCGATATGCCTCAAAAACCTGAACGCATGGAGATGATTAAAGAGTACCTGGTGAATTCGGCTATTACTAAAAAGCCCGATTTTAGAAGTTTACCCTGGAAACATCGCTATTGGAACCATATGGGTTATACGGGCGATCCGCTTCCCGAGCGTGTAGAGGCATATAAAGAACTGACTTTTGATGATGTGGTTAAATTCTGGGAAGAGAAAATTAAAGACCGTGCCGTGGTGCTGGCAGTAGTTGGAAATAGTGAAGATATTAGCATGGACGAATTGAAGAAGTTTGGTAAAATACAAGTGAAAGAATGGGACGATGTTTTTAAAGAATAGACGTCGATAAATTTTTTAATAAAAAAAAGTCCGGTAGTTGCTTTAACTGCCGGACTTTTTTTATGTGTTCGCGCGCTTTATTTTATTCCGTTTTTATAAAACGCTCTACGTGTATTGTTGTATTGTCAAATTGCATTTGTAGGAAGTATACGCCCGATTTCAATGCGCTTACATCAATTGTGCCTTCGTTATTAAGCATTTGACTTAAAATTATGCGTCCTGCCATATCTAACACCACAATGCTTTCGGGTAGCTCTCCGCTAACTTTTAGTGTCCTGCTGGTTGGGTTTGGATAGACCGAACGTTGAGTGACGTTAAATACATTTAATCCAACTTCTGTGCTGATGTACACTATGTATTCTGCACTTGTACTATCTTCGGCAATTACCGTATATGCCACACTTTCGGTAAAATCGTGCATCGTGATGCCACTTTCCTGAATCTGGCCATTTACATAAACATGGGCGTACAAGCTAGTCTCGAAATGAGGAGCCAACGCAGTTAAATTAGTTCCTTCAGGCAATTCGAGGTGTACTTCGTTTGCTTCGTGATCTATTTCGGCAGCGTAAGAAAAGCCGTCGATCGTTACAGCAAACTGAGCCAGTTGGTTTGCATTGCTTAATACGTAAATGGGTTCGTAAAACACCTGACCCAGCGATGCGTTATCGGCTACATCAACAATACCCTCAGCGGCTTCTTCCAATGAAGTAGTTCCCCAGTAATTGTTTTGCGCGTAAATTTCTCCAGCTGTATTGTTATATAAATTGTAAACAGCACCACCGTTACCATTGTCATAAATGTAGTTGTGACCAATATTTACCGTATCAGCTCCCAGCTGTCCCAAATTTGGTGATGCACTTGTGGGAATGCTTATTCCCCAGAGGTTTCCGGTAATGGTGTTATGCGCAACAATGGCTTCTGCACCGCTGTAAAAACTAATTCCAGATCCACCATTCATTGGGTTTTCTTCTAAATTGTTGTCAATAATACGGTTGTGCCTAATGGTTGCATTTACATTACCCTGAATATTCATACCGTACCGATTGTTTGTAATCAGGTTATGTTCAACTACTGCCGAAACACTTCCACCTGCCAGCGTTGCCAAACTTAGGCCTCCGGTATTATCGTAGAATCCATCGATAGTGTTTCTAC